>JBDREN010000060.1:0-14769 GCA_043819795.1 Elusimicrobiota bacterium
GCCGCGCCGCCCGCCGCGCCTCCCCCAAGCCCCAGCTTGGAGAGGATCATCGCGAGCAGGCCGCCCTTGCGCTCGTCGTCGGAGCGCATCACGTCGGGCTTGATCTCGGGAATCTCAGGCTTGTTCTCGGTGTTCGTTTCCATGATCCTCTCCAAAAGCTCGCCGCGGCTCTCCGCCGTCTACAACTTGTCCATCGTATCGCCGCCGGAGGGCGGGAACATCCCCATCATGTTGACGCCCATCATCATCATGCCGCCCACGCCCGGCCCCGCCATCCCCGACAATGCGACCCCCATCACCATCATCAGGATCTGCTGGGTCATGTAGTCCTGGTTGTCGTCGTCCTTGACCTGGGCGGCCTCGGGGATCTCGGGCGCCTCGAACTCCTTCATGTCCAGGTTGGGGTCGTTGGTCTTCAGGTTCTGCGGCACGCCCGCGCCGCTCCCCACGCCGGAGCCCTGGCCGGCGGCCTTGAGCTGGTCGAGCGCCGTGCCCGCCATGACGCCCGCCCCGTCGAAGGTCCGGCGGCCGCCCGCGGCGGCGATCTCATCGGCGCCGTCGAGGCCGGCCATCAGCTGCTTGTCCGCGCGCTTGAGCGAATCCAGCGACTGGTTCGCCCCGCTCCCGCCCGGATCGGAGACGGAGCGGTCCCGCGCGCTCAAGCCCGCGCCCGGATCGATCTTCAGCCCCGGGTCACCGCCGGTCCCGAACGGCTTGTCCACGGTCAGCTGCGCCGACGTGGACCCGGCCCCGCCGCCGCGCGTGGTGCCCACCTTGCCGAACTTGGCCCTGGGCCGTGAGAAGCCGGTCCTGACCTCCTTGCCTCCCCATCCGTGGTCCGGGGCCTTTCCGGAAGAGGCCACTTTCTTGAGCGCGTCCGCCAAGGAGCCCGCTCCGGCCTTCCCGCCTCCCCGCGCGAGCTCCGCCGCCGCTTCCTCCTCCTTGGTTATCGGAGAGCCTTTCGCGCTTCCGGGCGACCGGTACAGGCCGCTCGCCGGCGCCTCCCGCCCCTCAGCGCCGGCTCCGGCGCTCCGGGCGGCCCGCGCCGAGCGCCCGAGCGCGTCGCCGGGCGCGCCCGTCCCCGTCCCGACCTCGTCGAGCGAGCGCAAGCTCTGCTCGGTGGTCGAGGCCTGGCGCGGGATGACGACCGAATCCGATCCCGTCCCGGGCATCCTGGCCATAGATATCCATACGCCGATCAGGACGGCGATGATCAAAGGGACCCACCAGTACTCCTTAAGAGGGTCCGTGCCGCGACGGCCCGACGAAGGCATAAAAAGTCCCCCTCGCTTATATTATCAGTGTAAAGGCCCCCCCTTGTTTTGTCAAGGGACCAACGACCGAGGCGGCGCTCGGGCGGGCAGTATGGCTACCGCGCGGAGTTGGGCGGCGGGATTTCGGGGTCGGGAGGGGCGAACGGCGGCCGCGGCGACCGGCCCGCCTGGTTCGCGGGAGGCAGCTCCAGGCGGCTGGCCACGGTGATGCCCTTGGGCGGATGCTTGCCGTACTGCTCGAATACCTGGGCGATCTCGTCGTAGTCGAGCTCGTCTTTGCTCAGGAGCTCGCCGACGAAGCGCTCGACGATCCGCCACTCGTCCTTCAGCGTCCTTTCGACCTCGGCCAGCGCCTGCCGGAGGATCTCCTGCGTCTCCGCGTTGAGCTTCGCCTTGAGCCCCTCGGAAAGCTGGCTCTCGGGGAGAGTCGTGAAGTCGCCGATGAACCCGTTGGTCCCCATACCCAAGCGCCATACCATCATGTGCGCGTACCGGGTCGCGTTCGCGAAGTCCGCGCTGACGCCGTCGGTCGTCACCCCGTACTTGAACTTCTCGGCCACGAAGCCGCCCAGTGACACCTTGATGTGCGCCATCAGCGTGTTGCGGTCGGAGCTGTACATCTCCTCGCGCGGCGTCGCGTGCACGACGCCGAGCGTCCCGCCCCGCTGCATGATCGAGACCTTGAAGACGTCGCTGGTCGGATGCGTGAGGTAGAGGATGATCAGGTGCCCGGCCTCGTGGTAGGCCGTCATCTCGCGCTCGTGCGGGGTCAGGGTGAGGGTATGGGCCACGCCGAGCTCGATGCGCTCGATCGCGGACGTGATTTCCTTATAGCCCACCACCGCCTGCTTGTTCCGGGTGGCGATCAGCGCCGCCTCCTTCAGGATGTTCTCGATGTCGGCCGGAGTCCGGTAGACCGCCTTGCGCGCGAGGCGCCCGAAGTCGACGGAGGGGTCCATCTGGATCTGCTTGCCGTAGTACTCGAAGAGCTGTTGGCGCTCCAGCAGGTTGGGCCGCGTGATCTGGATCTTGCGGTCGAAGCGGCCGGGGCGCAGCAGGGCCGGGTCGAGCACGTCCTCGGCGGCGTTCATGGCCGCCATGACCACGACGTTCGCCTCGGTGTCCACGAGGCCGTCCATCTCCACGAGCAGCTGGTTGAGCGTCGAGTTGCCCTCCGAGGAGCCCCCGAAGGCGTCGTAGAACACGCGCTTGCGGCCGAGGACCTCGAGCTCGTCGATGAAGATGATGCAGCCGCCGTAGGCCTGGGCGTACTGCCGGGCCTGCTTGAAGAGCTTGCGCACGCGGGAGGCGCCCACCCCGACGAAGATCTCGACGAACTCCGAGCCGGCGACCGAGAGGAACGGGATCCCGGCCTCGGTGGCGATGGCCTTGGCCAGCAGGGTCTTGCCGCATCCCGGGGGCCCGAGCAGCAGGATGCCGCGGATGATGCGGCCGCCCACCAGGCGCAGCTTGGAGCGGTCCTTGAGAAGCTGCACGACCTCCCAGGCCTCCTTCTTGCCCTCGGTGATGCCGATGACGTCCGAGAAGCGCGTCTTGACCATCGCGGCGTCGACCTTCGCCTTCTTGAAGCGGGAGAAGCCGCCGCCGTATTGGAGCAGGTAGAGAAACCCCACGAAGATCAGGGTCTGCAGGATCCCCCAAGGCAGGGACGCGACGTTGATCCCGACGATGTAGCGGCGGATGCTCTCCTCCATCCCCGCCAGGTACCATATCGGCATCAGCACGGACAGGCCCGTGGCGAGGAGGATCGCCATCCATATCCAGTGCCGCTGCAGGATCAGCTTTATCTTCGCCCAAAGCATCGCTCACGCCCTCTTGAACAGGACACCATAGGATAGCCTTTTGTTCCCGCCGGAGTCTACGTCCCCAGCCCAGGCAGGACGAAAGCGATCGGCCGGTCGCGGTTCGGCACGTACTTGACGACCTCGAACTTGTACCCCTCGGTCTGCATCAGAGGCAGCTTGATCGGCTGCGTCCAGACCGTCAGGGTGACGACGTTCCAGACCTGGGTGCGGGTGACCGGGCAGACGCGCGCGTCGTCGAGCCCGAGGAAACTCCTCGTGGTGCCGACGTTGAACCCGAGATAGTCCCTGACCTTCTCCTCGATGTCCTTGCAGAGGACGTCGTTGTCGAACGACTCGTACTGCACGTTCCGGTGCGACTCCAGCTGCCAGCGGCGCGCGGCGTAGTACGAGGCCACCTCCATCTTCTGGATCAGCACGAGGGTCGCGAACATCTTCGCGAAGGCGAACAGGAAGAACATGAAGAGCGGGAGGAGGAGGACGACTTCGGTCGTAGCTTGACCCTTTGTCGCACCCCTCTCTGTCGCGGCCCTCCGCCGCCCGGCGGACTGATAGTCCGCCAGGGGGGCGTCGGGTTCCCTCGCTTCGGAGAGGAAAGAACAGCCTCCGCTCGGCCGCTCTACAAGGGGAACCCAGGTTCCCCGTTTCATCGTCGCTCGGCTTTCGCCCTCCGGGCGACGCCTCGCTGAACCCCTCCTGAGAGGAATGCTAATAGCTCTCGCGCCTCTATGAAACGGGATGCCTGTCAGATCGAGTAGTCTCATGGGTAGAGCCTCGTTTGGAACTTGGGAGTCGGGTCCGGCCACAGGCGGCCCCCGAGGACCGCGGCCGTCGCGTGCACGCAAGGGCCGCCCGCCCCGTCGGGGCACCGGACCTTGTTCATGAAGTTGACGTTGAAATAGTTGCGCCCGAGCGTGTCCTGGCCCCAGTGCTGGACGACCGGATACCCCGGCAGGTTGAAGCCGAACCGGGAGCCCGGAGGGTGCTGGGTGCGCATGTTGTCGAGGTGGCTGTCGGGGATGGCCTCCATCTGGAACAGCCCGGAAGAGGGCTGGCAGTCGGAGATCGTCGACGGCATCTGGATGGGGCTCTGCGGGGCGTAGAGGATGTACGGCTGGAACGGGTTGCTGGTCGGCTTGTTGCCGACGATCATGAGCTCCTGGACGCAATAGGGCTTGGGAGAGAAGGAGTAGGCGTCGAAGTAGGCCGCCCCCTCGAACGCCGCGCCGATGGAATCGTTGGTGTTCAGCCAGTACGACTTCCGGAAGAAGTTGTGGCCGTTGGTTAGACGCTTGAAGACGGAGTACTGGGCGTCCTCGACGGAGCCGAGCAGCTGGTAGATCTGCACGTAAAGCTTGTAGATGTCCTGAGCATCGTCCCAGCTGAGCCAGTAGTCGAGCGCGTCCTGCATCGTCAGCAGGTCCAGCCTCCCGCCCCCCATGTCGGGCGCGTTATTGTTTTTGGACTGGCCGGTGCCGCCGAACCGGAGGAACCACCGGGGGTAGGAGTCGAGGGGAGCGTCGGGAGGCGCCTGATCGGTCTTCGGGAAGGCCCCGTTCTTGAACAGGATGGTGTAGAGGCGGTCTCCCTTGCCGCCGCAGTCCCCCGAGGTGTTGTTCTTCTTCTCGATGCAGGTGTTGTAGAAACCTTCGTAGAAAATGCGCTGGGGGAAGGCCCCGTTGACGTAGGCCGAGCGGTTCAAGAAGTCCGAGTAGTTCGTCATCTCGATGAAGGCGGCCGCGTCGAGCGCGAACTGGTGCCGGATCTTCTCGCGCGAAATCTTGGCCGTCTCGAAGCTCAGGTAGACGAACAGGAACAGCGTCGGCAGCACGAACAGCGACGGGATCGCGATCTGCCCCCGGCCGCCGGCGATGGCCCGCCGCGCGGCTCTGGCGATTGCTCGCAGCCCACCTAGCATAGCGTTAACCTTATATATAGCCCGGAGGTGTTACGTTTGCAAGGGTACTGGGTTAATAAACCGCAAAGCTCGGCCCACGACTAATCCCGCCGAAGGCGGGCGGGGCTTCTTGATAGCCTGAGGTGCAAGCACGCCAAGCGCTTCGCGCTTGACGCGCTATTGGCCGTACGACAGCCTCAACGCCAGGAACTCGGGCAGGCCCGCCTTAAGGATCTTGTCCTGGACCGAGGCGACATCGTACTCGACCCGGTGGAGGGTGAAGACGCGGGTCTCTTCGTCGTAGAGGCCGTAGCAGGCGCGCGCGTCGTGGTCGCGCGGCTGGCCGACGGAGCCTGGATTGATGACGCTGCGCACGCCGACGGGCGAGGCGACCGTCTGCCCGTCGAGCAGAGGGCTGTGCTCCACGTAGCTGACCGGCTCGGACATCAGGAAGCAGGCCGGCATATGGCTGTGCCCGACGAAGCAGGGCGAGGTCTCGAAATACGAGCAGTTGTCGTGAAACTGCTGGGTGGTGACGAGGTATTCCTCCGCCGGGTTGCGCGGCGAGCCGTGGACGACGGTGAATACCTCGTCCTCGACGCGCGGAGGGAGCTCCTTGAGCCAGGCGAGATTCTCGGGCTTGATCGTCCGCCGGGTACGCTCGACGGCCGCCCGCGCCGGGATGTTGAACCACCTGAGGTCCATCCGGCCCAGCACCGCCAGGTCGTGGTTGCCGCGCACGGCCGCGACCCGGGGCAGGCTCGCCATGCGCTCGATCACGGCGTCGGCGTCGGTGCCGTAGCCGACGAGGTCCCCGCAGCAGATGACTCCCTCGGCGCCGGCGTCCCGCAGGCGGCGCAGCACCGCGTCGAGCGCCTCGACGTTCGAGTGGATGTCGCCGACGACGCCCCAGAGCACGGGCTAGCGGGACGGCCCTTCGGTGTCGAGGGGCGGCTCGGGGGCCGCGGGTCCGTCGCCGGAGTCCTCACGGCCGGAGGCGTCCCCGGGTCCTCCCGCGACGGCGGGACCGGCGGAAGCCTCGCTCGAGTCGGGCGAGGACCATCCTTCCTCGGAGGACACGACCAGAGGCGCGGCGGCTCCCGTAGACGCGGCGCCGGACCCTCCGGGTCCTGTGCGCGCCTCGTCCCCGCTTGGCGGGGACGTACCTTCCCTGGAAGATTCCGGAAGAGGCACGACGGCCGCCATAGGCGCGACGGACGCCGCCTCCGAGGCCTCGACCGCGGCCCCGACGAGGACCGGCTCCCGCTCGGCGTCGGCCTCGCCGCCGGAGGGCCTCTTCTTGAAGTCGACGGATATGATCTGGCTGACGCCCGACTCCTCCATCGTGATGCCGTAGATCGCGTCGCAGGCCTCCATCGTCTTCTTATTGTGGCTGACGATGAGGAACTGCGTCCTGTCCACGAACTCGCGCAGCAGCGAGACGAAGCGGTCGACGTTGGCGTCGTCGAGCGCGGCATCGGCCTCGTCGAGCATGCAGATCGGGGCGGGCTTGACCATGAAGAAGGCGAACAAGAGCGCGATCGCCGTCAGGGCCTTCTCCCCGCCGGAGAGCTGGGAGATGCTCTGAAGCCTCTTCCCCGGAGGCTGGGCCACGATGTCGATGCCGGTCTCGAGCAGGTTCTCCTGGTCGGTCAGCACGAGGTCGGCCTCGCCCCCCTCGAAGAGCACGCCGTAGAGCTTGCGGAAGTGCTCCCGGACCTCGTGGAAGGTCTGGCGGAAGTTCTCCCTCGTCGTCGAGTTGATCTTGGTGATCACCGTGCGCAGGTCCTGCTTAGCCTGGCTGAGATCGTCGATCTGGCCCTGAAGACGGTCGCGCCGCTTGGTGAGTTCCTCGTACTCTTCGGGAGCCGCCATATTGATGTTGCCCAAGGACTCGATGCGCCGCCGCAGGAACTGGATGCGGGCCTCGTCCACCGGCTGGTCCTTGTACTTCAGGCGCGCATCCTCCTCGCAGATCTTCCATTCCTCGAGAAGCCTGTCCACCAGGAACTTCCGCCGGGTCGCGAGCTCCGACACCCGCAGCTCCGAGGTGTGCAGCGTCTCCCGCAGCTCGTCGGCCTCGGCCTTCTTCTCATGGACCGTGTGCGTCAGGGCCTCGGCGTCCTTCCGGACCAGCTGCAGCTTCTCGAAGAGCGTGCTCGACTCCCGTTCCAGACCGGCCAGGTCCCGGTTGAACTCGTCGAGCCTTCGTTTGGAATCGGAGTCCACCTCGGCGAGCTCCTTGATACGGACCTCCCACTGCTCCTGCCGCTCCACCCGGCGCCGGATGGATAGATCGATCGCCTCCTTGTTCTCCACAAGGCTGTCGAAGCGCTCCTTGAGCAGGTTCCGCTGGGTCTCGATGTTCGCCAGCCTGGAGTCGAACTGCTCCCGCTGCGCGCCCATCCTCGCGACCTCCTCGCCGAGCGTCGCGTGCTTCTTGGAGGCGTCCTCCTCCCCCCGGCGAAGGTCCGCGGCCTCCTCGCCGCCGCGGTCCGAGCTCCTGCGAAGCTCGATGAGCTCCTCCTTGACCGCGGCCAGATCGGCAAGCACCCGCGCCGCCTGCGCGATAAGGGACTCGACGTCCTCCTCGTAGAGCCGCAGGCTCTCGAGCTTCTGGTTCAGCTCGACTTCGAGCCCGTGGAATTTGAGCGACTCATCCGAGACCGACGCGCGGGCATCCTTCAGGAGCTCCTCGCACGCGGCCAGGTCCTTCTCGAGGCCGGCCTTCCTGCCGGCGAGCGCGCCGCGGCGCGCCTCCAGCTCCGCGAGCTCCTTGCGGACCGCCCCGATATCGGCGATGCCCGCCCGCAGGGCGTCCCCCTCGAGCGTGCCGCCGCATACCCAGTATCTGCCGTAGAGCCCGCCGTCGAGCGCGTAGGTCTCGGCGAGAAGATGGCGGATGACGCGCTCGTGCTCCGGCGCGAAGCGGACCAGTTCGAGCAGCGGCCTGGCCCCGCCCGGCGCGCCGACCGCGGGCAGGGCGGACGCCGGCAGCGAGTCGGCCACCAGGAACCGGGCCCGGCCCTTGCCGCAACCCCTGAGGAACTCGACGCCCGCCCGCGCGGCCGGAAGGTCCTCGCAGACCACGGCGTAGAGGCGCTCGCCGAGGGCATCCTCGACGAAGGCGCGGTACGTCCCGCCGACGTCCAAGAGAGAGCGGACCGTCCCGACGATCCCCGGGATCCCGGCGTCGACGACCGCGTGCGCCCCGACCCAGTAGGGGTCCTGCGCGCCCTGCGTCTCGAGCGCCTCGATCCGCGCGCCAAGGCGCGCCGAATCGGCGTGCAGCCCGAGCGCCTCCTCGGAAAGCGCGGACAGCCGGCCCTGGAACTCGTCGCGCTCGGCCTCAAGCAGCAGAGCGTTCTGACGAGCCTCGGCGATCCGCGACTTCTGCTCCGTGGCCGCGCGCTCCTGGCGGTCGGCCTCCCCGCGCGCCGAATCGGTCTGGACGGACTTCTTCTCGGCCTCCTTGAGGGTGCGGAGCAGCTCGTACTCGAGCTGGCCCTGCCGGCTCTCGGCCGCCGAGAGCCGGCGGGAGACGTTCTGGCTCTCCTCGACCACCTCGAGGAGACTCTTCCGGAGTCCGGCCAGATCGGCCGCCGCGGCGTCGCGCTCGGCCGCCAAGCGCTCGTACTCGCCGCTGAATCCGTCGACCTCGGCGCGCGCCTCGTCCAGCCTGGCCGACGCCCCTTCGTGGTCCTGGCGGGCGCGCTCGATGCCGGGATCCATCTCGGCCGCGCGGGACTTCTCGGTCCGCAGGTCCTCGCGCGACGTCGCGAGCTGGGCCTTCAGGTCGCGGGAGCTGTGGACGGCGTTGGCGATCCTTTCCTCGAGCCGGCCGATCTCGGACTTGACGGCCGCGATCTTCTGGTTCGACTCCATCGCGACCGATTCCTGCCCCGCGCGCTCGAGGTTGAGCGCCGCCAGGCGGCCTTCGTCGGCCTCGACGCCCGTGAGGAGCCCCGAGAGCTTCTCCGAGAACGGCGCGGCGCGCTCTTTCTCGGACGCGACCTGGCCGTCGATCCCGGCGACCTCCCGGAGTATATGGCCGGCCTCCATGGCCCCGAGCTCCGTCTTGTACTTCGTGAAGAGCCGGGCCTTGCGGGCATCGGCGTCGAGCTTCTTGATCTGCTCGTTGATCAGAGAGACCGAGTCCTGCAGGCGGCCGAGGTCGATCTCGACGCGGTCGAGCTTGCGGAGGGCCTCCTGGCGCTTGGCCTTATACTTGGCGACGCCGGCCGCCTCCTCGAACAGGGCCCTGCGGTCCTCGGGCTTGGCGTTGAGCACGAAGTCGACCTGCCCCTGGTCGATGATCGCGTAGCCGTCGTTGCCGATGCCGGTGTCGAGGAAAAGCTCCCGGATGTCGCGCAGGCGGCACTGCGTCTTGTTTAGATGGTACTCCGACTCGCCGGAGCGATAGATGCGCCGGGTGACCTGGACCTCGGAGTACTGGACCGGCAGCTGGCTGCGCGCGTTGTCGAAGGTCAGCGTGACCTCCGCGAGGTTCACGGGGTTGCGGCGGGCGGTGCCCGCGAAGATGACGCTCACCATCGAATCGGAGCGCAGCGACTTCCAGGACATCTCGCCGATGCACCACCGGATGGACTCGACGATGTTGCTCTTCCCGCATCCGTTCGGACCTATCACGCCCGTGATGCCGGGATTGACCGCGATGCGGGTCCTCTCAGCGAAGGACTTGAATCCGATGATGTCGATGCATTTCAGATACATGCAGAGCACCCCTGCGGACCCCTTTCCGCCCGGCCTCGCCCGGTGGAATCGAGTCCATATTCAGCTATCTATTAGCCTATTCTTGCCAAAAACGCTGCTTAGTTTAGCACTTTACGACGAGGAATTCAATGGAAAATCAATTTCTGTCAATTTCCGAAGCCGCTTCCCCGACGGAAGCGATCGGACACCGTGACCGGCAGGCGTCCCTTGGACGGGATCTCGCCGAAGATGAGGCGGGCGGCCGCGGAAAGCGACGCGCGGGTGGGGCCGTAGGTCAGGACCACGGTCTTCGCGGCCGGATAATGGCGCGCGTCATAAGGGTTCATGAGGCTCACCAACACCGTCGGCTTGCCCAGGTCGAGCAGGCGGCGGACCAGCCGCCGCTGGGCGACCGGGGGCTCGTTGCCCCACAGATACGTCCCCACGATAAGAAAGTCCGCGTCCCGAGCCCGGCGCACGGCCAGCTCGGCGGCCTTCTCGTCCGGGTTCGGGCTCAGGGCGTGCCCGCGGGTCGGCGCGTGGCGGCGTTTGAGCTCTCGCACGAATCCCTCCACGTGGTCGGAGAACCGGGAGGGGCGGAGCGCGATCACGAGCAGCGACTTCCCGCCCTGCGGGCGCAGCGGCAGAAGCGAGGCGTCGTCGCGCAGGAGCGTCACGGCGGCGTCGGCGATCCGGCCGGCGAGTCCGGGGTCCGGCTCCACCTCGGGGCGCCGCTCCGCCATCCGCCTCTTCGCCTCCAAGACGCGCCGGACCGACTCCGCCAGGCGCTCGCGCCCGATCCGCCCGTCGCGCACCGCCTCAAGGAAACGCTCGTATACCGGGGGATAGGCCGCCTTGCCGGGGAGCAGAAGGTCGCACCCGGCCAAGAAGGCGCGGACCGCGGCCTCCGGGACGTCCAGGGAACGCGTGATCGCCCTCATCGTCAGGCTGTCCGAGACGATCACCCCGTCGAAGCCGAGCCGCTCCCGAAGCAGGCCGCGGAGCGCCGCGCTGGAGAGCGTGACGGGAAGCGGCCCCGTCCCCAGGGCGGGCACGCTGATGTGCGCGGTCATGATCATGGGCACGCCCGCCTCCACCGCCGCGCGGAAAGGGACGAGGTCCACGGCCTCGAGCTCCTCGATGGAACGGTCCAGGACGGGCAGCCCCGTATGCGAGTCCACGTCCGTATCGCCGTGGCCCGGGAAATGCTTGGCGGCCGCGAGGACGCCTCCGTCCCGGTAGCCGCGCAGGGCGGCCGCGCCCAGCCGCGCGACGTCCGCCGGGTCCTCGCCGAACGAGCGCACGCCGATGATCGGGTTGCGCGGGTCGCTGTTGACGTCGAGGACGGGCGCGAAATTGACGCGGATCCCGAAGGACCCAAGCTCCGCCGCGCTTTGGGCGGCCGCGGCCGCGGCCAGCTCGGCGGAGCCGGCCGCTCCCAGCGCCATGTTTCCGGGGAATACCGTCGCGCCGAAGCTGTGCTGGGTGAAGAGGGCTCCCCCCTCGTGGTCGACGGCGACGAGGAACGGGACCTTACCGGGCGAGGCCGAGGCCCATCGCCGGAGCTTGGCCGTGAAGCGCCGCAGCTCCGGGGCGCTGAACCGGTTCCAGCGCAGCAGCCCTCCGCCCAGCCGCCCGGACCGGATGTGCTCCTCGTAGCGGGCCGCGGACTTCTCATCGATCACGGGCATGAACAGCTGCCCGACCTGCTCCTCGACCGAGAGGCCTTCGACGGAGCCGGGGAACGCGCCGCTGCCCGGCGCGGCCTCCGTCCATTGGACGCAGGCGACGCACAGCGACGCCGATAGCAGCCGGAAGGATGCCGACCCTCGCATCACGCAGATGATACCATGGAGGATAGCGGCTCGGCACGCGTTCGAACGTCCGCGGTGCCGAGGCCGGGCGGCGCTTGGGGTATGCGTTGCCGGCGTGGGTCAAACTTGTATAATCCGTCGATGCGCGTGATTCATTTTTTCATCGCGGCCCTTTTGCTCTCCGCGGCCTGCGTCCCGCGCCCGGCGCGCGCGCCCGGCGCGGAATCCGGCGGGACTCCCGAGACGGTGCGGCGGGTGCCGCCGGACCGGTGGCCGCCGGTCGCCGACGACCTCGATACGGGCTCCCTGGAAGAGTCCGGCCGGCGCGCCGTCGCCGCCCTGCGGCAGCGCGGCGACCGGCTGCTCGCGTTGGGCGGGCGCCGCGTGGGCACGCAGCTCCTCATCGACACGATCGAGGAGCTCCTGCGCCTGCGCACGGACTCGGAGGGCGGCGGCGACTTCTCCGCGCGCCTCAAGGAAAGCTTCGACCTCTACCGCGTCGGCGGTCCCGCCCGTTTCTCGGCCTACTACCAGCCCGTGATCCCGGCCAGCCGCGAGCGCACCGATGAGCGCCCATACCCGCTGTACCGCAAGCCCGCGGATCTCGTCGAGGCCGACCTCGGAGCCTTCGACGCGGAACGGAAGGGGGAGCGCGTCGTGGGGCGCGTAGACGATAAGGGCCGCTTCGTCCCCTACTTCGACCGGCGCGATATCGACGTGCGCGAGGCGCTCAAAGGGCGGGGGCTCGAAATCGCCTGGCTGGGCGGCCAGTTCGACCGCCTCAACCTCCACATCCAGGGCTCGGGCCTGCTGCGCTTCCCCGACGGGACGGAGGCCATGGCCAGCTTCGCGGCGACCAACGGCCGCCCGTACCGGAGCGTCGGCCTGGCTGTGGCGGGCTCCGGCGCCATGACGCGCGAGGAGCTGAACCACGACACCCTGCGCCGTTACCTGGGTGAGCATCCCGAGGGAGAGGCGTGGCTCCTGAGCCGCAACCCGCGCTACACATTCTTCGAGCTCGCCCCGCTTCCGAAGGACGCCGAGCCGTTCGGAAGCATGGGCCAGCGGCTGACGCCGGGCCGCTCGATCGCCGTCGACCCGGCCGTCGTGCCCCTCGGCGCGGTCGCGTACATGGTCTTCCCCATGGTCCAGGCGGACGAGTCGGGCCGCCGGCTCGCCAAGAGCCCGACGCGGCGATTCGCTCTGTGCCAGGACACCGGCGGGGCGATCAAGGGCCCCGCGCGGGTGGACCTCTACCTCGGACACGGGCCCGAGGCGCGAGCCACCGCGCACGATGTATGGGACATGGGCGAACTCTACATCCTCCTCAAAAAGCTCCCGCCCAGGACGCGATGAGGACGAAGCTCCTGCTGCCGGCCCTGCTGCTCGTGGCCGCCGGCGCGTCCATCGGCGGACAGGCGCGCGAGGCCCGGGGAGCCGGCGCCGAGCCCCCGGCCGACGGGGAAGTGCTGACCGGGATCGATGTCTTGCAGGAGAACGGCTTCCGGGAGATCAAAGGCCGGCGCATCGGGCTGATCACGAACCAGACCGGGATCGACCGCAAGGGACGCTCCACCGTCCACATCCTCGCGAACGCGCCCGGCGTCGAGCTGAAGGCGCTGTTCTCGCCCGAGCACGGCCTGGCCGGGTTCGAGGAGGCCGAGGAGGTCGGCTCGGGCTCCTATCAGCTGCCGACCGGCGAGCAGATACCCCTCTATAGCCTCTACGGCGCCACCCGAACGCCCACGGGCGCGATGCTCAAGGGCCTGGACTCGCTCGTCTTCGACATCCAGGACATCGGCGCGCGCTTCTTCACCTACGCCACGACCATGGCCATGGCCATGGAGAGCGCGACCGCGGAGGGGATCGACTTCGTCGTCCTCGACCGGCCGAACCCCATCAACGGGAGCTCGGTCGAGGGCGCGGTCCTGGAGCCGGACATCCGCCATTTCATCGCCTACTTCCCCATACCCGTCCGGCACGGCCTCACGCTGGGCGAGATCGCGCGGCTGCACAACTTCCACACGCGGCTCGGCGCGCGCCTGCAGGTCGTCCCCCTCAAGGGCTGGAAGCGCGCGATGTGGTACGACGAGACGGGGCTCCCCTGGACGCGGCCGTCTCCCAACATGCCGGACCTCGACGCGGCCACGCTCTATCCCGGGATCGCCTGCTTCGAGGCGACGAACGTCTCGGTCGGCCGCGGCACGGAGCTGCCCTTCCGCTGGATCGGCGCGCCGTGGATGAAGGCGCAGCCTCTGGTGCGGCGCATGCGCGCCGCGGGGCTCAAGGGCGTGCGCTTCACGGCCAAGCGCTTCACCCCGAGCAAGAGCGTCTTCAAAGGAGAGAGTTCCGACGGCATCCTGATGAGCGTCACCGACCGCGACGCGGTGCGCCCGCTCCGGATCTTCGCGCATCTCGTGACCGCCATGCGGGCGCTCCACCCGCGAGAATTCGTCGTCGACATGAAGCGCATGCCGCGCTTCACGGGCACCCGCAGCTTCAACCGGCTCTACGAGAGCGGGGCCGCGCCCCAGGACATCATCGCGGTCTTTGACGCGGACGCCCGCCGCTTCCAGGCGCAGCGGGCGCCGTTCCTCCTGTATTGATCCCGCTAAGCTTCTTCCTGTCCGGCGGCGCCGCCCTCGTCTACGAGGTCGTGTGGGTGCGAGTGGTCTCGCTCTTCTGCGGCCACACCGCGCTCGCCGCCTCCGCGGTCCTCGCCGCCTACATGGCCGGCCTCGCGCTCGGCGGCGGGCTCGGAGGCCGAAAGGCCGACCGCCTGGCGCCCGGCCGGCTCCTGGCGCTTTACGCGCTCCTCGAGCTCGGGATCGCGCTGACCGGAAGCCTGTCGAAGCCCGCGCTGGAAGCGGTCGGCGGAGCCGCGCTCCGGCTCGGGCTGAGCGCGCTTCCCCCCGCGTTTCAGTCCGCCGCGTGCTTCGCGCTCTCGCTGGCGGTCCTGCTGATCCCGACGACGCTGATGGGCGCCACCCTGCCCGTCCTGACCAGATGGAAGAGCCTGACGTCCCCCGGCGGCGCTGAAAGCGCGCCGGACAGGCCGGTGGCCCTTCTGTACGGGCTGAACACGCTCGGAGCAGTGCTGGGCGCGGCGGCGGCGGGCTTCTGGCTCCTGCCGGAGCTCGGGACGACGGCCTGCCTGCTGTGCGCCGCGGCCCTCAACGCCGGCTGCGCCGGGATCGCGCTCCTGGCGTGGCGCCGGCGTTCCGGCCGGAAGGCGCCCGGCGCGGCGT
>JBDREN010000061.1:0-13452 GCA_043819795.1 Elusimicrobiota bacterium
TTATCGCGAGGAAGTGCCGCGTCCAGACGCCGTTGGGAAGCGGCCTCCTCGGTCACATCCCGTCGAGGGATGCTCCCTCGTCGCGCCTTGGCTCGGCTCGCTCCAGGCGATTTCGCCATCCGAAATACTTTTGCCACGGGCTGCTAGACCCTGCGCCTCCAGCGCTCGAGCAGCTCGGCCTCGCGCTCGGGAGCCAGGCCGATGTTCCGGAGCGGCCGGTCGGGCCGCGCCTCGTCCCAGACGCGGACATCGTGAACCGTTTCCATCAGGGGCCGATAGGTCAGCCCGGCCGCCTGCGCCCGTCCCGAATCGAACCGGCACTGGAGCCCGGGCAGCCACAGCGGGATGTCGACGGAGGGGACCATCCCCTCCCCGAGCAGGAACGCGTCGTCCACCCACGTGAACCGCGCCGGGCTGTTCGCGTCCTTGCGGCACAGCTCCAGCATGCGCCGCATGGGCGTCCCCGGCCCGCAGGCGTTGTAGGTCCCCGGCTTCCCCCCCTGCGCCATCGTGACGATCCACGCGGCCAGGTCGCGGGCGTCGATGATCTGCACGGTACGCTCCGGGTCGCCGGGCGCGAGGACCTCCCCCCCGCGCGCCACCCGGGAGGGCCAGTAGGCGAACCGGTCGGTGGGATCATGGGGCCCGGTGATGAGCCCGGGGCGGACGATCACGCCCGACTTGGGGAACGAGTCCCTCACCACCAGCTCGCAGCCGGCCTTCAGTGCCCCGTAGGTCTCGTCTCGGATCGCGCGAGGCTCGCCCGCGGGCGGCACGCGCACGGGCGCGTCCTCATCCTGACGATCGAGGGCGAGGTCTTCGTACACCGACACCGACGACACGTAGACGTACCGGCCGACCCAGCCCCGCAGCGTATCCGCGGAGCCCCGCACCGCGCCGGGGGTATGGCCGCTCACGTCCACCACGCCGTCCCAGCTCCGGCCGCTGAGCGCGCCCAGGTCCCCGCTCCGCTCCCCGACGAGGCGCTCCGCCCGGGTGAACAGGCCCTTGCCGCCGCGCCCACGACCGAACAGCGTCACCTCGTGGCCGTGCTTGATCGCCGCTTCGACGATATGGCGGCCCAGGAAGACGGCGCCGCCCATGACGAGGAGTTTCATGGGCTGAAGGGTCAGACGCCCCGCTTCGGGCAGATGTCGCGCAGGGAGCAGCCCGGGCAGTCGGGACCGCGAGCCTTGCACACGCGCCGCCCGTGCCAGATCACGGCGTGGCCGAAGAAGATCCACTCCCGCCGCGGCACGCACTCCATGAGGTCCCTCTCGATCTTGACCGGGTCCGTATGGTCGCTGAGACCGAGGCGGTAGGATAGCCGCTTGACGTGGGTGTCGACGACGACGCCCTCGGCCTTGCCGAAAGCCGTGCCCAGGACCACGTTCGCCGTCTTGCGCGCCACGCCGCGCAGCGCGAGGAGCTCCTCCATCGTGTCGGGCACCCTCCCCCCATGGTCCTTCGCGACCGCGCGCGCCATCTCCCGGATGGACTTGGCCTTCGCCCGGAAGAATCCGGTGGACCGGACCATCTCCTCGAGCTCGCCCGGCTTGGCCGCGGCGTAGGCCTTCGCGGTCCGATATCTCTTGAACAAGCCCTTCGTGACGATGTTGACCCGCTTATCGGTGCACTGCGCCGAGAGGATGGTCGCCACGATCAGCTCGAGAGCGTTCCCGAAATCGAGCTCGCAGCGGGCCCGGGGATAAAGCTTCCTGAGCCCCTTGACGACTCCCCCGGCCAGCCTCTCGCGGTCCGCGCTCATCGCTTCGAAAGGGGATAGAAGTAGACGCCCATGAAGACGGCGTTGTCGTAGAAGCCCTTCACCCAGTCCCGCATCGCGTAGACGCCTTGGGGATGGACCGTGTAGATTTGCGGGACTTCCTCGAAGCCCAACTCCTGGATCTCGCGGTAGAGCTTCTCGCGCTTGGCCGGGTCCACCTCGCGCACGGCGCCCTCCACGAGCCGGTCCATCGCCGGGTTGCGGTAGCCCTGGGCGTGCGGATAGCGCCCTTGGCTGTGGTAATACGGGAACGCGAAGTTGTGGGCGTCCGGATAGTCCGCCGTCCATCCGCGCGAGAACAGCGGCATGAGCCGCTTCTGCGCGCGGTCGAGGTAGGACGCCCACTCCAGGCCCCGGGTGTCCACGCGGAACTTCGGATTGAGCGCCTCCACGCCCTTCTTGAGGATCTGGCAGGCGTACTCGCGCACGTCCCCGCCCATATTGTAGGTCAGCGTGAAGCGGAAGCCGCGCTCCCACACCTTCCCGCCCCAGGCCTTCTTGAAGTGCTCGGCCGCCTTCCGCTTGTCGTAGGTGTAGTGCGGCATGTCCGGATAGTAGCCCGGCAGGCCCGGCGGGATCGGCCCCTTGGCCCGGTCGGCGGAGCCCTTGAAGGTGTCGCGGATGAAGGCGTCGTAGTCGAAGGAGTAGGCGAAGGCCTTGCGCAGGTCCTTGTCCGTGAAGAAGTCCGGCGGGATGCCCTCGCCGTCGAGCTTCCCGGAGCCGATGTCCGGGTTGCCCTTAGGGTTGATGTCGAAGGTGAAGTAGAAGCACGGGTCGGTCAGCAGGCGAGGCAGGCCGTCCACGATCCGCACGCCCTTCATCCCCCGCACCTGCGAGAGGTAGGGCCGGCGCACCTCGATGATGTCCGCGTCCCCGGCCTGGAGAAGGAGCTTGCGCGTCGAGTTCTCGGGCACCGACAGCACCATGACCCGCCGGAAGGAGGCGGGCTCGCGCCAATAGCCGTCGTTGCGCGCCAGCGTGAGCCGGCGGGCGACCCGGTCCCAGCGCTCGAGCCGGAACGGGCCGGTCCCGTTCATGCGGTCGAAGAACCGGGTATCCTCCTTGGCCGGGTCGTTGAAGGTCTTCCACGTCTCCGCCGACCCGTCCCACGCGCCCTGCTCGACGGCCCAGGCCCTGCTCATGACGTAGGACCAGCGCGCCATGATCGACAAGAACGGCGCGAAAGGCGTCTTCAGGCGCACGACGACCTTGTCGCCCTCGACCCGCACGGCCCGCTCGACGTCTTCGAAGCGGACGGCGATCGCCCCGCCGGCGTCGCGCGTGCTCGTGACCCCGAGGATCGGCTCCAAAAGCAGCGACGACGGCCCTCCGGCGCGGTCGACGAGCAGGAAGCGCATCAGCGAGTACCGGACGTCCTCGGGCGTCATGGGCTTGCCGTCGTGGAAGCGCACCCCCTCGCGGATCGGGAAGGCGTAGGTCCGCCCGTCCGGCGAGACGAGCCCGTTGGCGAGGCTCGGGACCTTGGTCGCCAGGAGAGGGACCATCCTGTCGTTGCGGTCGCGCTCGAAGGCGATCAGCGTCTCGTAGACGTTGAATATGGTCCCCTGGCTCACGGCGTCGTAGGGATAGACCGGGTCCAGGCTGGTGATCTCTCCCACCGCGGCGTAGACGAAGGTGTCGGGGTTGCGCATCTTCGCGCAGGCGCAGAGCGCCGGCAGAACGGCCAGAAGCAGAGTCAGCGGCCTTCTCATGGGACCTCGATGATCTTGCCCGGGGACTTGCCCCCCTTCACGATGCGGATGCGCCCGGGCGCCACGCCCAGCGCGCGGCCCATGATCGCGAGGCACGCGGCGTTGGCGCGCCCGCCCTCGGCCGGGGCCTTCACCCAGAGCTCGTAGTGGTCGGACGCCCTCTTCTCGACGGCGTCTTTCTTGGCGCCCGGATGCACGCGCAGCTTGATGAGCATGGGGGACCGCTCTCCGTCGGTGAGTCTACCAAATCCCGGACCCCCGCGACGGAGCGAAGCCGGCGCGGGCGGGCATGTCTCCGAGCGGCCCGGCTCAGTCCTTCCGGCAGGTCAGCAGCTGGATGTAGGGAGCGTTGGTCCCGGCCACCGATCCGGAAGGGTTCACGGACAGCCCCGTCGCAGCCGCGATCGATGGGACCGGAACCGATTGGTGGGATTTCACGAATCTATATCCGACTCGACCATGATCCGTCCCGAACTGGCTCCCATCCATGTCGAATTGCGGAAGTTGATGTTGGTGCGGATCCTCATTCACCGAATGCCCGTGCGTGCCGGTCTCGCGGTTCTCCTCATTGGACAAGGCTGTCCCGACCGTCGCGCCGAGGGTCCCGGATGCAGGCATGCCGACCACGACTCGACCCCGGGCGGAGGTCAGCTCGCTCCACCCGGAGGGGCACGACGACAAGTCGAAATGCATGACGGCGCCTGAGGGAACGGCGTCGCCGCCCGGCAGATTGGTCAGGGCGGAGCCGTCTCCCTCGAAGGCCGCGGCCTTGACCGTCCCGGCCACGTCCAGCTTCGCCGCCGGGCTCGCCGTCCCGATGCCGACGTTGCCGGTGCCATCGATCGTCAACCTACTGGTTGTTCCAAGCTCTGCCGCAGCTGAAATCTTGAATTTATCCGAATCGGAATTATCAGTCCCCATGGCCCATGTGCCTATGCCGGACACATCAAAGCGGACCTTGGGATCGCCGCCGGAAGGCCCCCCTGCCAGCGCCATAAGAAACGCATGGGAAGCGGCATTGGTGCTGTCCGCATTTTCGACCTTTATCCCGACATCGCCGCCGGCATTTGATTCCGAGACATGCAGCTTTTGAGTGGCGTTCATGATCCCGATGCCGACCTTCCCCGAAACGCTCGCATACATATTAATCCCGTCGATCGTCCAGTCGGCATCTCCTCCGGAGATTCCTGTCAGGGCGGAGCCGTCCCCTTCAAAGGACGAGGCTTTGACCGTCCCGGCCACCTCCAGCTTCCGCCCCGGGCTCGCCGTCCCGATGCCGACGTTGCCGGAGGTGTCGATCACCATGCGCTGCGTGGCGTTCGTCGCGAAGCGCAGCGGATGGTCCGACGCGGTCCACAGGTTCAGGCCCGGAGCCGTGTTGCCGGTGCCGTTGCCCACCCCGCTCCGATTCATGGACAGGTAACCGCTGATGTCCGGGTTCGACCCGTCCGTGTTGACCAGATGCAGCTGGGTGTAGCTTCCGTTCTTCTCGAGATAGATGTCGTCGTTGGGATCGGACACGGAGACCGTGGTTCCACCCGCCATGATCCTGCCGGCGACATTCAGCGGCGCCACAGGGCTCGATGTCCCAATACCCACGTTGCCGCTCGTCCGGTAGACGTTCCCGCCGCTCTCCGCCCAGAGGCTCGACCCGCCCGAGGGCCAAGTGGTGATCTCGGAGCCGTTGAGGTTGAAGCCGGTGGCCCTCACCGTGCCGAAGACCTCCAGCTTCTCGGACGGGGTCTTCGTCCCGATGCCGACATTGCCGCCGTTGGTTATCGCCATATAATCATTGCCGGGGCCCAGATTCCAGCTATCGGGATCCGATTGCCCGTTGATGGCTCCGCCTCTGAAGAGGAATCCCCAAGGTCCGCTTCCATGTATGGATATGACCTCGTTGAATCCGCTGCCGGGATCCGGCCGCAGCATGACGGCCCTATCGTTGAAGCTGTTTCGGGCGAACGATCTGAGACCGCCCACGTCTCCGATGACGTCAAGCTCCGTCCTGGGGCTCGCCGTCCCGACGCCGACGGAGCCCCCATTATAGAAGAGGTCGGAGCCGCTCTCCGTCCAAAGGCCTCCGGCGGGCCCGGGGTCGCCCGCATCCCCCTTGGATCCCTGCGGACCGGGGTCGCCCGTGTCGCCCTTAGGTCCCCGCAAGGCGGCCGCGCCCTCGTCTGTAAACTCCATAAGGATCGTGCCATCCGGCTTTGTCCGCAGGATGGTCTTGTCGGTGCCATCCGATCCGCGCAGCACCCCGCTATCCTCGGCCAGGGCCAGCGCCGGCCATGGCCAGATCAATGCTCCCAAGATCAGTAGCTTCTTCATGATCGCCCCCTCCAAACGCCCGCAGCGCTCAAATCCATGATAGTATGGCCCGGACCCGCGGAATTATCAAGGACAGCGGCTGGCTTTGGCGCAGGAATAGGGCCTCGGAGAGCGGGGGAACGCCAGCCCCTTTCGAACCGCGTCTATGACCGCAGTTTGTCGGGTCGCATTTCCGGCAGGACTATTCGTCGAAGGAAGCCTTCGGGGTGCCCGGACTTGAACCGGGAACCTCCTGCTCCCAAAGCAGGCGCTCTAGCCAATTGAGCTACACCCCGTCTTGTCGCACCCCTCGCTCCGCTCGGGGCCTGAAGGCCCGCGCGAGAGAGGTGCCGTACTCGCGCGGGTGCTCTCCCTGGGGGCTGCCGCCCCCTCGGGCCCGCAAGACCCTTCGGGCCTTGCGGGTCACCCCCACTAAGGTCGCCGGACCATGCCGGCGACTAATAGGTCGCACCCCTCGCTCCGCGCAAGCGACGCAAAGCCCGCCGGCGAGGCGTCCAGGACGACGGTCCGATTATACCACTTGGCCGGAAGGCGGGCGAGGACCCGTCGCAACTGTTGTCAACAACAGTCCACCTGCCTATGGGAATGCAGGACGCTGACGCGGGTCATCCGGATAGGAACGACGCAATATGAAAATGGTTGAGATTTGCGATCCGGACTCCACGCGATGCAAGGATAAATAACTTCAGTGGTTCATTGACGATTCGGGAGCGACCTGCTACCCTCAGAGGACCGATGACTCTTCTCTACGCGTTGCTGATCCTGTTCGGGAGCCAGCCCCTCCACGCCGGGGCGCAGGCCTGCCGAAAGCTCCGGCCGGTCGCTGACCGGATGCGGTTCGACTTCCCGAGCTCGACGCCCAATCAAATGACCTGCGGGCCCGGCGACCCGCGGCCATCGAACTACGTCCTGCCCACGGACGCCGAGTCCCCCCACGAGATGCACGTGATCGGCGTCTACGAAGGCAGCTTCCCGCCGCAAAGCGGGAAGCAGGGGCCCGACGCGGCGAAGAGCGCGGTCCGGGTCCTTGTCTTCAAGACCCGCAGGCCCGCGATCATCGTGGTGAGCGCCAACAAGCCGGTGCTGTGGAACTTCACCGTGAACCAAGACGCCGACATCGAACTCGTCGTCCTCCAGGGCCGCCACCCGCAGAGCGTCCAAGGCCTGCCGGCGGACGTCCCCGTGTTGCGCCGGTCCTACGAGGAATCCTGCGGCTACGGGTACGGCTGGGAGAGACACTACAATCTCCGCGGCGGCCACTTCCGCAGGATGATCCTGAGCCTCCGGTGCGCGACAGGCCTACGGGAGACTTCCTTCCAAGGATGCATGTCCGGCGCCGTCTTCGAGGTGCCCCACTACGAGCAGAAGGCAGCGTCCTACGCAGGCCGGGAGCGTGGCCTGGCGTGCCCCCTGCCGCTGACGCCCGACCTCCTCCTCCCCCCCGACGCTCGGCCAGACCGGCCGTTCGAGGGCGAGGCCGCGAGCATCCCCCAAAAACGGCTCCCGATGCCGCGGGAGCCCGAGGCCCCAGCTCTTAGGCCCGCCAAGGCGGGGCGAGCGGGACGGAAGCCTTCAACGCCTGGGTCCCGCGAGCCAGGGCGAGCGGGACCGGCCGCCCCGGTCGCGTCAGACGAGCCCCGCCTCCCGGGGACAGCGGAGCCCGGCCCGGGTATGGAGGGGTGGCCGCAGGAGTTGGGAGATCCAGGCGGCCCTCCGGAAGCGCGGGGAAAAACCGTGACAGCAGAGGCAATGCTGGAGGATTCGCCGCGGAAAGCCCCCGAAGACGGCGTCAAGCCCCATCGTCGCGGCGGCAAGCCGGAGACCCTGGCCCTTCCAAAAGGCGTGCCGATGCGGGGCGACCTATCCGTCCGGGCGTTCGCCATCCTGCTCGAGGGCAACGGCACGCTCCTGACCCACGACGCGGTCCCCGACCTCATCGAGGCTCTGGAGAAGGGGACCACGCTCCTTCGCTGGCGCGCCGCCGACGCCCTGGGCACGCTGATCCCGCCCGCGGAGAAGGCCGTGAAGCCTCTCATGCGCGCGCTCAAGGACCCCAACCCCCGAGTGCGCTCGAGCGCGGCCCTAGCCCTCGGGAACATCGGTCCGGCATCCGAGAAGGCGGCGCGCCTCCTCCAGAAGGCCCTCAAGGACGAGAACGCCGACGTCCGCTACAGCGCCGAGACGGCCCTGGAACGCATCGGCACGAAGAAGGCGCTCAAGATCCTGCGCCGGCACCGAGGAAGGTAGGCTACTCCCGGAAGTGGGCCACGAAGGAGCGCTCGAACTCCTCGAGGCCCTTCTTCTGGAGGAAGAATATGGCGTTGTCCGCGAAACAATCGAGGTGGACGACGGCGTTGAGGGTCGCGTCCTCGCTGCAGATGTCGTAGAGGCGCTCGCAGAAGCTGCGGTTGACCATCCGCAGGTCCTCGAGCAGCTTGATGAGGCCCGTCATCCGCCAGTCCGGCGCCTTGCCCCGCTTCGCCTGGAAGTACTGGGCCATCATGTACATGGACACCATGCGGTACAGGGTCTCCTTGAGCGTCGCGAACGGCAGGTGGGTCCGGACCATCGGCTTGAGCTTCTCGAGCATCGGGCACCCGCTGGCCGGCATCAGCAGGCCGACGAGGCCGCTCACGGCGCTATATAAAGGAGTGCGCTTGGTGTAGGTCCTGGCCGCGGTCGTGATCTCCACGTCCACCGTCTCGCTGGACAGCGAATCCTTGAAGAAATCGACGACGTCCGCGAGGTTCACGGCCGCCGGGCATCGGGGATGGTCGGCCTCACTCAGCGGACAGTTCGGGCACTTGCAGGCCGACAAGCGGGTCCAACCCGGATAAGAATCCTTCCGTTCCTTGACGAGCGACAGGGTCTTGGCGTCCAGGGCGACCTCAAACTCCTTTACCGTGCCGTCGATGAAGGTGAACTTGTAGTGGAACCGGATGTGCGGAGCGTTGTTGCCGTTGGTGGACGGCTTTATTTGGGGGATCGACAGCGTCGCCATTAGCTTCCTCCTGACACCCGGCCGGCGTCTCGGCGCCGGCGACAGAGAAACGGCTGTGGTCTTCGGCGGGAAGGTTGCGTCACCTCTATTCCTCTACGGCCCACCATAAACTGTACCCGTATCCTCGACGACGCGCAACGTGATTTAGGTCACAAGCGAGCTTGTGATCATAGTCACATTGACAAGATCTCACGATTCCCCCGCCGATGTCCGGCCCTCCCATTCTAGTCCTCGAAATGGGCCGTGAAGGCCCGCTCGAAATCGTCCACTCCCTTGCGGTTCCTCAGCAAGAGCACGGCGTTGTCCGCGAAGCAGTCGAGATGGACGAGGGCGTTGAGGTTCGCGTCCCCCCCGCAGACGTCATAGAGCCGCCCGCAGAAGCTGCGGTTCACCATCCGCAGATCCTCGAGCATGCGGACCAGGCCGTCCATCTTCCAGTCCGGCGTCCCGCCCCGCTTCGCCTGGAAATGCTGGGCCATCATGTACATCGCCATCATGCGGTACAGGGACTCTTGGAGCGTGGCGAACGGCAGGTGCGTGCGCACCATCGGCTTGAGCTTCTCGAGGTGCGGGCACCCGCTCGTGGCCATGTGCAGCCCGATGATGCCGCTGGCGCCCCCGGAGAGCGGCGTGCGCTTGGCGCAGGTCCGGGAGTCCGTCTTGATCTCGACGTCCACCGTCTCGCTGGAGCACACGTCCTTGAATAACTCCACGATGTCCACCAGGCTCACGGCGGCCGGGCAATGGGGATGGGCGCTCGCCTCCAGCGGGCAGTTCGGGCACCGGCGAAACGACAGCCGGGTCCAGGGCGGAGGGGCGTCCATCCTGTCGCCCACCAGCGAGAGGGTCTCGGCGTCCAGACGGACGTCGAACTCCTTGACCTTCCCGTCACGGAAGGCGAACCGATAATGGAAGTGGAGGACCCTCTGCTCGGACCCGGTCCTGGTGCCGTTCGCGTTGGACATCGCCTCTGACCTGTGCCCGCAATTGCCGTGCGCGGCCCGAAAAAACGAGCCGGACCGCCCGCGGCGGCCGGCTCGGCGCTCCGACCCCGATACGCTAGCACGCGCTTGTTGCGGATTCGCTACGGGCCGGCAGAGCAGATGCGGCCGCCGATAATAATTGATATCATCCCCCCGTGCCATTCGCCCCCATCGACTGGGCCCTGATCCTAGGCTACCTCGCGCTCGCGTTCGTCGCGGGGGTCGTTATGTCCCGGGCCGCCTCGCGCGGGATGAACTCATATTTCTTGGCCGACCGGACGCTCCCCTGGTGGTGGCTCGGGACCTCGATGGTGGCCACGACCTTCGCGGCCGACACCCCGCTGGCGGTCACCGGAATGGTCGCCAAGTACGGGATCGCCGGGAACTGGTTCTGGTGGTCCTGGGCCCTTCTCTACGTCGCCGTGACGGTCTTCTTCGCGGGGCGCTGGCGCCGCAGCGAGGTCCTTACCGACGCCGAGCTCATCGAGCTGCGCTACGAGGGACGCCCGGCCGCCTTCCTGAGGGCGTTCAAGGCGTGCTTCCTGGCGCTCGTGATCAACTGCATCGTGCTCGGCTGGGTCTTCCGGGCGATGAGCAAGATCGCCGACCCCTTCCTGAGCTGGAAGAGCCTGCTCGGCGCCGACACCTACGCGGCCCTGACCTCGGCCTGGCCTTCCTGGCTCATCTTCGACAACCCGAACAATACGATCACCGTCCTGATCATCTTCGCCCTGACGGTCGCCTACAGCAGCATGGGCGGCATCCGCGGGGTCATCCTCACCGACCTCATCCAGTTCACGATGGCGATGGCCGGGAGCATCCTCTTCGCCGCGTACGCCGTCTCGCACGTCGGCGGCGTCTCCTCGCTGATCGAGAGCCTGCACGCCCAGTATCCCAACGCGGACGAGATCCTGAGCTTCATGCCCTCGATGGGAGCCGTCTGGCTGCCGTTCCACATATTCCTGATCTACATGCTCGTCCAGTGGTGGGCCCAGCAGTCCTCGGACGGAAGCGGCTACCTGGCCCAGCGCATGATGGCGGCGCGCACCCCGCGCGAGGCGACGAAGGGGGCGCTGTGGTTCACCGCGGCGAATTTCGCCGTGCGGACCTGGCCCTGGGTGATCATCGGCCTGGTCAGCCTGACGCTCTTCCCGAAGGGGAGCGAGACCGCCTTCTTCGCGGAAGGGGCCAAGGTGGCCGGCGACCGGGAGATGGCCTACCCGGTCCTCATGAAGCTGCTCCTGCCGCCCGGCGTGCTCGGCATGCTCTTCGCGAGCCTGCTGGCCGCGTTCATGTCCACGGTGGACACGCACCTCAACTGGGGGACATCCTACCTCGTCAACGACATCTACAGGCGCTTCGTCCGGCCCCGGGCCTCGCAGAAGGAGCTGATCATGGTCAGCCGGTTCAGCCTGGTCGGCTTGGCGATCATCGCCATCCTGGTCGCGAGCCAGATCTCGAGCATCGAGAAGGCCTGGAAGTTCTGCATCGCCCTGGGAGCGGGGATCGGGCTTCCCGCGATACTGCGCTGGCTCTGGTGGAGGGTCAACGCCTGGACCGAGATCGCGGGCATGATCTCGGCCATCCTGGCGGCGGTCGTCCTCTACAGCCTATACCCCGAGATCAAGGACGAGTACATGCTCCTGTGGACCGTGGCGATCAGCACGGCCTGCGCGCTGGCGGCCACGCTCCTGACCGCGCCCGTGGGCCGGGAGCGTCTGGAGTCTTTCTGCAGGAAGGTGCGGCCCGTGGGCTGGTGGGGACCGGTGCGGGAGGGTCACGAGCCGATGCGCGGCTTCGCCCGGCTCGCCGGCGCGTGGGTCATCGGGACGCTGGGCGTCTACGGCCTGATGTTCGGGATCGGGCACATCCTGCTCACGTCCAAGCTCCTGGGCACGGCGATGGTCGCCCTCTCCGGGGGCGCTCTCTACGCCACGCTGCGCCTGACCGACGCCGATACCGCCTGACGCCCTCCCAAAAAGCGCCCGGACGACAAGAAAGACGCCGCCTCGACGGCGGCATCCCCGCGGCGGTGCGGACGATGGATTATCGCAGGAAGCCCGAATTTCCGCCGTAGGCCGTTTGATGCCCGTGCGGGGCCGTCGCCGAGGCGAAGAGGACTCCCATGTTCGAGGGGTCGTTCTCGCGGCTCACGTACTGGTTCATCGCGCCGGCCTCGATCTCGCCGCCCGCCACGAAGTAAAAGCCCTTGTGGAGCGCGGCGCGAGCCTCGCCGTCCTTGATCATCACGTGGAACACGATCGTGGGCTCGCCCACCAAGTCGGCGTCGAGGCCCACGGCCTTGGCGAACTTCTTCGGCTCGACGCGGCATTCGGTCATCACCGAGATGCCCTTGCCGTAGAGCATGTTGATGTTGGCCCACATGCGGCGGGCTTCCTTGGCCCGGCAGCGGTAGCTCCACGTGTCGCCGTCCGTCTTGGTGATCTTTACGCGCAGCTTGGAGTCGCGGGTCAGGCGCTTCGAGGAGAGGTCGATCCCGAAGTCGTATTCGACCTCGTAGGACCGCCAACCGTAGCGCTTTACGAACTCGACATGGCGGCCGGTCGAGGCGAAGCCTCCCGTGTCACGGACCGAATACTTCTCCGCGGCCGAGGCGGACGCGGCCAAGGCCAGGATCGCGACGAACGCGAGCGTTGAGCGCTTCATTGGTTGACCTCTGGGTATAGCACGGCCCTCCGGCGACGACAGGGGCCGTCCCACCCGGGTGGAAATAGGCCGAAGATCCCAGACAAACGCCTGCTCCGCGATGTCGTCCCGTCTGAGGACCATTCGGCGCTTCATGCCCATAGGCTACCCCCGGGAGGTTAACCTCATGTTACCGGAAGATTAATATTTTGTTACGGAACTTGAGGAGGGCCCTGGACGGAGGCCGCCGGGAGCCAGAAATCCGCCCTTTATGGTAAAATGTACGTCAGCTTGCCCGATAGTGTAATGGTAACACATCTGCCTCTGGAGCAGGTATTCTAGGTTCGAGTCCTAGTCGGGCAACCATCTTGTATGTGGAGGGTAACCGGGGCCGGCCGGTGGTAGTAAATGCGTCGGAACGGCCGCGGGTAGTTCTCCGTCGAGAAACGGGGCCTCTTCAGGCCCCGTTTTGCATTGCGCAAGGCCGCTGGACGGAATTGAAAAAACGACCTTCGCCTCGCAAAGGCTCTGCACCGTGACTTCCTTCACCAGGCTCTGGACCAACCGCCTTTTCTGAGGGACGCTTAGGGAGTCGAGGCCCTCGTCGAACCGCTTCAGGAACTCCGCGATCTCGCCCGGCTTCGCCGTTTGCGCGGCCGCCTCGGCGATGCGCCGGTCCAGGCTCTTCAGCTTGCCGCCGATATCGCCCATGGCGTCGAGCTTCCGCGAGATTTCCTTGCCCACCTCGCCCGCCACAGCCTTATCGGGCAAGGTTTCCGCCAGCCATCGGACCTTGGCGTCCTTGGTCCGAGTCAGCGCCTCCTGTTTGTGCTGCAAGGCGGATTTCTCCCCGCGAAGCTTCGCCAGAAGTTTCTCCTCCTGCGTCTTCTGCTCCGCGAGGTACTTCTCGATCAAGTCCGGATGCGCGGCGAACTTGCGCAGTTCGCCCAGGACGCAAGATTCGATGTTTCTCGCTGGGATGTACTCCAAATCGCA
>JBDREN010000062.1:0-5195 GCA_043819795.1 Elusimicrobiota bacterium
AAGACGGCGAAGTTCACGGGGACCTCCAATACGGTGGAGATCGGCGACAGCCTGCCGGACGATCTGGCCGACGAGGAGCCCGGGGCCGGGGACGAGAAGGACAAGGGCAAGGGGAAGGTGGCGGCGGCGCTCGGCCCGGACGCGAGCTTCGCCTTGCGTGATATGTACGTGTTCCCGAACCCGGCGGTGGGCGGGGTGGTGCCGACGATCCACGTAGCGGTCGGCATCGCGGACAAGGTGACGGTGCGCATCTACAACATCGCGGGCCAGCAGGTGCACCAGGCGACGATGGAGGGGACGCCGCCCGTCATCAATGACGGGAGCGGGCCGAAGTACGCCTACGAGTACGCGTGGAGCGGGCGCATCCCGAGCGGGGTGTACCTCTACACGATGGAGGCGGAGAAGTCGGGCGAGGCCGGCATCAGGAAGGCGGGCAAGTTCGCGGTCGTGCGCTGATCCGAGGCCATATTCGACGCCATGAGCGCCCTGTGATCGCGGACGGGAGGATCAGGAAATGAGACGAAACGCGACAATCTTTTTCATCCTTTGCCTTGCGGCCGGCCTGTCGGCCGCGCGTTCCGCCCAGGCGGCAAGCTGCGGCGACACGCTGATGGCCGATACGACGCTCACGGCGGACTTGGCGTGCGGCGGCACGGCGCTGAACATCGGAGCCGACGGCGTCACCCTCGACTGCGGGGGGCATAGGATCATCGGCCCCGGCATGCAGACGGGCTCGCATCGGGGCGTCAGCGCCCAGTACGCCGGCCCGAGCGGGATCACAGTCCAAAACTGCGAGATCAGCGGCTTTAAGTACGGGATCTACTTCGAGGGCGGCGCCCAGGGCGTCGCGGCGCGGAACAACCGCCTCCATCACAACAGGTTCGCGTTCGTGATCACGGGGGGTAACGCGGGATACAACCGTATCGAGGGCAACACCTTCTCGGGCAACGAGAATGACATATCCAACCTTCTCACGGTCTATGACAGCGATTACCAGCTCAAGCCGGAGAGTGATGTGCTGGCGGGCAACGTGTTCCCGGACCCCTGCGACAAGCCGTATAGCGGGAGGCAGTTCTATCATTCGAAGACGCTGTGTCCCGGGACCTATGCCCTGAGCAGCGGCCTGCATATCCGGAGGAACGGCATCACGCTGGACGGGGGCGGGGCCCACATACGGCACGCCTCCAGCCAGCCCAAGTACAACGGGGTGGACGCGCAACAGTCCCTCGTCAAGGGAGTGACCATCAAGAACCTCGAGATCAGCGGTTTCAAGTATGGGATCAACTTGTTCAACCGCGTGAAGGACGCCGCGGTGACAGGCAACTATATCCACGACAACCGCTTCGGGATCACCATCGGGAACGCAAGTGATGGAGACAACCGGGTGGAGAACAACACCATCACCGGCGGCGAGTACGGCGTTTTCGGCAGCTGGCTGGTCACGGACAGGGTGTACCACAACAACATCAACTCGCAGTCCGTCTACAAGGTCTACGGCGGCCCCAAGGAGCTCTCCTATGACGGGGAGGGCAACTGGTGGGGCAGGACGACCGAGCCCTGCTTCGTGGCGGGCGTGGACAGCGTCAACGCGGATCTCGTGGACAGCCATCCGTACTGCCGGAAGGACGGCTGGCTCAACCTGCCGCCAGTGGCCGAGGCGGGGCCGGACCAGACGGTCCTTTTGGGTTTGCCCGCGGAGCTCGACGGAAGCGGCTCGAGCGACCCGGACGGAACGATCGCGTCCTACGAGTGGGACTTCGGCGACGGCAGCCCGGCGGGAAGCGGCCAGACGGCCTCCCACGTGTACGGCACGGCCGGGAGTTTCACGGTCACGCTGAACGTGACGGACGACTTCGGGGACTCGGCCACCGACACTTTGACCGTTACGGTCCAGACGCCCGAGGAGGGGCTCGCGGATCTCGGCGCGGACATCGGCGGGATGTCCGGCGTTCCCACCGGGACATCGAACGCCCTGGCGTCGACCATCGACAACGCCCTCGAGAGCCTGGCGTCGGGCAATGAGGGCGCGGCCTCCAACAAGATCCAGGCGTTCATCAACAAGGTCGAGGCCCAGCGGGGCAAGAAGCTGAGCGAGGCGCAGGCCGACCGATTGACGGAGGCGGGTCAGGCCCTCATCGAATCCATCAGCCTCCCCTGATGCGCGGAGGCGGGGGGCGTCGGGAATCCCCGGCTCTTTCCGGCGCGGCGGAAGTCTCCCGGAATGTAGGGGGATGACAGGCCCCGCCAGGGTCTTCTCCGTCCGTGAATTAGGACAGAAAACCCCGCGTTTTGTAACAAATCAGTCATCGCATAATCCCATGCCTCTGTTACACTGATGGCGGCCGAGCGGGGTGCCTGCGGCAGGCATCCCACGCTCTATGCTGCCATGAGCTCCGACGATATCCAGAAAGAATTGGACCGTCTTTGGCGGAAGGTGACCGCCGGCCCGGCGGAGGCGAGCGGCCGGCCGGTGGCTTCGCCCGAGTTCTCGCTGACCGACGGGCCTTCGGTCACCCGCGAGGTGTCCATGGAGGCCATCTCGCTTCTCAAGCGCCAGCATCGCGAGGAGGTGATGCGCCTGCAGCAGCTCTTGGAGCTCAAGGAACGCTCGGCGGGCGAGTTCCGCGGCAGGCTTTCCGCGGCGGAGAACGAGGTCACGAGCCTGCGGCGCAAGGCCCAGCGGCAGGAGGAGCAGATCTATCAGGAGGTCTTCGACGCCTCCACCGAGCTTGAGAACGCGCGCAAGGGTTTCCAGGAGGCCGATAACCGGTTCCGCGAGGAGGAGAAGGTCCTCCGCTCGATCGCGGAGAACACCCGCAAGCAGCTCGCGGGCGAGACCACGCGCTGGCGGGACGTCGAGACCCAGTGGAACGAGCGGGAGCAGCAGTATCTTCTGGAGATCAAGGAGCTGGAGACGCGCGCCCAGAGGGCCCAGCAGCAGAGCGCGAAGACCGAAGGGCAGGCGCGCCGCGCGATGCAGGACCTCCGGGAGGCCAAGACCGCCATCGAGAAGACGCTCGGCGAGCTTCTGCACGAGCGCCGGGACCGGGAAGAGGCCGACAAGGAGCGGGACAAGGCCCTCACGCGCATGAAGGAGGTGGAGGAGCACGTCCAGGAGCTCCAGAACCTTTGGCAGGAGGAGCGCAGGCAGTGGCAGGAGCTGTGGGATCGGGAGCGCTCCACCTGGGAGACCCAGCGCCAGGAGTTCGGGGCCTGGGAGCAGAAGCTGCGCAAGGAGCGCGAGGCCTGGCACGCGAACCTCAGGGAGGTCGAGAACCGCGAGACGAAGTACGCCGGGCAGATGGCCGATATCCTGCGCAAGTCTTCCGAGGCCGGGGAGAAGGTGACCGAGCTCCTGCGCCGCGCGGCCGAGAAGGGGCGGGAGGTCGTGGCGCCCGAAGGCAAGCTGCGCAAGGCGGTCAAGCGCCTGACGTGGCGGCAGGTCCTCGCCGCGGCCGCGGCCGTCGCGGTGCTCGCGATGGCGTATCCGGTCTGGAAGCACCTGCACCGCTTCGAGCTGGAGCTGGTGGCCTCGCACGCGCTCGAGGCCGACAACCCCACCGGCATCGCCTACGACGGCGACGTGCTGTGGCTGTCCCAGTGGGACGGGCAGCTCCTGTCGCTCGATCCCGACGACCCTTCACAGGTGCTTAGGCGCCTGACGGTGGACGTGAAGGGCCCCTACCACCCCAACGCGCTCGATGTCTGGGCCGGCGCGCTCTATTCGCTCGATTCCGCCCAGGGCCGCATCCTCCGGCATCCGATCGGCACGCCGCAGAAGGTGGCCGTGAGTTGGCCGAGCAGCGGGCCGGCGCCGGTGGCGCTGGCTCACGACGGCCAGAATCTGTGGTCCTACGACGCCGCGACGCGTTCGATGTACCGCCACTTGGGGGAGGGAGCCGAGGCCGAGACGGAGGCCTATTCGATCCCGCTCGACATCCTGCCCGCCGCCATCCGCTGGCATCGCGACGAGTTGTGGGCCTATGACGCGAAGGGGCGGCAGATCGTCCGGTTCAAGAAGCACGGCAGGGCCCTGGATGTCATCGATTCCCACGGTTTCGATACCCCGGTGCAGTCCCTCCTGCTGGCCTTGCGCTCCGCCGGGGGAGAGGGCCCCTACCTGCAGATGTGGAGCCTGTCTGTTCCCGCCGCCGGGCTTCCGACCTTGAAGAAGTACCGCGTGCGCCACTGAGCGCGGCGGCGCGCTCGACCTCCTCGGGATAGATGTTATAGGCTCTGCTTCCCATGAGGGGGAAACGGGTCATCGGCGCCTTCCTGTTCGCCGTCGTCGTTTTGCTCAACATCACGACCGTCCGTGACGCCGACACCTGGTTGCACCTGAAGACCGGGGAGCTGATCTGGCGCGAAGGCATCCCGAGGACCGATCCGTTCTCGTTCGTGATCGGCGGAAGCCCCTGGATCACGTTCGAGTGGCTGAGCCAGGCCCTCTTCTTCAAGATCTTCGAGGTCCTCGGAGCCGCCGGCCTGACGGGGTTCGTGGCGCTCGTGGTGGGAGCGGCCTTTCTGGCGGCTTGGAGCGTCAACCGCGACAGGCCGCTGTGGTCGGCCGCCGTCGTGCTGGCCGCGGCGCTCGGGTCCCGCGCCTGGTTCATCGAAAGGCCCTTCGTATTCGACTATCTCTTCGCGGCGGGGATGCTGGCGGCCTTCTGGAACGTCCGCTTCCGGGAGCCCCCGGGGCGCCTGCGCTGGACGCTGCCGCTGGCCGTCGTCCTCTGGGCCAACCTTCACGGCGGAGCCGCCGCGCTCGGGCCGGCGCTGATCGCGCTCTCCGTGGCCGCGGAGCGGCTGCGCGACCGCGAGGTGCCGCTATGGGACTGGGCGCCCGTAGTCCTGCTGGCGTGCGCGGGGATTCTCGTCAACCCGCACGGGCCGGGCGTCCTCGCCCATCTGTGGGAGACGATGACGTTCGCGGGCAAAGACCTCCTTTACGAGTGGCATGCCCCCACCTCCCAGTTCCTGGGGATCTACGGCCTGTTCCTGCTGGGCGGCGCGGCCGCGCTCCTGCCGACCGTCCGGCGAAGGCCCTTCGCCGCGGCCTGGCTGATCGCGTTCGCCGCGGCGTCGTTGCGGATGCAGAGGAACATCCCGCTCTACCTGCTGGCGGCCGCCCCCGTGATCGCGGGGGCCTACGGGCCGGGTCTCCGCACGGAAGGCCGGCGGCGGAAGGGGAAGAA
>JBDREN010000063.1:0-35079 GCA_043819795.1 Elusimicrobiota bacterium
CTGCGCCTGCGTTGCTCCTCGGTCACATCCCGTCGAGGGATGCTCCCTCGTCGCGCCTTGGCTCGGCTCGCTCCAGGCGATTTCGCCATCCGAAATACTTTTGCCACGGGCTGCTAGGAGCTCCCGCCCAGGACTTGGCTGAGCAGCTCGGAGACTTCCTCGAGCCGGTAGGGCTTGGCGAGCATGCCCGAGAAGCCGTGCGCGGCGAAGTCCGACATGACCGTCCCGGTCGCGTAGCCGCTGGACACGATCGCCTTGACCCCGGGGTGGAGCTCGGCCAGCTTCTTGATCGCCTGCTCGCCGCCCATGCCGCCCGGGATGGTGAGGTCCATGAAGACGACGTCGAAGGGCGCGCCCGCTTTCTCCGCCTCGGCCACGGCCTCGAGCGCCGCGGCCCCGTCCGGGGCGGACTCCGCCTCGTATCCGAGCGTCCGGACCATTCGGGCCAGCACCTTGACGACTGAGCGGTCGTCGTCCATGATGAGTATCCTTCCCTCGCCTTTCTTGATCTTCGGGGCCTTGGTCTCGGGTTGCGGCGCTTGGGCGGAGGAGGCCGGCAGGTGGATCGTGAAGGTCGCTCCCGCGCCAGCCTCGGATTCGGCCGCGATGTGCCCCCCGTGCCTGGCGACGATGGACCGGCAGGTCGCCAGGCCGAGCCCGCGTCCATTCTCCTTGGTGCTGTAGTAGGGAGCGAAGACCTTCGCCATCTGCTCGGCCGGTATGCCCACCCCCTGGTCCTTGACCCGGACCCGGACGTACGGGCCGTCCGGCAAAGACAGGGCGTCCTTTTCGGACAGCGCGACGTTTTCGGCCGTCACCCTCAGGACGCCCCCTTCGGACATGGCCTGCACGGCGTTGATCGCGAGGTTGCTCAAGACCTGGGCCACCTGCTCCGCGTCCGCGTCGACGGTCCGCAGGTCCTCGGCCACGTCGAAGTCGCAGCGGGTGTGGGAGCCACGGGTCGCGAAGGTGACGGACTCCTTCAGCAGCGGGGCCAGGGCGATGACCTTCTTCACCGGGCTGCCGCCCTTGGAGAAGGTGAGCAGCTGGTGCGTCAGGCTCTTGGCGCTGTGCGCGGCCCGTTCCGTCTCCTCGATGAGCGGGCGGACGTCCGCGCCGCCGCCCATCTCCATCTTGGCCAGCGACAGGTTGCCGAGCACGGCCGTGAGCAAGTTGTTGAAGTCGTGGGCGATGCCTCCCGCCAGCACGCCGAGAGACTCGAGGTTCTGCGTCCTCAGCCGGTCCTCCTCCGCCCTCTTGAGCACGGTGATGTCAGTCGCGCATTTCATGAAGGCGACGACTCTCCCATCCCTGACGATCGGCGCGATCCTGACGTCGAAATACCTTGTCTCGCCGGTCTCGGAGCGGTACGGCGTGCTGTACCTGCCCGGCTTCCTGGTCTTCAGGATGCGATCCAGGCAGTCCCTCGCGACTTGATGGTATTCCGATGGGAGGAACTCGAAGTCGGACTTTCCGATGACATGCTCCACGGTCAATCCCGGCACGGTGCGGTTGATGAATGTTATCTTGAAGTCCCGGTCCAGCATGATGATGTGGTCGGGGGAGCTCTCGATCAGCGAGCGCCACCTGGATTCGCTCTCCCGCAGCTTGTCCACCGTCCGCTTGCGCTCGGTGACGTCCCGGAATACGCCCAACAGGGAGCGTCTCCCGGCGAGCGTGATGGGCCTCGAGTTTATGTCGGCGAAGAACACGGTGTCGTCTTTCTTGAGCACGGGGATGTCTTTGGCCACGGATGACCCGCCGCTCGCCTGTCGAGCGAACGCGGCCGCCACGGCGGGCAGGGCATCCACGGGGTGGATATCATCGAACTTCAGGCGCGTGAACTGCTCGCGGGTGTATCCCAGCTTGTCGCAGATCGCCTTGTTGCAGGCGATGAAGCGCTTCGTCTCGATGTCCGCGACGGCAATCCCGTCGAGGGCGCCTTCAAAGAGGGTCCGGAACCCGGCCTCGCTCTCTCGCAGCGCCGCCTCGGCCCTCTTTTGTTCCGTGACGTCGCGCACCACCGACCTGCTCTCCAGAACGTTGCCCTTCTCGTCGCGCATGGCGGTGACGTCCAGGATGACGTCGATAGGGCTCCCGTCCTTGCGTTTCATCCGCAGTTCGACGCCGCGGACCTCTCCCTTCCTCTTGAAGGAGGCGAAGGCCTTCCTGGCGGCGGCGAGGGAATCGGGATGGTAGAGGTCGAAGACGGGCAGGCCGATGATATCGTCCTGCGAGACCCCCAGGGCCGCGGCCATCGTCCGGTTGCAGGACTTGACCTTACCGGTCTTCGCGTCCACGGAAGCCAGCATGGCGGGAGATTCATCGTACAGATCGTGGTAGGCGGCTTCGGCCTGCTTGAGGGCGGTCTCCCAGCGGCTTCTCTCGGTCACGTCGGTCGAGCTGCTTATGAGGGCGACCGGCCTGCCGGCCTCCAGCAGGGGAGCGATCCGGACGTCGAAATGGCGCGTTTCTCCGGCCTTGGTGCGGTACTCGGTGCTGTAGGAGTCCGGCATCCCAGTCTTGAGCACGCGTTTATAGCATTCCCTGGCGACCCGCTCGTATGCCGGCGGAATGAAGTCGAAGTTAGACCTTCCGATGACCTCCTCCTTGGTCAAGTCCGGCACGGTGCGGTTGATGAACCGTATCCTGAAATCCTTGTCGAGAAGCATGATGTGGTCCGGAGAGCCTTCGACCAGGGAACGCCACTTCTCCTCGATCCCGCGGAGCCGCTCCTCGGCCAGCTTGATGTCGGTGATGTCGGTATGGATCGAAACGGCGACCTTCCCGTGCTCGGGATGATCGAACGCGGAGACGCTCGCCCGGCACCAGAGGGGAGAGCCGTCCCCCTTGGCGTTCTTGATCTCCCCCCGCCATTCGCCGTGTTTCGCGATGTGGGCCCGGATTTCGGCCGCCCGCTCCTCCGGGTTGCCGTCGGTCCCGGCGTTCAGCGCGGAGACGTGCTTGCCGGCCAGCTCGCCGGGTTCGTAGGCGAACATCTTTTCGAGCTGCGGGTTGGCGTAGAGGATCACGCAGTCGCGGAGCCGGACGAGATGGACGCCTTCGGCCATATTGGCCATCGTCTTGGAGTAGAATCCCGCGGAGCCTTTCGCCGGTACGCGCTTGGGTCGGGGGGCTTCGAGCTTCTTAAGCTTCCGGCGGGCGGTTCGCAACTCCTGGATCAGCGCGGCTTTGGTCTTCTTGATATCCTGCATGACGCGGCTCCCGGCCTGCCGCTGGGGAATGGCGCGATGTCTGGACCGTCCCCGAGGCGGACAGAGCTAACTACTCTGGAAGGGTAAGGCCGCTCAGAGAGATTGTCAAGAGGTTCGCGGGCGCGCCTGAGTTCCACGAAAACGGTCCCGGGGAAAACGCCTCCAGCCCGGGCATAAAAGGTCCTATTTTCCGGTCCTATTTCGGGTAGGTCCATTATCCGATGGACGGTGCCTTCAGGGCCCATGTGCGAGACCGGTCCCGTACGTACAATTAACGTAATGGACGTTTCCATATTCCGTAAGAGCCTGGCGGTCGCGCTCTCGGCATCCCTGATGCTCGCCCAGCAGGGATTCGTTTGGGAGGCCGTCGCCGGCGTCGTCGTGGCCCCGCGGGCGGGGTCGGCCGCCGCCGGGACGGGGGCCGCGGCTGGGGGCGCGGCGACCGCCGTCTCTCAAGTATCCCTTTCCAATCTCAGCGTCAATACTCCCGCCGGCTTGACCGGATCGAGCCTGTTGATCCCCGCGGCGGCACCGAAAGTCGGAGTCCAGGCTCCCCGGATCGGCGTTCGGGCCTCGGCGGCGACACCTGGTCCGGCGCCGGCTCAGAGCGCGCTGTCGCGCGGCGAGCCCGCGCGCGCCGCCGCGCCGACGGTCGGGGCCCGGGGGGAGGGTGCGTCCCCGCTAGAAGCGAATCTCTCGGCGGCGAGCAAAAAGGCGGCTCCCGCGGCCGCCAATGCGCCTAAGTCTGACGGGCTTATCGGACGCCTGGCCGCTTTCGGCCGGACGCTCGTGGGCGCCCCGGCCGCCGCTCCGGTCTCCCTGCGCAGGATCTTCGACGGCTCCGCGACCCGGTCCGGCCTGACGGCCCCCGCCGATGCCGCCGCTGAGGCGGACGGGAGCCGTAAGCGGCGTATCGGGCTGTCCAAGCCGGACGCCGGGACCGCCGCTTCGGCCTCGGCAAACGAGGAACCGTATCAGCGCGTCAAGGAGCTCCGCCAGGTGCTCGGGGACGGGACGGTCGGCGCGAAGGGCCGGATCGAGGCGTTCTCCTTCGGGACGCCGGACGGAGGGCGGATCCGCGCCCGCTCCGCCGGCATGGAGGGCTTCCTTTACTCCAAACTGGAGCACGAGCGGGCCCACGGACAGGCATTCGCGCTCGCCCAGCTCGACGATTACTTCGGCTACCTAGACGGCCTGCTCGCGCCCGTGGGCTGGACGCAAGACATCCGGAGGGAGCTGGGCGCCATCCGGCGCTCGCCCGTCGGCCCCGAGGAGAAGAACGGCCGCCTCAACGAGTTTTTGCAGAGGACCGTCGCGCGCCTGCAGAGCGACATAAAGACGAGCGACCCGGCGCTGTGGGGCCGCGACGCCAGCATCTACATGATCCTGGCGCGCGCCTACAATCGGATAAAGGCCGACGGGCGCGGCGGAAAGAAGAACTTCTTCGACTCCTTGGACGACGCGGAGCTCGACGGCATCCGCGAGCGGACCGGGGCCAACACCGTCTGGATCCTGGACATGTTCGAGATCGGCGACATCGCCCGATGGGGCACGGGCGGGGGCTCGCCGTACGCCATCAAGGGCTATCGCGTGAAGGAGGAACTGGGAGGGGACGAGGGCCTGAAGCGCTTCGTGGACAGGGCCCACGCCAAGGGCCTGAAGGTCATGACGGACTACATTCCCAACCACACCTCGCTCGACAGCCACATGGTGGCCGAGCGTCCCGAGGGCTTCATCCACATCGTCCCGCCCCAGCCCGAGCCGAACGAGCCGATCGAGGACTACAAGAAGCGGATCATCTCGCAGGTCCCGCACATCCCAGCCCCGGGCGGCGGGCCCATGTACTATCTCTTGGAAACGGACAACTATCCGGAGGGCGGCAAGAGGGTCCACAAGTTCATCCTGCTGCACCACCCGTATCAGGACGGGGGCTGGATGTGGGTGGACATGGGCCAGATCGACTACACCCATCCGGCGGCCTGGGACTTCAGGATCAAAGAAGCCAGGGGCCTCTTCGAGCGGTTCGGGATCGACGGCGTCCGCCGGGACATGTCCTACCTTGTTCTTAGCGACAAGTTCCACAGGCATTGGGCCGGCACCCTGGCGTGGGAGCGGGACAACGCGACCGGCTGGGTGCGCGAGCAGCTCGAGAGGGCCGCGGCGGGCCTGGAGCGGAGGCACAAGGCCCTCGCCGGCCGGGAATACCTCGACACGATGATGGCGGCCGTGCGCGAGGTCAAGCCGGGCGCCTTCCATATCGACGAGGCCTACGAGGAGTACGAGGCCTTGAGCCGCTCGGGATCGCACGCCCGCTACAACAAGATGGGCCTCTACGACGCGCTGGTGAGCCGCGACGCCGGATGGATCCGCGAGGCGCTGAAGGAGCTCTCCTTCCGGACGTGGCAGAAGGGCGGCGCGGGCTTGGTCAATTTCGTGGGGACGCACGACGGCGGCGAGGGCAACCCGGTCGACAAGCTCGGGCGGCATTTCCGGGCGGCCGTGGCCATGGCCCTGTTGGCGAGGCCGACCTTGTTCTACAACGGCCTGGAGCTGGGCGTCGGGCAGGCCGCCATGCTGATCAGCGACGATCTGCACAAGTCGCAGGACCTCGCCAAGGCCATCCCATTCGATATAAAGGTCCTCATCAACTGGGCCAACGCCGATCCCGGCAACGTGGAGTTCCTCCGGCGGATCCTGAAGTTCGGCGAGCGCCACTCGGACCTGTTCCGGGACGGGGGCATGGAGGTCCTCTCGCCCCACGAGGCGACGCCGGTCGTGGCCTACACCGCCGCCCGCGACGACGCCGGCGGACGAAAGACGGTCCTGGTCGCCGCGAACTTCGGCGACGAGGCCGCGTGGGGGCATTTTAATTTGGGGCGCGCCCCGGTCCTGGAGAAATTCGGGGCTTTCCGGCCGCGGGCGGGCAAGACGTACGTGCTGCGGGACCGCGCGCATCCGGCCGCTGACGGCTCTCCGGCCGCTTACGTCCGCACGGGCAAGGAGCTTCTCGAGAAGGGGCTCTTCGTGCGGCTGGACCCGGGAGACGTCCATCTTTTCGAGATCGAGGAGCTCGACCCCAACGCGCCGGCCCGGGCCCCGCCCTCGGCGGGGGCCAAGAGCGGCGCGCTTTCCTCCGGGCTCTGGCGCGCCCAAGGAGCGAGCGGCCGGGAGCTTCCTTCACTCACGGGGAGCTCGCAAGGAACCCCTGTTTCCGCCGCCGCGACGAGCGTTCAGGACCCGGACCCGCTCAAGAAGGTCCGGGTATTCCTCACGAGGCCCGGCGAGCGGCCGATCGCCGCGGACCTCGCCTCGCTGGGCCGGGTCCTGGCCGCGGATCGGTCCCTGGCGGAGACCCTCAACCGGATCGGCAGGATCCGCGTGGTCCTCAGCAAGGAGAATCCCAACGGCGGGCTCTCCAAAGAGGACATCGCGCGGGTGGAGGAGACCCTCCGGTCCTACGGGATCCGCGCCAAGCTCCAGGTCGAGAGCATCCCCGTCGACTGGAAGAAGCATTCCCGGAAAGGGGCGCCGGCCGCCGACGAGGCCGTCGAGACCGGAGCGCGGCGGGACAAGGGCTGGAAGGAGGGCCGGTTCTGGCGCTACTTCCTGGGACCGGTCACCCGGCCGTTCCGCGAGCTGGCGTACCTGGCCCGGACGTTCGCGAACTCGCTGACCCGGCCGACGCTCCCCGAGGTGGCGGGCGGCATCGCGTCCAAGGCCTTCTCGTTCACCATAGCCGTGGGCGTCTGGACGTCCATGTACGCCGGGCATCCCGCGGCTGCGGCCATCGCCATAGGCCTGTCCCTCTCGCTGGACACCTTCCACGGCATCTGGATCAACTCCTGGTCCAACTTCCAGAACAACATCGGCAAGCAGCGCGGGCTGCGCTATCAGACGGTCTTCAATTTCGCTTATGGGCAGTGGTGGGGCGGCGTGTTTCGGACCTTGGCCTGGTCGGTCTTGCCGGGCAAGGTCCCGCCGTGGTCGCCGCTCTACTGGAAGGACGTGGGCATCGCCACCGTCATCGGCACGTTCTTCGGGACTCTGGGCTACCGGGGGCTCAACGCCCTCTACGACAACGGCCGCATATCCCGCTGGCAGCGCTCCGCCATCCAGCAGCTGAGGGATCTCTTCTTCGTCCTGGCCGGCACCTACTTCGGCGCGGGCTCCATGGCCTTGTTCTGGACCGTCTTCGCGGCCCAGCAGACGCTCGACTTGGTCATCTTTCTGATCAGCCGCGCGGCCAAGAAGAGGCCCATCCTCTACGTCACTGACGAGGCCGTCGCCGGGACCGGCGAGTTCCAGGGGATGTATCCGGTGAGTCCGGAAAGCGCGTCGAGCGAGTCCCCGCTCAAGCAGGCGCTCGGCGGCATCGCGAACAGCCCCTTCGTCAAGCCGGTCGCGCTCTTCGTGCGTTGGCTCCGCGGCAAGCTCTCGAAAAACGGCCGTTAGACCCGTTTCCTGACATCCTCCTGCGCCGCCCTCTACCCGGCGCCCGCCCGGAAATCGGGCGGCGTCCGTCGTCTTGTCAAGCCCGCGGCTATTTGTTAACGTTTATCCATGCATCCGAGGGGACGCGGCACCGACGGAAGCATCCCACCGTCGACCGGGCGCAGCGAGCATGCAGGCGGCCTTTTGGAGCGAAAACCAAGCCTAAAGAGTTCCCCGCAGGTTGGGGAGGAGATGTAATGGCTGTCGAGACCAAATCCATCAGGAACATAATCGTATTGGGACATTCCGGGTCCGGAAAGACCTCCATCGTCGAGTCGCTCCTTTTCAATGGAGGCGCGATCCCGAAGGCGGGTTCCGTCACCGACGGCGACACGGTCTCCGATTACAACGAAGACGAGATCGAGCGGAAGTCCTCGGTGAACTCCTCTATCTCTCATTTGATCCACAATAACGTCAAGGTGAACCTGATCGACACCCCCGGCTACAGCGATTTCATCGGCGAGGTGATCGGCGGTCTCCGGGCCGCGGACGCGGCGATCCTCATCGTGAACGCGGTCAGCGGCCTGGAGATGGGGACCGACAAGTTCCACAAGATGATCCAAGAGCGGTCGCTCCCGTTCGCGATCTTCGTGAACAGGATGGACAAGGAGAACGCGGACTTCGACAAGTGTATGGAGCAGATCACGAGGAAGTACGGCAAGAGCTGCGCCTGCCTCACCTATCCCGTGGGCAGCGCGTCCGAGTTCAAGAGGACCGCGAACCTCCTGACGGGGGAGGGGATGGATGAGCTGGAAGGCGCCGACGCCGAGAAGGCCGCGAAGCTGCGCGAGGCGTTGATCGAGAGCGTGGCGGAATCGGACGACGAGCTCTGCGAGAAATACCTGGACAAGGGGGAGCTCTCGACGGACGAGGTGAAGGAGGGCTTCCGGAACGCCGTCATAGCGGGCAAGGTCTCGCCCGTCTTCGCCGGGTCCGCGACCGCGAACATCAGCGTCAAGAAGCTTCTCGACATCATCGTCGAGAGATTCCCGTCCCCGCTGGACCGGCCGCCCGTGGGGGGCACGAAGATCTCCGACGGCGAGAAGACCCAGCTGGAGCCGAAGCCGGACGCGCCGTTCGCCGCGCAGGTCTTCAAGACGATCTTCGACCCCTACCTGGGTCAGATCTCCATCATGAAGGTCTTCTCGGGCTCCATCTCCACGAACGCGAACGTGCACAACGTCTCGAAGGACGCGCGCGAGAAGCTGGGCCAGCTCTTCTGCCTGACGGGCAAGAAGGAGGCCCATGTCGAGAAGGTCAACGCCGGGGACATCGTCTGCGTGGCGAAGCTGAAGAGCACCGTCACGGGCGACTCGCTGGCGGACGAGAAGATCCAGACCAAGATCGACGATGTCGGCTTTTCGGAGCCCGCCATCTCCTTCTCCATCAAGCCCAAGACCAGGTCCGACGAGGACAAGATCTCGAACGCGCTGCACAAGCTGACGGCCGAGGACAACACCTTCCGGATCCGCAGGGACCCCCAGACCAGGGAGATGATCGCCTCCGGCATGGGCGAGCTGCATGTGACGGTGATGCTGAACCGGCTGCGCAGCAGGTTCGGGGTGCAGGTCGACATCGGCACGCCCAAGGTCGCCTATCTCGAGACGATAACCGGCAAGGGCAGCTCCCAGTACAGGCACAAGAAGCAGACGGGAGGGGCCGGCCAGTTCGCGGAAGTGTGGATGAGGGTCGAGCCGCTGGCCCGGGGCGCGGGTTTCGAGTTCGCCAACGAGGTCTTCGGCGGCTCCATCCCGGCCACGCTCATGCTGAGCTGCGAGAAGGGCGTCAAGACCGCCATGATCGCGGGCGGGCTGGGCGGCTTCCCGGTGGTGGACGTCCGCGCGGTCGTCTACGACGGCAAGACCCACCCGGTCGACTCCAAGGACATCGCGTTCCAGATCGCGGCGAGGGCCGCTTTCCGGGAGGCCTACCAGAAGGCCCGGCCCGTGCTCCTGGAGCCCATCATGGACGTGGACATCATCGTCCCGGATCAGTACATGGGCGACATCACGGGGAGCCTGAACCAGCGGCGGGGCAGGATCCTGGGCATGGACCCGGGCGACGGCATCCAGACCATCAGGGCGAAGGTCCCCCTGGACGAGATGTACAAGTACATCAAGACCATGAAGTCCCTCACCGCCGGAACGGCTGAGTACGGCATGAGGTTCTCCCACTACGAGATCGTTCCCTCCAACATCGCGCAGACCGTGATCGACGAGATGAAGGCGGCGAAGGAGGAAGCCAACGCCTAGCAGCCCGTGGCAAAAGTATTTCGGAAGGCGAAATCGCCTGGAGCGAGCCGAGCCAAGGCGCGACGAGGGAGCATCCCTCGACGGGATGTGACCGAGGAGCAACGCAGGCGCAGGCCGCTTCCAGGCGATTGCAGGCCCCGGAAGACTTTTGCCACGGGCTGCTAGCGGCGTCTCCTGCGGGAATCCTAGGTGTCAGGCTGAAGCTTTTGAAACTTGTTGCGGAACGGTCCCGTCGTAGCCCGAGGTTGTCTCCGATCTTTTAATCCGTCCTCTGTCATGGGCTCGACAGCCGGCCAAGTGACGCCGCCCAATCTTCTCCCAAAGATTCAGCCTGACACCTATAATATTTCCTGGGCGGCGCGCTCGAGGAGCTCCAGGTACTTGGCCTCGTCGTACTCGAGCGGGCCTTCCGAGAGCGCTAGCGGGACCGTGCGCCAGTCCTTGACCGCGTCCTTGGCCGAGGCGATCACGTAGCGGACGGTCTCTCCCCGGTGCAGGCGCAGGCCCGCGGCCGCGAGCCGCTTGGCGGCCAGGGCGTGGAGCGTGTCGTGGACGTATTCCCCCGGCTCCTTCGAGAGGTGGAACGTGACCGCCAGGTCCTCGGCCGAGACGCGTCCCTCCCTCAGGCGGGCACGGTACTCCTCCACGAGCGTCTCGAGCCGGCCCCGCAGCGCCCGGCACGCGGCCAGGCCGTCGGCGCGGGCCAGAAGCTTCAATAGCCTCATCTGCATCTGGGCGAGCACGGCCGGCGTGTCGCGCCGCCTGAGCGCCAGCCCGCGGACCTTCGTCTCGCCTCCGGCGAAGACGCCGAAGTAGCGGGCCGGGACGCCGGAGCGCGGGTCCGTCTTCGAGGGGCAGAAGCGGATCCAGCGGTACACCCCCTCCAGGCCCACGGGGCAGCCCGCCTCCGCCTCGATGGCCCGGCGCAGGGCCTCGTAGTCGGAGCCGGGCGCGCCCTGGACCCATACCGCGTCCACGAGCGCGTGCAGCATGCGCAGGCCCCGGCGCTCCACAGCCTCCTTGGCCCGCAGGAGGACCTCCCGGCCGCAGGCCGTCACGCATTCGTGGGCCTCGATCTTCCCGAAGCGGGCGTTCTTGAACCCGAGGTATCCGAAACAAGTGACCAGGATCCACTTGTGCGCCGATGCGCGCCGCTTGTAAGAGTCCCGCCGCGGCCCTTCCTTTTTAGCCAGGGCCTTGTAGCGGGCGCGTTTGGCCAGGATCGGGGCGATCACCTTAGGTACGAGCCCTCGCCTGCGGCGGCACAGATGGTGCCCGATCTCGGGGACGCGGTTGTCCGGGCAACAGGGGCAATTGACGGTCTCGGGGGAGATGTTCCAGCGGGCCATCAGCGTCGGGTACATGGAGACGAAGTCGTACTCGGCCACCTCTTCGTGCCAGCCCACCTCCGGCTCGTAGACCAGCCCGCCCTTGTCGGCCGTCACCAGGGCGTCGGCGGGCCGGAAGTCCTCGGCCTGCTCTTTATCCATCGGGACGAGCACGCCGTCCTTCCACGCCTGGTTCATCTGCATCGAGCTCAAGGAAGTGCCGATCGTGCAGCGGGCGGCGCGCTGGACCGGGATGCGGGCGATGCGGGCGATCTCCACGAGGCCGTCGAGCCCGCTCTCCTTGAGCGTGAAGCTGTTCTTGAGGTCGAGGTGCCAGCGGCCGAAGAGGTAGCGGACGTCCGTCTGGTAGACGGCGCGGCCGTAGGTGTAGAAGCTCCTCCCGCCGCGGCCGGACATCGCGCGGCCCGGGTCTCGCGAGAGGGGGAGCGGCCGTCCGAGCCGCTCGGCAAGCGAGGCGAGGCGGGGCAGGAGGTAGCTGTCTCCCCATTCGGTCGTGACGACGTCGGGGTCCCACTCGCGGAGGCGGCGCGCGAGGGACTCGAGCTGCTCCTCCGCCGTCCCCTGGAGCTCGCAGGCGTAGCCGTCCATGGTCAGGGTCAGCGTGCCGCGGGGCGCGTGGTTGGGGTCGATGCGGCCGGCGGTCTCCGAGCCGCTTAGCGCCAGGTGGAGCGTGCGCATGGGCGGCAGCTCGTAGTCCGGGGCCCAGGGGTCGTCTTGGAGCTCCCAGTCCCCCAGCCGGTCCCCCTCCAGCTCGAACGCGCAGCGGGCCAGGGGGAAGTGGCCTCGCTCATAATGCCAGACCTGCGCGGGATGGATGTCGGCGTTATAAAGGGAAAGCCCGAGCCGGCGGAGCCGGCGCACGAGCGGGCCGTGGGCCGGCGGGGACGTCCGGACCTCCAGGACGGAGCGTGCCTCGCCCGAGAAGAGCTCCGTCCGGCGGACCCAGCGGCACCGGACGGGATGCGGAAGGGAGCGAAGGAGGGCTAAGGCGCGGCGCATGCCCGGCCGGGGACCGGAGACGCAGAGGCCGGGGCGCCAGGCGTCCAGGAAGCTGTGGCTGCCGCCCTCGGCGTCCAGGACCCATACCCGGATCCCTTCCGGTTCGGGATAGGCGTCGAAGATCCAGCCTTCCACCCGGCGCGGTTTCATGAACGATCACGGATTAAGGCCGCGCGTAATTCCATCAGCAGGCGCTCGAGCTCCTCCGCCCGGCGCTCGAGGCCCACGAGCATCGCCATGAAGACGCTCTCCAGCGGCACCGCCCGGCTCGCCATGGAGGCCGGGGCCGCGTGCCGGCGGACGTGGCGCCAGAGGGCGTCGAAGGCCTCCTGGTCCTCGCGGCGCAGGGCGCGCCGGAAGCGCCTCCAGTTCTCCTTCTCGATCTCCAGGGTCTGGATGATCGTGGGCAAAGTCCGTCCCATGGCCTTACCGCCCGATGATCCGGGCCATCGTCCGCAGCCGCGGGGGGACTTCCTCCTCCGCGAGCCGGAGGAGACGGTCGGAACGCCGGATCAGGGAATCCAGCACGCACGCGCGCTCCTTCGGCGCTTTTCGCTCCACGGCCAGGACCATCCAGAGCGCCGGCAGCCGCCCGAGGCATCCCAGGACGCGGGGAAGCATCCGGCGGACCTGGGCTCGCGGCAGGTCCTCGTCGAGGAACGGGGCCAGCGGATCGGAGAGGACCACCGGCTCGCCGCGCCACGCCGCCGGCAGCTTGCGCCGGAGGATCGTCTCGAGCTGGAATACGTTGAAGGGCCTGGCCAAGCGGACGCGCGCGAGGGCGCGGCGCGGGTCCGCGCCCAGGTCCCGCGCGGCGCGGCCGAGGCCGTAGGCGTCGAACCGGTTGCCCGCGTCGATCCAATAGACGCGCAGTCCGCGCTCGAGGGCCGGGGCCAGAGCCGAGAGGAACCATGCGGGCAGCCAGGACGAGCCCAGCGCCGTATGGACGCGGGAGCGGGCCCGCCGGGGCCGGGCGGGGGCCATGGGGCGCAGCGCCCACCCTAAAGAGTCCGCGAGGTCGCGCGCGTCTCCCGCCATGGGAGCCTCCCTTTTTTAGCGGTCGTAGCGGCGGATGAGGCCGACGACTTTCCCGACGATCTTGAAGTCCTTCGCGATCGGCGGGTAGGCCGGGTTGGCCGATTCCAGGCGGCGGTCCCGGCCCCGCCGCGCGAGCCGCTTGACGACGCCCTCGTCCTGGACGAGGGCGACCACGATGTCGCCGTCCTCGGCGGCGTCCTGCCGGCGCACCTGGACGAGGTCGCCCTCGAGTATGCCGGCCGCGTCCATGCTGTCGCCGCGCACGCGCAGGAGGAAGTGGGCCCCCCGCAGGAGGTCCTTGTCGGGGTCGACGTAGCCTTCGATATCCTCCTGGGCGATCATGCCCTCGCCGGCCCCGACCCTACCGAGGATGGGCAGGCGCAGGGGATGCGACGCGAGGCTCAGTCCCCGGCTGATCGCGCCCATGCGCTTGATGAGCCCTTTTTCCGCGAGGACCTTGAGGTGATAGGCCACCGAGCTCGGCGCCGCGATCCGGAAGCGCCGGCCGATCTCCCGGATCGTGGGCGGGTAGCCGTCTCCGCGGATGGCGTCCGTGATGAACGCGAAGATTCTCTTCTGCAGCTGCGTGATTTGAGTGGACATCCGCGCATAGTTTAGTGTACAAATGTACAGTTGTCAAGGGGGCGTTCCCCACGCTACACTACCCAATATGATCGTCGCCTCCTGCCGGATCACGCTCTACCTCGACGAGGCGCGCTCCCTTAAGGAAAAGCGTCGCGTCGCGAAGGGCCTGTCGCAGCGCCTTCGCGAGCGCTACAACGTCTCGGTGGCGGAGGTGGACGCCGAGACCCGGGACCTTTGGCAGAAGGCCGTGCTCGGGGTCGCGCTGGTGGCTCCGGGGCTCGGCGAGGCGGAGACCCGCCTCGATCGCGTCCTGCGCGACGTCGAGGAGTGGAGCGGGGTCAAGCACGTCGAGTTCGAGCCCGCGTACCACGGCTGAGCCTGAGCCATGAATCCGGCGGGGATCCTCTCCATGGTCGGGCACTACGGCCTGGCCTTCCTGTCCGGGGCCGTGGTCCTGGTCCTCGAGATCCTGGGCTCCCGCCTCCTCGCCCCCTTTTTCGGGACGACCGTCCACGTGTGGTCGGCCTTGATCACGGTGGCCCTCGCCGCTCTGGCGGCGGGCTACGCGGCCGGAGGCTGGCTGGCGGACCGGAAGCCTCCTCTCAAGGCGCTGGGCGGCGCGCTGGCCGCCGGCGGCTTGTGGCTGCTGATCCTTCCGGCGATCCGCCGGCCGGCGCTCCTGGCCGCGGGGGGGCTCGGCGTCTCGGGCGGGGCGCTGGCCGGGGCCGCGCTGCTGCTGGCGGTCCCGCTCCTGTGCCTCGGGACCGTGCCGCCGCTGTGCGTCCGCCTCCGGACCAAGAGCCTCGGCCGCCTCGGCCGCGAGGTCGGCGCCGTCATCTCGGTCTCCACGGCCGGCGGCGTGCTGGGGGCGCTGGCTGCGGGTTTCTACCTCATCCCGCTGGTGGGCGCCGGGGCGATCCTGCTCGGCTCGGCCGCGCTGGTCCTTCTGCTGTCGGCCGCGTGCTTCGGGGCGGTGTACTCCGGGCGGGCGCGCGGGACAGAGGCTTTCCAAAAATAAAGATCGGGCGCGTTGCGCAGCGCCCGATCTCGAGGATCCGTTCGGGTTTTCCCGCTTATCTCCCGGTGTCTGTGCGCGACTCCCGGGCCGCCTTCAACTGCTCCTTGAGGTACTCCAGGTGGATGGCCTGCTCGTTGTAGCCGATGCAACTGAACCCGAAATTGGCGAGATGGACCATCAGCCGGGTCTCCACCTGCTCGTGGCCCGCCTTTTCGCTGAGTTCCGCCCACCGGGGGACGTCCTCGGGCTCAACGTAGGCCGACGCCACCGACATCGTGGCGACCTCCTCGAACGCGTTGACCTCGGCCTCCGCGCTGGTGTCGATCGTGCCGGAGGGGTCCACGCCGTGCCTCTTGTCGAAGTCCTTCCAGGCCACGTCCTCGCTGATGTCGATGCCGTACCTCTTGTAGAACTTCTTGAGGTTCCAGAGCTGGACCCGCTTGTGCCGGATGAGGGGCATGAGCTTGGCCGCCTCGTTCCGGATCTTCGTCTCGATCGCGTTGATGGTCCTATCGAGATTGGAAAGGGTTCCGTCGAAGCCCCCGGGGAGCTTCAAGACGCTGTCCGCGGCTTTGGCGGGACCGCCCGGCTCCGCCGGATACTCCTCCGGAGTGAGGGTGTATTCGATGACGTTCGTGTCCTCGGAGGGCTCGGCTGCGGGCGCCGCCTCTTCGGCCGGGCCCGAGACGAGTACACGCCCGGCCGGCACGGGCGCGGGGGCCGCCTCTTGGCCGGGGCCCGAAACTAGTACGCGCCCGACCGGCACGGGCGTGGGGGCCGCCTCTTGGCCGGGGCCCGAGACGAATACGCGCCGGATCGGCGCGGGCAAATCTTCGGCGAGTTCGGCGACCTGTTGAGCCGCGGCCGGCAGGGCCAGCGCCAAGGCCGAGGCCAGGAATATCGCTAAACCGGTGATCGGGGTTCTTCGTGTCATGGTGTGCCTCCTGTTCGTTATCGGCTTTATTGTAGCCGGGGATGTGCGGACGCGCCAGGCCCAGAAGGGGCAAGGGAGTGGGGGGGGCGGGGCCTAGGCCGGAGTGGGTCCTAGGGCCTAGTGTAGTGTCCTGTAAATAACTGGCCAGTTATTTACGGGACACTACATTAGTGGGCGCAACGCCGTGCTGAGATGGGAAACGGCGGCGGGAGGGGTGCGTTCCCCGGGGGAGGCGGGTCTTTCCGCCTTCCCCGGGACGACGAACCGGCGACGGGAGCCGGTCCGTCGGGGGACGTCAGTTCATCCGCGCCTTGTCCCGAGGCCGATGCCGGGCGCTGCGGGCGCCCCGCGTCGCCGGCTTCGCGCTCTTGGCGACCGCGGAGAGGATCTCGAGCTCGGAGATGACGCGGAAGGGGCGCGCGTTGGTGGTGGCCGCGCCGGTCTCAGTGAGTACCCTCGCGACGACCTTGTGGCTTCCCGCCGGGGCGCAATGCCAGTCGTACCACCAATACCCCATCGAGGGCCTGCAGGCCCGCCAGGGGCTGCCGTCGATCGACAATTCCACCTGGCCGTGGACTTTGGCCTCGATCCGGAACGAGTAGTGGCGGGGCAATATCCGCTCGTGAAGCTGCGGGTAGTTGATGAGTATCTTCGTCCCGGTGATCCTTCTAGCCGACTTGACAGCCATCTCGATCTCCTCCAGTCGCAGAGGCCTTGCGCAAACGTCCCTGTCCGATGTTTTCTCCGGTGGTTGTTAAGGGCGGCTTCTACTCCAACGCCACGTGGCGGACCTTCGCCTGCTCTACTCTTTGGAAGGAGCTGCTTCAGGAGGCCGTTGTCGTGGTTGGCTGTCCCCGCGTCAGGGCCGACGTGTTACCTCACCTCTGCGACGAATGCTGACGACTGCGGAACACGGTATCATTTAATCCCCATTTTGGCAACAATCTCAAGCTTGGTGTTTTTGTTGCTAATATCTACTTGAATGTCCGCCATAGACATGAGGTCCGCTCTCCGGAAGTCCGTCGCTTTCCTCTCCTCGATCGAGCTTGGGATCGCGTCGCTTGTCCTCCTGATGATCCTCGTCGTGCTTTGCACGCTCGACCAGGTGAATATCGGGACATTCGGGGCCGTCGAGAAATACTTCCGCAGCTTCTTCCTTTACGGCCGGCTGCCGCTGGCGGGCTGGCGCGTCCCCGTCTTCCCCGGGGGCGCCCTCGTGGGGGGACTGCTCCTCGCGAACGTGACCGCTTCGGCGGTGGCTCGCTTCCAGCTGCGGCTCTCCAAGACGGGCGTCTGGATGATCCACCTGGGCCTCATGCTGCTGATCCTCGGCGAGTTCGTCACGGGGGTCTTCTCGGTCGAGACGCAGATGGCGATCGAGGAGGGGGCCTCGCGCGACTACTCGGAGAGCCCGCGCCGCGCCGAGCTCGTGGTCATTGACGGGTCCGAGGCCGCTCACGACAAGGTGTTCAGCGTCGGCGAGTCCTCCCTGCGCGAGGGCAGGGAATTCCATCATCCCGCATGGCCGTTCTCTCTGCGGGTGGCTGCCTACTTCTCGAACTCGGCGATCGGCCGCAGGCCGGACAGCGACGCTCTGCCCCCTTCGCGCGCCGACCGGGGAGCGGGCCGCGATCTGGTGGTGCGGCCCCTGGCCCGCGCGGCGCGAGACGACGTGCGGAACCAGCCCGCGGCCTTCGTCGAGCTGCTCGCCGAAGGGCGCTCCCTCGGGACATGGCTCGTGGGCAGCGCCCTCGGGCGGCTTGAGACCTTCTCCCATGAGGGGAGGACGTACGCCCTGGGCATGCGTCCGCTCCGGCGCCACATGCCCTTCACGCTCACGCTCAAGGACTTCCGTCACGACGTCTACCCGGGGACCGAGATACCGAAGAACTTTTCCAGCCGGGTGCGTCTCACGCATCCCGAGAAGGGCGAGGCCCGGGACGTCCTGATCTACATGAACCATCCCTTGCGGTACCTGGGCAGGACGTTCTACCAGGCCAGCTACGGCAAGAACGACACTCTATCGGTGCTCCAGGTCGTCGAGAATCCGGGATGGCTCTTGCCTTATATCGCGTTCATCATGATGGCCCTGGGGCTCGCCTTCCAGTTCACGTTCCATCTGCTCAGGTTCCGGCCAGCCGGGGCCAAGGGAGCTGTCGAGCCGGACGCGGCCCGCTCGAGGGGGGGGCGGTGAAGCGGCTTTTGCCCTGGGTCCTGACGGCGGCCGGCGCGCTCTACGCGTTGACCGGGATCCGGGCTCCGGGAGACGGCGGGACCGGGGCCTTCGGCGGGCTCCCGGTGCTGCACAACGGGCGGGTCAAGCCCATGGACAGCGTCGCCCGGAACGCGCTGCTGACGCTCCGCGGCAAGCAGTCCGTCCGGGAGGAAGGCGTCCGGCTGGACGCGGTCTCGTGGCTGCTCGAGCTGATGGCGCGGCCGGACGCGGCGGACGAGCGCAAGGTGTTCCGTATCGACGACCCCGACGTGCTCGGCCTGCTGGGCCGCAGGGCGGGGCGGCGGCGGTACTATTCCTTCGCCGAGCTTAGGCCGCAGCTGGAGGAGATCGAGAGTCAGTCGCACCGGGCCGAAGGCGTGCAGGCGCAGCTTCGCACCCGCTTCGAGGCGAGCGTCGTCAATCTCTACCGTCAGCTGTCGCTATACCATCGCCTGAAGAACACGCTGCGCCTGGCCGAGACCGAGGACTTCGGCGGCGAGCTGCGGGAGTTCGAGGGGCTGCTCGCCGACAACGATCGGCTCGTGAAGGCGGCCGGCTTTTTCGGGCGCTACGGCTTTCTCGCCGACATCGCCTACTTCCGTCCCCTGCCGCCCCGCGCGGGCGAGGACCCCGGCTCCTGGGTCAGCGTGGGGGAGGGGCTGCTGGGCGCGGCGCACGACGGGGGCCTGCGTCCCGGGGTCCGCGCCTACGCGGAGATGCTCGACGCGTTCCGCGCGGGCGACATGGAGGCTTTCGGCCGGCGCGTCGAGGGCTTCGAGCGTCTCTTGGCGGAGCGCTCTCCTGCCGCGGCGGCGAAGGCGCGCCGCGAGGCCCTGCTCAACCGGCTCCAGCCGTTCGCCAAGGGGATGCTCCTCTACGTGGCGGTCTTTCTGCTAGGGTGCCTTTCCTGGCTGGCGTGGACGGGCCCGTTGCGGCGCTCGGCCTTCGCCCTGCTCGTGCTGGCTTTCGGCATCCACACGCTGGGGATGGCGGCGAGGATGGTTCTGGAGGGCCGCCCTCCGGTCACGAACCTCTACTCCTCGGCCGTGTTCGTCGGATGGGGGGGCGTGCTCCTGGGGCTCGTCCTCGAGCGGCTCTACCGGCGCGGCGTCGGCTCGCTGACGTCCGCGGCGGTCGGCTTCTGCACGCTGCTGATCGCGCACCACCTGTCCGTGGGCGGGGACACGCTGGAGATGATGCAGGCGGTCCTGGATTCCAACTTCTGGCTGGCGACGCACGTGATCACCATCACGCTCGGCTACAGCTCCGTGTTCCTGGCCGGCGCGCTCGCTCACGTCTACCTGGTCGGAAGGCTGACGGGCCGGCTCGGCAAGGACATGGGCAAGGAGCTGGCCCAGATGACCTATGGGATCGTCTGCTTCTCGCTTCTGTTCAGCTTCATCGGGACCGTGCTGGGCGGGATCTGGGCCGACCAGTCCTGGGGGCGCTTCTGGGGATGGGACCCGAAGGAGAACGGCGCGCTGTTGATCGTCCTTTGGCAGGCGCTGATCCTGCACTCCCGGTGGGGCGGGCACATCCGTGAGCGCGGGCTCATGGTGATGGCCGTGTTCGGGAACATCCTGACCGCGCTGTGCTGGTTCGGCGTCAACATGCTGGGCGTCGGCCTGCATTCCTACGGGTTCATGGACAAGGCGACTTTCTGGCTGGCCGCCTTCACCGCTTCGCAGCTGGCGGTCATGGGAACGGCCGCGCTGCCCTCCGGATGGCTCGGGGGCATGTCCGTCGCGGGAGATAAGCGGGAGCGATGAGCCAACCCGGGAAACGAGCCCCCGAGCTCTGCGACCTGCGTTCGATGGAGGGCGAGCACCGCATGCTCGAGGACCTGCTCCGGCGCCATCAGGAGGCGCTGGTCGGCTTCGAGTTCTCGAGCGCGCTCGCCGAGCTCGAGGAGTTCGCGAGGCGCCTGCGCCGCCACATGGCGCTCGAGGAGAAGGTCCTGATCCCCGCCTACGCCGGGCTCGCGGATCTGCCGCGCGCGGGCCAGCCGGGTTTCTTCGTGGACGAGCACCGGAAGATCGAGGCCCGGATCGAGGCGATCCTGACCGCGGCCCGCAGCCTGAGCGCCGGCTCCGGGACCCGGGGCGCGGTCGTCTCCCTGCTCGAGCGGGAGATGCGGGTAAAGACCCTGCTCGAGCACCATCAGAGCCGCGAGGAGACGACGCTCCTGCCGCGGCTCGAGCGGCATCTCGGCCGGGGCGGCCCCCCTTCCTAGGCGGATGAGAGCGCGCGTCTTGCCGTGCGCGGCGGTCGTTTTGTTGATTCTCTCCGCGTCCGGCCTCATGGCCGAGAAAGGACCGGGCGCCGGAACGCCGGCGCCGAAATCGCCTTCCGCGTCGACCTACCGGGGCGCCGCCAAGTGCAAATGGTGCCACATCGACGAGTTCATGACCTGGGAGAAGACCAAGCACGCCCGGGCCTTCGAGGCGCTGCTGGGCGACGAGAAGGAGGATCCGGAGTGCGTCGGGTGCCACAGCACCGGCTTCGGCGAGGGCGGCTACGGGATGGGCGGGCCGGAGGGGGAGAACAGGAGGTTCCTGGGCGTCCAGTGCGAAGCCTGCCACGGCCCGGGCCGCGCGCACGTCAGGGCGCCGAGCGCGGACACCATCACGAGGACACCCGCGGGCTGCGCCCGGTGCCATGACGCGCACCGGGAGTGCGCGTCCCGCCCCCACGGGGCGGGACGCGGGAATAGGAGGGGGCAGAGCCATCGCCCCTCGCTTGAGCGGCCCCCCGCGGGGGGCCGCTGACTCTACCACGGGAAAGGACGAGAAACAGGAGGGGAAGGAACCATCGCCCCCCTACTTGAGCGGCCCCCGCGGGGGGCCGCTGACTTGGGGCCGCCGATTATTTCTTGGGCTTGGCGATCCCGTACTCTTTGAGCTTGCGCCAGAGGGTGTTGCGGCCGATCTTGAGCCGCTTGGCGGCCTCGCCCTGGTTCCCGCCGCAGGCGTCGAGCGTCGTCAGGATGTGCTCCTTCTCGACCTCGCGCAGAGGGCGGACCGCGTCCCCGCCGAACCCGGCGGACCGGACCTCGGGCGGAAGGTCCTCCGGCCGGATCTCCTCGCCGGCGGCGAGGATCACGGCCCGCTCGACCGCGTGCTCGAGCTCGCGGACGTTGCCCGACCACCGGTAGCCCAGGAGCGCCTTGGCCGCCTCCGGCGAGAAGCGGTGGGCCCGCCCGCCGTGCTTGCCGCGGGCCACCTTCAGGAACTGCTCCGCCAGCGGGAGGGTGTCCTCCGGGCGGTCCCGCAGCGGCGGGATGACGATGGGGAAGACCTTGAGCCGGTAGTAGAGGTCGTCGCGGAAGGAGCCCTTCTCCATCTCCTTTTTGAGGTCCCGGTTGGTGGCGGTGACGATCCTGGCGTTGACCTTGATGTTCCGGTTCTCACCGACGCGACGGACCTCGCCCTGCTGGAGCGCCCGCAGGAGCTTGACCTGGAGCGCCGGCGCCATCTCCCCGATCTCGTCCAGGAAGAGGGTCCCGTCGCGGGCCTCCTCGAAGAGCCCCCGCTTGTTCGCCACGGCCCCGGTGAAGGCGCCGCGGGCGTGGCCGAAGAGCTCGCTCTCCAGAAGGCCCTCGGGAAGGGCCCCGCAGTTGACGGCCACGAAGGGATGGTTGCGGCGGCCGCTCGACGAGTGGATGGCGCGCGCGATGAGCTCCTTGCCCGTCCCCGACTCTCCTTCGATGAGCACTGAGGCGTCGGTGGCCGCCACCTTGCGCACCAGGTCCAGCACGCGGTGGAACGACGGGCTCGCGTAGACGATGTTGTCGAAGCTGAACTTCCCGCGCACCTGGGCGCGCAGATGCTCGACCTCGCGCAGCAGCCTGCGGCGCTCGAGGGCCTTGTTCACCGAGATGGCCAGGGCCTCGGGCTCGATCGGCTTGGTGAGGTAGTCGAAGGCGCCGGACTTCATCGCGCGCACGGCCGAGTCGATCGTCCCGTGGCCGGTGATCATGATGACCTGAGCCTCCGGATTGCGCCGCCGCGCCTCCTCGAGGACCTTGAAGCCGTCAACCCCCGCCATCTTGAGATCGGTGATGACGAGGTCGAAGTTGCGTCTGGCCATCGCCGCGACGGCCTCCCGCCCTCCGGGCACGCTCGTGACCTGCAGCCCGAGGCGCTTGAGCTCCAGCGTGAGCACGGTCCTCAACGAGGTGTCGTCTTCTGCGAAAAGCACGGTGGTGGCGCCCGTCATCATCCCTCCCTGTCGGTCGGCAGGACGATCGAGAAGCGCGCGCCGCTTCCTGGCGCGCTCTCGATGAGGATGTGGCCGCCGTGCGCCGAGACGATGCGTTCGGCGACGGCGAGCCCCAGCCCCGTTCCCTGCTGTTTCGTGGTGTGGAACGGCTCGAAAATCTTCGTCCGCGATTCCTCCGGGACGCCCGGGCCCGTGTCCGAGACGCGGAGGACCGCCTCTCCCTCCTCCATCCCGGTCGAGATCGCGAGGAGTCCCTTCCCGCCCATGGCCTGCAGCGCGTTCATTACGACGTTCCACAGGACCTGGCGGAGCTGGTCCCCGTCGAAGGGGAAGGGCGGCAGGGCCTTGTCCAGGCGTTCCTCGATGCGCACCTTGCCGAGCAGCTTGGGGTCGGAGCGGATCATGCGCAGGACCTCCCGGATCGACTGGTTCAGGTCCTGCTTCTCCAGGCGCAGGCCGCGCGGCCTCGCGTACTGGAGGAACTGGTTCAGGGTGTCGTTGAGGCGCTTGCTCTCCTTGCGGATCACGGCGAGGAGCGTCCCGCGCTCCTTGGCGGGGAGCTCGGCGTGGGAGATCGAGCTGGCCGCGGTGACGATCGAGCCGAGCGGGTTCCGGATCTCGTGGGCGACGACCGCCGCCATCGAGCCCATGGCCGCCAGCGACTCGCTCTTGGCCAGGAGCCTCTGCATCCGCTCCTGCTCCGCGACGTCCACGGCGTTCGACACGAAGCCGACGATCTCGCCGCGGGCGTCGCGGACCGCGGTGATCGAGAGGATGACGGGGACCTCGGCGCCGTTTTTCGTCCGGTTGACCACGCGGCCCCTCCAGAACCCCTTGGAGGGATCGAGGATGTCCCGCCACAGGCGCTTGTAGAGGTCCTGGCTCGTCTGCTGCGAGCGCACGATGCGGGGGCTGCGCCCGACGGCCTCTTCCCGCTTGTAGCCGAAGCGCTGGATGAAGGCGTCGTTGACGTCGAGGATGATCCCGTTGCGGTCGGTGTAGAACATGTAGTCGTTGGAGTTGCGGAAGCCCTGGTAGAAGGCCAGGGCCTGCCGCTCGAGCTGGCGCTGGGCGGTCAGGTCGCGGCCGATGCCGAGCAGCCAGACCTTGTCGGCGATGCGCATGGGGGTATTGCGGATCTCGACCTCCAGCCGCGAGCCGTCCTTGCGGAGGAAAGCGCCCACCCGGGTGGCGGAGCCTGTCCGTAGGGCCTCGTCGAACAGGCGCCGGGCCTCGGTCACCTCCTCGGGCGAAGCCAGCAGGTCGAAGTAGCTGCGCCATAGCAGCTCCTCGCGCCGGTACCCGAGCAGGCGACAGGCCGCCAGGTTGACGTCCATGATGTTGCCGGAGTCCGGGTCCCGCAGGAAGATCATGTCCGCCGCCGTGTCGAAAAGCTGCCGGTACTGCCTCCGCCTCTGCCGCATTCCACGGAGCAACGGGTCGATCTTGAGGCGGAAGATGGCTCCTCCGAGCAGGATGACGAGCAGCGCGGCCGACGCGGTCACCGCGGCGGCCTTGACGAGCGGAGCCCCTCGCATGACGTAGGCGGCCGCGCCGATGGTGACGAGGGCGACTGCCGCTAGGCTCGCGATCAGGTAGGCCAGTTTTCTGCGTTCATTCATCGGGACCCAACGGCCGTGGAAAGGTTATTGCGCGCTTATTGTACTGTTTTGATTTCAATAATGGAACATTCGGAGGCTATCGGTCGTTTTTTAGGCAGGATTGTTGCTATAATATTAGGAATAAGGGCGGGTGTTTCCCGTGCTTCCGGGGCTTTACACCGGACAAAAGTTGGAGAGCGAGATGCCTCAGAAACCGACGCTGGCGATGGAGCTGAAGGTGCAGAACTTCCAGCTTCTGCAGGGCCGGCTCACGGCCGCGAAGTGGCTCTCCATGTCGGAGCCGGAGGTGGTCAAGGAGATCGGCGAGCTCGAAGCGGACCCGCTGTTCCGCGAGATCATGTACGGCTGGACCCAGCAGGGGCCGATCCTCCGGCGCAGCCGCTGGCCCGCGTCCGCCCTGCATTCCGGTTTCTACGAGCTCAAGGAAGAGATCGCGGCGGGAGGCGACACCGGGGCCATCCACGACATCCTCGACGCCAGGACCGACCTGGTGAGGCTCATCCAGCGCGTCGGGGTCGAAGCCTTCGAGCGCTACTTCCTCTACGGCGAGGAGGGCAAGTCCCTGCCGGAGGTCTGCCGCATCGCCGGGATCAGCGAGGAGGAGGGGCAGCGCATCTTGGACCTCGTGCTCGCCGTGGGGGCGCGCTCGGAGTTCTATCGGCCGGGCCTGGTCCCCGAAACGTCCGGCATCCGCTATCACTGCATCGCGTCCATCCAGCAGGACCCTCGCGATCCCGAGAACCTGTTCTTCCGGTTCCTTTCGCCCCACTGGGCGCGAGGGAGGTATGTGGTCCTTTACGACAAGCTGGAGGACTGGAAGAAGCGCAGGAGCCTGAGCGTCGAGGAGCGGCGCCGCCTTCGCCAGCTGCTCAAGCGAGTGGAGCTGCTCAACATGCGCCAGGACACGCTCTTCCGGATACTCTCGCGCGTGACCACCGAGCAGTCGTCTTACCTCCGCAGCCGAGAGAGGTCCCGGATGAGGCCGTTGAGCCTCAGGGAGCTCGCCCGGCGCATCAGCGTGGCGCCGAGCACCGTCAGCCGTGCGGTCTCCAACCGCTCGGTCCTGATGCCGTGGGGAGAGGAGGTGCCGCTCAAACTCTTGCTGACTGGCCAGCGAGTGGTCATCCTCGCGATCCTGGCGGAGTGGCGCGATCAGGGCCGTTTGGGCAAGGGCGTGACCGACGAGGAGCTCACGCGGCGTCTTGCCCATGAGTCCGGCATCACCGTCTCGCGACGGAGCGTCAACGAGTGCCGCCGGAAACTCCTCGGCTGAGAGCGATTCCTTCCCGATCGCCCCCCCCGGCCGCTATCCCGCTTCATGCGCCGCCTGGGCGGCTAAATCCCCGTCGAGAGGCCCTTCTGGAAACATTGGCAGTAGTGTTGCAATTTAGGTAAAGCGAGCGGATCGGCCCTGCCCCTGCCGCGGAGTCCCAAGGGTAGTCCTGGGTTGAGGCCGGAATCGCTGGCGCTTGCCAGGCCCCAATACGCCGGTCGGCGGGTGCCAAGTCTTCCCCTGGGGAGTCTAACTTCATGGCTGCAAGGCAACCGGTCAATCTGGCATCGGCTAAGATCCCGCATGCGAAGCTGTTCATCCTGCCGGAGCGGTGCAAAGGGTGCCGCTTCTGCATCGAGTTCTGCCCGAAGGATGTCCTCGTGGAATCCGAGGAGATCAACGCGAAGGGCTACCATTACCCGATCTCCAAGGAAGGCAAGGAGGACGCGTGCGTCCACTGCCGGTTCTGCGATCTGGTCTGCCCCGAGATGGCTATATACACCGAGGAGGTCGAATGAGCCCTTCTGGACGAGTCTTGACTGGACAGCACTTCATGCTCGGCGACCACGCGGCCGCCGAAGGAGCCTTGGCCGCGGGACTGACTTTCTTCGCCGGCTATCCCATCACCCCCTCCACCGAGATCATGGAGCGCCTCGCCGTGAGGATGCCCAAGGTGGCGGGGTGCAAGTTCGTGCAGATGGAGGACGAGCTCGCCAGCATGGCCGCGATCTGCGGAGCATCATGCGCCGGCGCGCGAAGCATGACCGCCACTTCGGGCCCCGGCTTGAGCCTGATGATGGAGAATGTGGGCCTGGCATGCATGCTGGAGCTCCCCTGCGTCGTCATCGACGTGATGCGCGGCTCGCCGTCCACGGGCCTTCCCACGGCCGTGGGCCAGGGAGACATCATCCAGACGCGCTGGGGCTCGCACGGCGACTACGCCATCGTGGCCTACTGCCCCAACTCGCCCCAGGAGTGCTTCGACCTCACGGTCAAGGCATTCAACACGGCGGACCTTTACCGCATCCCCACCTTCGTGCTGATGGACGAGGTGATCGGGCATATGACCGAACGCGTGGTCATCCCCGAGCCGGGCGAGATCCCGCGCGCTCACCGGAAGCGTCCGTCGAAGCCGGCCAACGGCGGGGAGTTCTTTCCGTTCCGGGCGGACGGGGACATGATCCCTCCGATGGTCCACGCCGGCGAGGGCTACAAGGTCCATTTCACCGGCCTGACCCACAACGAGAAGGGCTATCCGGACCTCACCGCGCAGGCGCACGACGCCTTGGTGCGGAGGCTGATCAATAAGGTCAGGCTCAACGCCAAGGCGATCGTCGAGTTCGAGGAAGTCGGCCTTGACGACGCCGAGGTGGTGGTGGTGGCTTTCGGCTGCACCTCCCGGTCGGCCCGGAGCGCCGTCGCCATGGCGCGCGAGAAGGGCGTCCGGGCGGGTTTCCTCCGGCCCATCACGCTTTGGCCCTTCCCCGAGGACCGGCTGCGGCGAGTTATAGAAAAAGGGAACGTAAAACGCTTCGTTGTTCCAGAATTGAACATGGGCCAGGTCGCGCGGGAGGTGGAGCGCATCACCCAGCTCCCCGTCGTGCGCGTCAACCACCTGGGTGGGACCATGCTGATGCCGGAGGGCATCTTGGAGGGGGTGCTCAAGTGAGTCAAAAGAACGTCACCATCGTAGACAAACATCCGAACGATCACCTGTTCCGGGCGGACCGGTTTCCGCATATCCTGTGCCCGGGCTGCGGGGTGGGGCCGGCCATGCAGTGCTACGCCAACGCCATGGTCGAGTCCGGCTATCCCCTCGACAAGCACGTGTGCGTCTCGGGCATCGGCTGCTCGGGCCGGACCGCGGGCTACGTCAACGTCGACTCCTACCACAGCACCCACGGCCGGGCCATCCCCTTCGCCTTGGGCATCGCCGTGACCAACCCCGAGCTGCGGGTGACCGTGTTCAGCGGGGACGGGGACCTCATCTCCATCGGAGGCAACCACTTCATCCACTCGGCGAGGCGCAACGTGGACCTCACCGTCATCTGCGTCAACAACTTCAACTACGGCATGACGGGCGGGCAGGCGGGACCCACCACGCCGCTGGGGGCCAAGGCGAGCACGGCCCCCTACGGGAACGCGGAGCGGCCTTTCAACCTGCCCTATCTGGCGGCGGCCGTCGGCGCTCCCTTTGTGGCGCGATGGACTTCCCTGCACGTCCGGCAACTCAAGGACGCCATGGTCCGGGCCATCAAGAAGAGGGGCTTCTCGTTCGTCGAGGTCCTCGCCCCGTGCCCGACCGGCTTCGGCCGGCCCAACAACATCGGCGACAGCCTGGAGGAGATGGGGCGCTACCGGACCCGCTGCGTCGTGGACCACAAGGCCCCGCTCGACGAGCTCGACATCGACCTCCGCGACACCGACAAGCCGTTCGTCCTGGGCAACTTCGTGGACATCGACAAGCCGTGCTACCGGCCGCCGATGATGCAGCAGAGCCCGGCGGAGGAGTTCGGCCCGCCTCGGGACCACGGGGTGGCGCAAACGACGGCGGGTCTGGAGGGGCACCAGTGAGAACAGAGATTCAGATAGCGGGCTTCGGCGGTCAGGGGATGGTCCTCGCGGGGATGCTCCTCGGGAAGGCGGCATCCCTCTACGACGGCAAGGAAGCGGTCTTCACGCAGTCCTACGGCCCGGAGGCTCGCGGCGGCGCTTCCTGCGCGAACGTGGTCATCGAAGACATACCCGTGGATTTTCCCCTGGTCACCAAGCCGGATATCCTGGTGGCCATGTTCCAGGAGGCGTACGCCAAGTACCGGCCCCGGCTCAAGAAGGGCGGGACTTTGATCCTGGACACCGGCTTGGTCAAGCCGGAGACGGCGGATAGGAAGTGCGCGGGGCTGCCGGCGACCCGCGTGGCCGAGGAGCTCGGCAGGCGGATCGTGGCGAACGTGGTGATGTTCGGCTACGTCGTCGGCCTGACCGGGGTCATCAGCCGCGAAGCCGCGGAGAAGGCCATCCATTCCACGGTCAAGCCCAAGACCGTGAACCTAAACCTAAAGGCGTTCGCGGCCGGCTTCGACCGCGCGCGGGAGAAGGTGACAGCGTGAGCGATTCGATACTGATCATCGGCGGAGGCATAGCGGGCATCCAGGCGGCGCTCGACCTGGCGGAGGCCGGGTCCCGCGTGATCCTGGTGGAGAAGTCGCCGTCCATCGGCGGCAAGATGGCGGTGCTCGACAAGAACTTCCCGACGCTGGACTGCTCGATCTGCATCGAGGCCCCCAAGATGAGCGAGGTGGGCCAGAACAAGAACATCGAGATCCTCAGCCCGGCCGAGGTGGTGGGGCTGGAGGGCGAGCCCGGCAGCTTTAAGGTGAAGATCCGCAAGCAGAACCGCATGGTGACCGACGAGTGCACGCGCTGCGACCTGTGCTCGCAGGCCTGCCCGCAGGTGCTTCCCAACGAGTTCGACTCCGGGATGGCCTTCCGGAAGGCCGTCTACACCCCCATCACTCAGGCGGTGCCGAGCCCCTATCTCGTGGACCTCGACAACTGCCTCAACGACCCGCCCAACTACATGCCCTGCCAGCGCTGCGTGGACGCGTGCCTGCCCAAGTGCATCGACTTCGGCATGCCGCGCGAGGAGATCGTGGAGCGCGAGGCCGCCTCGGTCATCGTGGCCGTGGGCTACGACCTCATGCCCGGCGAGCGGATGAAGGAGTACGGCTACGGGACCCATCCCGACATCCTCACCTCCATGGAGCTCGAAAGGCTGCTGACCTCCGCGGGCCCCACGGGGGGCGAGATCCTCAGGCCCTCGGACGGCAAGCACGCGCACAACGCCCTGATGGTGCTGTGCGTCGGCTCGCGCGACCAGCGCTACTTCAGGCACTGCTCCCGCTTCTGCTGCATGTACACCGCGAAGCACGCGTTCCAGATGATGGACCACGGGGTCAAGGACCTCACGATCCTCTACATGGACCGGCGGGCCTACGGCAAGGGCTTCGACGAGTTCTGGACGAGGACGGCCACCGACGGGGCGAAGTACGTCCGCGGGCGGCTGGCCAGCGTGAAGCCCAAGGAGGGCGGCGGCCTCACGGCGACCTACGAGAGCACGAAGGAAGGGAAGCTCGTGAAGCGGGACTTCGAGATGGTTGTGCTCGCGACGGCGGTCCAGCCCTCGGCCGGCATGGAGGAGCTCGCTCAGGCCCTCGGCATCGAGCTCGACACCGACGGCTTCGTCAAGGCCGTGGAGACCAAGGGAGGCCTCATCCACACGACCCGCCCCGGCATCTACGCGGCGGGCTGCGCCTCGGGCGCCAAGGACATCCCGGATTCGGTGGCGGAGGGCGGAGCCGCGTCGGTCCTCGCCCTGGGCCACTTGGACAAGCGGACCTGGCCGGAGGAGGAGGAGGTCGAGCCCATCACCGGTATCGAGACCGCGCGCATCGGCGTGTTCGTATGCCACTGCGGCTCCAATATCGCCGGCGTGGTGGACGTCGATCGAGTCACCGAGTACGCCAAGAAGCTCCCCGGCGTCGTGTACGCCCAGTCGCAGATGTTCTCGTGCGCGGGGAACACCCAGGCGGACATCGAGAAGGCCATCAAGGACAACGGCATCACCCGGGTCGTGGTGGCGGCCTGCTCGCCCAAGACCCACGAGATCACCTTCCGCGGCGTCCTCCACCGGGCGGGGCTCAACCCCTACCTGCTCGAGCTGAGCAACGTGCGCAACCAGGACTCCTGGGTGCACAAGGAGCACAAGGAGGAGGCCACGATCAAGGCCATGGACATGGTGGCCATGGCGGTCGAGAAGGCGAGGCGCCTGACCCCCCTGCACGCCACGCACCAGCCCGTCATCCAGAAGGCCTTGGTCATCGGCGGCGGCGTGGCGGGCATGACGGCCGCGGCCGCGGTCGCGCGCCAGGGTTACGAGACCCATCTGGTCGAGAAGGAGGACCGGCTGGGCGGCGTCGTCGCGGACCTGGAGGATATCGCTCCCTCCGGCATCAAGGCCAAGGAGCTCATCGGAACCCTCACCAAGCAGCTCGAGTTGGGGGGCGTCCACGTCCACATGAAGACCACCGTCGAGCTGATCAGCGGCTACGTTGGCAATTTCGAGGCCAGGCTCTCGAACGGCAAGGAGTTCAAGATCGGGGCCGTGATCCTGGCCATGGGCGCCGCCCCCTACGAGCCGACCGAGTTCGGCTACGGCGTCGACAAGAAGGTCCTCACGAACGTGGACCTTGAGGCGGCGCTGGCCAACGGCGGCCTTCCGGGCGAGACGGTCACCTTTGTAGGCTGCGTGGGGTCGAGAAAGGACAAGGCCGGCTGCTCGCGCTACTGCTGCGCCTCCATGATCCAGCAGGCGCTGCACCTTAGGCGGCTGGGCAAGAAGGTGCGGGTGCTCTACAAGGACATCCGGACCTTCACCCGCCACGCCGAGGAGCTCTATGAGACGGCCTGCCGCGAGGGCGTGCAGTTCTTCCGCTACGACGAGGAGAAGCCGCCGGAAGAGGCCGTGCGCTTCGAGGACGGGACCGTCAGAGTCACCGACGAGATCACGGGCAGGGAGATCCGTATCCCGACGGCCCATCTGATCCTGGCCACCGCTTTGGTCCCCCGCGAGGACACCATCGCGGCGCAGCTCAAGCTGGCCAAGAGCTCGGACGGGTTCATGCTCGAGCTGCACCCCAAGCTGGGGCCGGCCGAGACCGCCTCGCAGGGCATCTACCTGGCCGGATCGATCCAGGCGCCCAAAGACGTGCGCGAGGCCATCGCCCAGGGCCTGGCAGCGGCCTCCAAGGCCTCGGGGCTTCTAGCCAAGGACACCCACGAGAAGGAGCCTTTGACGGCGAAACACGACCCGGAGAAGTGCAAGGCCTGCATGGCTTGCGTCAAGGTCTGTCCGTTCGGCGCGATCGAGCAGATCGGCAAGGTCAAGGAGGGCAGCATCAAGATCAATGAGGCCCTGTGCATGGGCTGCGGCAACTGCGCGGCCCAGTGCAACTTCGGGGCGATCGATATGCCCTTCTTCACCAAGGACCAGATCCTCGCGCAGATCGACGCCACGCTGGCCGAGAAGCCGGAGGAGAAGGTACTCGTCTTCGCCTGCAACTGGTGCTCCTACGCGGGGGCCGACCAGGCCGGCATCGAGAAGGTCCAGTACCCTCCGTCCTCCCGGGTCATTCGCACGATGTGCTCCGCCCGGTTCGAGAAGTCCTTCATTGAGCGCGCCTTCGAGAAGGGCGTCGGCGCGGTGCTCATCAGCGGATGCCGGCTCACGGAGCAGGGCTCGGACTGCCACTACAACTACGCCAACACGCACACCATGAAGCGCTTCCGGGCGTGGCGGAGCATGATGGCGCGCAAGGGCGTCGTCGAGGAGCGGCTCCAGCTGCGGTGGATCTCGGCCGCGGAGGGCAAGGAGTTCGCGGCCAAGATGAAGGAGATGCACGAGGTCGTCGGCAGATACGTGAAATCCCTCAAGGAGAAACCGGCCGAGCCGGTCGGCGCCTCCAAGGAGGAGCCAAAGAAGTCATGACCGAACATCCTAACGGCAAAGAACCGATCCTACTGAACGACGAGATTTGGGAGAAGGTGCTCAAGGCGACCGACGGGGCCGCCTGGCCCTGCTACCAGTGCGGGACCTGCACGGCCGCCTGTCCCTGGGGCCGGGTCCGCAAGGAGCCGCTCATGGTGCGGAGCCTCATCCGGAACGCGCAGCTCGGCATCGACGAGGAAAGCGAGATGCTCTGGCTTTGCACCTCCTGCGGGGCCTGCGAGGCCGGCTGTCCGCGCGGCGTGCCCATCGTCCAAGTGCTGCGGGCCCTGCGCTCGCTCGCCTGGAAGGAGAGGCGCGTGCCCAAGGGCCTGAGCCCGGTGCTGTGGGGCATGTACCAGGACGGCAACCCCTACTGCCTGCCTCCGTCCGAGCGCTCCAACTGGGCCAAGGGGCTCAAGCTGAAACCCTTCCAGGCCTCCGACGAGGTATTGCTTTACGTGGGATGCACCGGATCCTACGACCGGCGCATCCAGAAGGTGGCCCGGGCCGTCGTCCAGCTCCTGGAGGCGGCGGGCGTGAAGTTCGGCACGCTGGGCGACGCGGAGCCGTGCTGCGGCGAGTCCGCCATGGCCATGGGCCAGGCGGACTACGCCGCGGAGATCTCCAAGGCCAACTCCGCGCTTTTCAAGGAGAAGGGCGTCAAGACCCTGGTCGCGATCTCCCCGCACTGCTTCGACATGTTCCGCAACCACATGCCCAAGCCCCATCCGGACTTCGAGGCTCTGCACTACACGCAGCTCCTGGCGCGGCTGATCGCGGACGGGCGGCTCTCCTTCAATGGGAGCTTCCCGAAGAAGGTGGCGTTCCAGGACCCCTGCTATCTGGGCCGGCACAACGGCGAGTACGACGCCCCCCGGAAGGTCTTGGAGGCCGTCCCGGGACTGGAGCTTTCCGAGATGGGCGAGATCAAAGAGGAGTCGCTCTGCTGCGGCGCGGGCGGCGGGAGGATGTTCCTGGACACGGCTGCCGGGGAGCGCTTCTCGGACATCCGCGTGCAGCACGCCGCGGAAGCGAAGGCCGAGGTCCTTTCCACGGCCTGCCCGTTCTGCGTCGCCTGTCTCGAGGACAGCGCCGCGCAGACGCCCGGCCTTGAGGTGATGGACGTCGCGGAGATCGCGGTCGCCGCGCTCGGGTCCGGGAAGAAAGCAGCCGCAAAGCCGGCGGTCGCCGCCGGGGGGAGGTAGGACGATGGCGGATTCCCTGTATCGCCCCGAAGAGTCCAAGGGGATCTGGGTCTGGCTCGAGCACGACGGCAAGGCCCTCGAGGGCGTCTCGTTGCAGCTCCTGGCCAAGGGCCGCGAGCTCGCCGACGCGGCGGGCGAGAAGCTCGTCGGCTTCCTGATGGGCCACCAGCTCGATGCCCTCTCCAAGGAGACCCTCAAGTACGGCGTCGACGAGGTGATCGTGGCCGAGGACAAGCTTCTCAAGACCTACACCACCGACGCCTACAGCGACGCGGCCACGCAGGTGATCACCGATATGAAGCCGAACGTGCTCCTGCTCGGGGCCACGCCCGACGGCCGCGACCTGGCCGGGCGGCTGGCGGTCCGCCTGCGCACCGGTCTGACGGCCGACTGCACCGACCTGGTGATGAAGAAAGACGACCCCTGCCAGATGCTCGGCGAGGTCTGGGGCTTCGGCGGCGGCATCGCGGCCATGATCGCCATCCCCAAGCACCGGCCCCAGATGGCCACGGTGCGGCCCGGCGTGTTCGAGCCGGCCAAGGCGGCCCCCAAGAAGAAGGCCTCGGTCAAGCGCTGCAAGGTGACGATCGACGCCAAGAAGATCCGGACCAAGGTCCTCGAGCGCAAGATCGAGGAGGGCGTGGACCTCACCAAGTCCTCCGCCATCGTCGTCGGCGGGCGCGGGACCAAGGGGGACTTCAGCCCGATCAACGAGCTCGCCCGCCTCATCGGCGGCGAGGTGGGCTGCACGCGGGTGGCGGTGGACCAGGGCTGGGTCAAGCACGAGCGGATGGTCGGCCAGACCGGCGTGGTGACCCGCCCGAAGGTGGCGGTGGTCTGCGGCGTGTCGGGAGCCATGCAGTTCACGGTGGGCATCGCGGCGGCCGACAAGGTCGTGTCCATCAACTCCGATCCGGAGGCGCCCATCTTCGAGTGCTCGGACTATTGCGTCACCGAGGACCTCTTCAAGATCCTGCCGCCCCTCATCAAGGAGCTCAAGTCGAAATGAAGAGCAACGGGAAGAAAGAGAATCTGCGCATCATCGTCTGCATGAAGGTCGTCCCCCGGCCCGAGGAGGTCGTGGTCGACCCCAAGACCCACACGCTGGACCGCGCCAAGGCCCGCAGCCTCATCAACCCGCCCGACCTCAACGCGCTGGAGATGGCCCTGGCCCTCAAGGACGCCAACGGGGGCGAGGTCACGCTCGTCTCGATGGGCCCGCCGTTCGTCGAGCCCTATCTGCGCTTGGCCATGGCGGTCGGGGCCGACCGGGCCTTCCTGCTCTCCGACCGGGCTTTCGGCGCGGCGGACACGCTCGCCACGACCTATACGCTGGCCAAGGGCATCGAGAAGATCGGCGCCTTCGACATCATCCTCTGCGGCGAAGAGTCCTCGGACGGCGCGACCGCCCAGGTCCCGCCGGGCCTGGCCGAGTGGCTGGACGCGGCCCAGGTCATGTACGCCGTCAAGATGGAGAAGGTCCCGGGCAAGCCCCAGCTGAAGGTCCGCCGCGAGGTCAAAGGCGGCGTCGAGGACCTGATCGTGAACCTGCCGGCCGTGGCCTCGGTCAAGTCCAACGTCAACGAGCCGCGCTTCATCGACTTCGACCGCCGGCCCTGGGCGACCGAGGAGACCCCCGTCACCGTGTGGAACTCCAAGGACCTCGGAACCAAGGCCGACCTCATCGGCCTGACCGGCTCGCCCAGCCGGGTGGACTCGGTCCGCCAGGTGTCCACGCGCGAGCGCCAGAAGAAGGCCATGAAGGGGACTCCCGAGGAGATCGCCAAGGAGCTGGCGCAGATCATCCGCGCCCAGCTCCGCACGCGTTAAAGAACTTCAAAAGACCGCATAAAGACCGAGCGGCGCCGCCTTGAGCGGACGCCGCTCGGTCTTTCCCGGCGCCAAGTACCTTGGTGTCAGGCTATGACTCTTGGAACTTCCGGCTCCGACGGTTTTAGCCGCGAAAAGTCCAGTAAGTCAAGAAAGTCATAGCCTGATAATCATATAGAGATCCCCTCCCACAGGTTGTATTGTTTCGTTGCAAGACGAACATTCCAACCCAAGGAGGGGACTGATGAAATTATACGTAGGAATCGACCTGCATTCCAACAACAG
>JBDREN010000064.1:0-6853 GCA_043819795.1 Elusimicrobiota bacterium
TGCCGGCCTTCCGGCGGGCGATGATGCGCGGGACCAGCTGGTTGTCCCCGGGGCCCCAAATGAGGTGCGGCCTGAGCGAAACGGCCGCGAGATCCCGGCCATTCGCCTCCAGGACCATGCGCTCCGCCATAGCCTTGGTCCGCGGATACGAGGCCTCGAAGCGATCCGGGTACGGCGCGGACTCGTCCACTCCTTCCATGTCCTTGCCGTCGAAGACCGCGCTGGGCGAACCCGTGTAGACGAGCCGGCGGATACCGTGCTTCCGGCAGGCTTCCAGCACATGCCGCGTCCCGTCCACGTTGACCCCGCGATACTTCTCGAACGAGCCCCAGATCCCCGTCTTGCCTCCGGCGTGGAACACGATGTCGCAGCCTTCGGCCGCCGCCGCCACCGCGCCCGGGTCCGCCAGATCGCCGCGTCTGGCCTGGATCCCGAGGGCTTCCAGCTCCGGATACGCCCCCCGGCAGAGGCTGCGGACCTTGTCTCCGCGGGCGATCAGCCGCCGGCAGATCGCGCTGCCCAGGAAGCCGCCGCCGCCGGTGACCAACGCCTTCACGAGAGCTCCTTTCGAGCCCAGATCGCGAGCTTCTCGCGGAAGATCTTGGCGTTGTGGCGGACGTCCACGGGAAAACGCTTATGGAAGAGGATCGTCCGGATCCCCTTGGTGTGCTCATGAGACGCGCCCAGGCCCAGGAGGTCCTCCCGGATCCTTTCGCGCGGTTCGCCGGCCGCCCCCTTTTCGAGCTCCACGCACAGCACGGGACGAGACGCGCCCTCCTCCGGCACGCCGACCAGCGCGGTCCGGTAGACGTTGGGATGGGTATTGAAGACGGCCTCGCATGGGATGGTGAAGAGCGTGCCCCGGCTTGTCCGGACCCGGTGGCTCTTCCTCCCGCAAAACCAGAGCCGCCCCCTCTCGTCGAAGTAGCCCAAGTCCCCCATGCGGTGATAGAAGCCGCCCGAGACGGGATCCTCTATCTTGGCGAGCGCCGCGCTTTGGGGCCGGTTGAAATACTCGCGGGTCACCACCGGCCCCCGCACCGCGATCTCCCCGATCTCGCCCCGGGGGACCACCAACTCGTCGGACCAGGACGGGATCGGGCCGTCCGTGATCCCAATGATCCGAACGAGCATCCCCGCGGCCGGGCGGCCGACGCAAACGCCCGCGCCCCGGTCGGTCGCGCCGCGCGTCTCGGATAGGATCTCGGAGCTTCCGATGGAGCTCACCGGCAAAGATTCGGTCGCCCCGTACGGAGTGAAGACCTCCGCGCCCCCGGAGAGATGCTTGGCGAACCGGGCCAGGACGCGGGCGGGCACCGGCGCTCCGGCCGAGATCACCCGCTTGAGAGTGGGGAGGCGGATGCCGTGCCGGTCCAGATGCCGCCCGACCCGGTCGACGAGCGCGGGCGAGCCGAACATCTGGGTCACCCCGAAGTCCTGGATGGGCCGGACGATCTTCGCGGGATCGACCTCCGCGGGCCGGGACGCGTCCATGTCCGGGATGATCGAGGACATCCCAAGAGCGGGCGCGAACAGGGCGAAAAGCGGAAAGGTCGGCAAGTCGATCTCCCCCGGCTGGATGCCGTATATCGTGCGCAGCATGTCCACCTGGGCGGCGAAGATCCCGTGGGTATAGACCACCCCCTTGGGCGTCCCGGTGCTTCCGCTGGTGAACAGGATGGCGGCCGTCTCCTCGGGCCGCGTCCGCGCCATATAGGGCGAGGAGTCCTTGTCCCGGAGATCGTCGAGCGCCAGGGCGCCCCATAGCGGCCACGGCCCCACGCTCACGCGGATCCGGACGGTCTTGCGCGCCCATCCGAACAACAGCCGCGCCAAGTGAGCCTTGGCCGTCCCGATGAAGGCATCGGGCTCGGCCTCTGCCAGGCACTTCTTGAGGTGCCGGAGCCCGATGCCGGGGTCGATCATCACCGGCACCGCGCCGACCTTGAAGAGCGCGAAAGTCAGGACGAAGAACTCGATGCTCGGCGGGACCATGAGCGCGGTCCGCGTCCCGCGCCGGATGCCGGCCCTCTCGAGCCCCCGCGCCACCCCGTTGCTTTCCTCCTCGAGCCGCCGGAAGTCGTACTTGAGGTAGCGGGTCTTGCCGAGGGCGTCCCGCCCGTCGGGGACCGCCACCGCCAGGGTCCCGGGCCGCCGCTCGGCCATCCGGGGCAGATGGGAGGCGATATTGACGAAGCCGGCGCCGGAGGACGATCGGGACCCGCGGGGCCGGGCGGACCCGGGCCGGCCGTCCCTTTTGAGGAAGTCCCGGACCGCGGGGATGATCTCGTCGGCTCCGTCTTCCAGCACATAGTGCCCGCAGTCCGGCAGAGAGCGGACCTCCGCCTCGGGGAAGCGCGTCGTCCACTCCCGGAGGAAACTCGAATCGAACACGAAGTCCTTCCCCCCCCAGCAGATCAGCATGGGGACGCCGCGGAAGCGGCTCAGGCCCTCCTGGATCTCGCTCACCACGTCATAGGCCGGATCGCCGGGACGCAGCGGGATGTCCTGGACGAATCGCAGGACCGCGGCCCGGCTCTTCCAGGAGTCGTAGGGAGCCAGATAGCCCCTGCGCACCGCGCGGGACATGGGCCGTCTCGTACAACAGAAAGCGGCCGCCCCGCGGACGAAGGCGTTCAGCCCCCGGGCCAGCAGAGGACCCAAAGGCGTCCGGAACAGCCAAAGCTGCCACGGGAAAGGCCGGCCCTTGGGCAGGTGGAACGCCGCCGTATTGAGGATGACCAGCCGCTTGATCCGCTCCGGATGACGGGAGGCGTAGCCCATCCCTATCATCCCCCCCCAATCGTGCAGGACCAGCGTGATATCCTCGCGCAGGCCCAGGTCTTCGAGCAGAGCCTCCAGGTCGTCCACCCGGTTCTTAAGAGTGTAGGGATACTGCCCGATGCCGGGCTTGTCCGAAAGGCCGCATCCCAGATGGTCGGGGACGATGACCCGGTAATCGCCTCTCAGCGCCGCCGCCAAGCCGCGGTAGTAGAAAGACCAGGTGGGATTGCCGTGCAGCATCACGACGGGTTCGCCCCGGCCCTCGTCGATATAGTGAAGGCGCCACTTGTCGCGCGTGAAGAAACGCGATTTGAAAGGGTAGAGCTCCCTCAGCTCCCGCTCCGTCACCACTCCCACCCCAGCATGAGGCAATTCAGCCCGCTGCCGATGCCCAAGAATGCCACCCGGTCGCCCGGCCGGAGAAACCCGCGCTCCTCCGCCAATGCCGCGGTCAAGGGCAGAGAGACCGTTCCCATATTCCCGAGATACGCGAAGCTCGAGAAGTCCCTGTCCTCGGAGATGCCCAGCTCCTTCAGGATCGAATCCTTATTGGCCGCGCCCACCTGATGACAGATCACCTTATCGACCTGTTCCTTGCTCCAGCCCAGCGCCTTCAGGAACTCACCCCAGGTCCGGATGCCCAGCTGGACCCCGTGCCGGAGAACGGGAACCGCGTCCATGGCCATGAACTCCGAGATCCCGTCCGCGGACCTCCTGTCCAATCCCCAGACGGAGAGCTCGTGATGCTCCGGAGCCGCTTGGGCGGCCCCGCCGACCAGCCTGCGGCGATCGCCCGGAGAGAAGCTCCCGTCGGTCAGGATCAGAGCCACCGCCCCGGAACCTCCGGTGAGGGTGGCGAGAGCGGTCTTGAAGAAATCCATGTTCCGCGTCTTGAGCATCCGCTCGATCATGACGACGTTGATCTCCCGGGCGGACTCGCAGGAGACCACCATGCCGGCCCGGACATGGCCCAGCTCGATGCGGTTGGCGATGTCCACGATCCCGTTGAGCACGCCCAGACAAGCGTTGCTGATGTCGTAGACCATGGCGCCGCCGCCGACCCCCACCCCGTCGGCGACGCGGCAGGCCGTGGCCGGCTCGAAATGCTCGCGACAGACCCCGGCATAGACGAGGGCTCCGATGTCCCCGGGCCGGACGTTGGAGGCCTCGAGAGCCTTTTTGGCCGCGCGGACGGCGCCTTCCGAAAGGGGATAGCCCTCCTCCCACCAGCGCCGCTCCGCGATCCCGGTCAGCTGCTCGAGCTGGCCTTCGCAGAGGCGCAGCTTTTCGTAAAGCGGCTTGAGGCGCGCCTCGAGCTCCGCCGAGCCGACCACCACCGGCCCCAACTCGTAGCCGACGGCGTCGAGCCGCGTCTTTGAGTACCTCACCGCCCCCCCCCGCCCAGCCTGAGCGTAAAGTCCCTCATCTCGTAGATCACGCGACCGTCCACGGATAGATAACCGTCGGCCCGCATCAGCCTTCGCTCGTCGTCGATCTCCGTCACGCTCGCAGCCACCGTCACCCTCCGGTCGCCCGGGATGATCTGGCCCCGATAGATCCAACGATGCTCCTCGTTGATGACCGCGTTCTCGAAGGCGGCCTCGGCTCCGGCGTTCCAGCGCTCGGCCGCGACCGCCTTAAGGAGTTGAAGGAAGGACTCCAGCCCCAGCGAACCCGGCCAGACCGGGTCCTGGTGGAAATGCGCCTTGAAGAACCAAGCGCCGGGATCGACCTGAACGCTCCCCTGGACGAACCCGAGCCCCTTAGGCCCTCCGTCGGGGACAAAGAGGTCGATGCGGTCGATCATGCGGAGCTTGTCGTCGGGGAACGGGGCCCGCCGGGGATAAGCGAAGCCGCGGCCGCGGGCTTTCTCGCCGGCATCCGGCTCGTAGAGCTTGGCGTCTCGTATCCCGACCTGGTCGGCCAGCGACCGCTTGGAGAAGAAGCCGAAGTAGGTGTTCCCTTTGTACACGAGCCCGGCCCGGCCCGCCATCTCGAAGTCGAAGTGCTGGATGATCATCCCCCCGGAGGTGGAGACGTCGGTGATCTTGACCGTGGTGCTCAGGGTGCCCGCGTCCGGGCCCACGGGCAGGTACTGCGCGGCCGTGCCGCCCAGGTTCCGGAACGAGAGATCGGTGTCCGAGGTGAGCGCGGACCCGAGATACGCGGCCAGCCAGCCGCAGGGTTGGAGCGCGACCTCGAGGAGCACGGCGAAGGGCATGGCCGTCTGCCGGTTCGACCCGAAATACCAGGCGTCGGGCGGCACGTCGTACTGGGCCTCGACCTCCCCGCCGGCCTCGAGCTTCCAGGGCTCGGCCCGGATCCCGGTGATCCTGTCCAGGAACTGGTAGGGCGGCCCGGGAAGCCGGGCGATCACCCGGTCCCGGTCGAAGACCTTGTACGGCTCGCCGAACGCCTCCGACGGCTTGCCCACCGCGAAGGCCAGGATGCGGCCGGTGTCGAAGATGGCCGGCCTCTTCAGCGGACCGGTCCGGCGCGGGGCCTTCGCCCGCCAAGTCCTCCGGACCTTATCATGAGTGAGCCCGGTGAGCTGGATCGACATGTCCGTCATCTCCACGATGGGCCGTCCGTCCGAATACATCAGGGCGTCCGCGATCGCGTAAGGGGTCCCGTCCGGCCGGTAGCCCAGCTCCTTGACCGAGACCTCGTAGGCCGCCTTCTTCGTGGTCTCGATCACCTGACCCCGGCATTTGAGCCGGCTGGAGATCCCCGGCACCGGCTCGCAGACAACCTCTTCCCGCTCGCCCACCCAGCCCAGCCGGGTGAGGAATATCCGGAGGGTATGCAGGCAGCACTCGTACATCAGCGTGCCCGGCATCACCTTGTCGTCCACGAAATGGCAGGTTAGGAACCAATCGTCGGGATGGATGTCGGCCTCGGCCCGGATCTGTCCGAGTCCGAAGCGCCCTCCCCGAGGGTCAAGGCGCGCGACCCGGTCCACGAGCTTCATCCTCCCTCCCGGGATACTGAGCGGGTCCCGGAGACCGAGCCCCGCGAACGCCGGACCGAAACATCCCGCCAGATCGCCCGCGCGAAGCGCTTCAAGCCGGCCCTCGTCGTAGCTCTCCTGGCCCACGGGAACGAGCTCCTCGAAGCCGGATTTCTTGCCGGGCATGGGCCGCTTGTCGAGCTCCGTATGCACGATCCCCCTGCCTCCGTCCAGCTCGGCCCGGGTGAAGAAGCCCGCGCAGCCCTCCCGCATCGTGAGCAGCGGCTCTCCGTTCACCGTGCCGTCGAAACTGAAACGGAAGAGGTAGGTGCTCCCCTGGCGGAAGAACCGCTCGATCCGGATGTCGTAGCGGATCGTATCGCCGGGCCGGGGGAGCGCTCGATGGAAGCACACCGAAGCATCGAGCAGGCGGTACATGGCCTCGCCCTTGGTCTGGAGATCGATCCCCAGATAGCCGGACAAGAACAGGTCCGCCTGTCCCGCCTCCACGGCGACGCACGTGGGGATGCGGCCCCCATCGAGATACCACGCCCCGCCGAGCACGTCATGCTCGGTCACGACCCGTCCGGAGCTCATGGAGCGCGGCCGCCCATCCACCTTCATGATCCGATCGACGAGCATCAGAGGCTCGTCCGGAAGCCGGACGCGGGTGGGATGGGAGTCGGCCTCGGCGAACTCCGGCCCCAGCACGTCCGCGATCCGGCCGCGAGCGAACTCGAGGCACTTGCCGCGATCGAAAGCCGGTCTTAATGACCCTGGCTCCCGAGGCACGCCGCCCGGCTCCCGCTCGGCGACGGCCCCGGCGGCGGGGCTCGCTCCGCTCCGCATGAGCTTCATCTGATGCTCCAGCGTCATTGAAAAAGTCTCGGCCAGTCCGCGCGAAAACCGCAGGAACGTCTCGTGGGCCCGCGTCTTCGCGGCCTCCGCGGCCCGCATCCCATCCATCACAGGATCGGCCGCCACGGCGACCGGCGCCGCGGATACCGGCTCCGGAGCCCCCGCGGAGACGCGGGCCGGCGCGGGCCGCCGCTCTATGGAAACCGCCGGGCGCGGGGAACGCTCCGCCGGCCGCGGGCGTCCGCCGGGGCTCGGCGCGGG
>JBDREN010000065.1:0-4248 GCA_043819795.1 Elusimicrobiota bacterium
GGTTGCGGGACGAACGCAGCGCCACGTTCCCGACTCAATTGCGACCTTGCGTTATCTGATCGCCCGCAGGATCGCGCGCGAACTGCCTCGCTGTCCCGGCTGCGGGTTGAGGGCATCCCGTTTATGACACAGTAGTACTAGACGCGGACGGACCGGATATCACGGCCATGGCCGTCGGCCGCGGGTTGGCCGGCGAGGGAGTGATTCTTGAGTCGGCCCCGGTTTCCGAGCAGGGAGCCGGACTCGAAGGAGGATGCGGAAATGAGAAATCCATGCGCGGTCCCGATGCTGATCCTTTCGGCTTTCTGCATGCTCTCCGCGGGGGCGACCCAGTCGCGCGCGGGTGAACCCGTCGGATTCTTGTTCGAGTTCGGGAGAATCGGCTCGGGAGACGCGGAGTTCTTCCATCCGGTCGGCGTGACGGTGGACGGCTCGGACAGGATCATCGTCGCAGACCGCAACAACCAACGCATCCAGATATTCGGCTCGTCCGGCGACTTCCTCGCGAAGTTCCGCGGCCCGCTTTATTCTCCCGGGGATGTGGCGACGGACAGCATGGACAGGATCCTCGTCTCCGACGAGACAAGACGCCGCGTCTACGTGTTCGACCCTTCCGGGAACCTTCTTTTCGAAATTCCGGTGGGCAGCTTCTATCCGGTCGGAGTGGCGGTGGACAGCGCGGACAGGATCATCGTGGCGGAGCAAGGATTCAACGACCACCGGATCGAGGCGTTCGACTCGTCCGGTCACCCGTTATGGAATGTTTACACCGATTATGTTCCCTACGGCGTGGCCGTGGACGGCATGGATCGGATACTGGTCTCCGCGCGCTACATGACCGGCTCCAGCTACGTCAAGATATATGACTCGTCGGGGAACCTCCTGTCTTCGTTCCGCCCCAGGTATTCGTTTAACCCGCTGCGACTGGCGGTGGACGGCGCGCAGAGGATAATCGTCACCGACGGCTACTACCACCGCATCCAGGTATTCGACTCCTCGGGCAAAGAGCTGTTCACGTTCGGCAAGCAGGGCTCCACTCCCGGCATGTTCTATAGGCCCGGAGGGATCGCGGTGGACAGCTTGGACAGATACGTCGTCTGTGATGGGGGCAACCATCGGATCCAGGTCCTTTGGACCGACCTGCAGGGCACAGGGCCGCCCGAGACCGACATCCTGTCCGCGGTGGACGGCGACGGCGCGGCCCTGGCGGAAGGCGGGATGACGCTGTCGGACTCCGCCGCGTTCACGTTCGAGGGCCGGGACATCGACGGCGTGGCGGGCTTTGAATGCAGCCTGGACGGAGAAACGTTCTCGGGATGCGAGAGCCCGCGGACGTTCACCGGCCTGGCGGTCGACGCCCACGCGTTTGAAGTCAGGACGATCGATACTTTGGGCAACGTGGACCCCACCCCGGCGGCCTTCACCTGGGCCGTCGTCTCGCCGGCGGAGCTCATCTTGGCGCTGATCGACGAGATAGGGAGCCTGGGCTTGTCGCACGGCGCCGCCGTCAGCCTGGGGGCGCCGCTTTCGAACGCGGTGGCCGCCCTGGAGGACGGCGACCCGGCCGATGATGTGTCGGTCTGCAACCGCCTGGACGCGTTCACCAACCACGTCGACGCCCAGGACGGCAAGAAGCTGCCCCGGTATCGAGCGTCGGAGTTGCGGCAATCGGCGGACGCGATCCGCTGGGCTCTGGACTGCGCGGGGCCGGGCGGCTAGGAAAGGGCCGCGAAGACGCAGGCGCGCCGGTTTTTCCTACAAGTCGGCCGACAAATTAGCGATAATGACGGGGATATCCCTATCGCCCTAAGGAGGCAGTCATGAGATTCATCACGTCGCTTTTGTCGGTGTCCCTTCTCGCCACGGGAGGCTTCTGCGCGGAGGAAGTCTCCACGGAGGCCGTCAGGAAGATCCTGAAGGAGAACCCGGACATCGTCCTGGACGTTCTCAAGGAGCACACGGGCGACCTCGCCGAGATCGTCGACCAGGGCCGGCGAGAGGCGAAATCCCGGAAGGAGCTGAAGACGCTCGACGACGCGTTCAAAAGGCCCAAGAGTCCCGCGATCACGGACGCGACCCGGGTCCGCGGCGACAGGGAAGCCAAGTACACCCTCGTCGAGTATTCCGACTTTCAGTGCCCTTACTGCACCAGGGGATTCAATACGGTCCAGACCCTCAGAGAGAAGCACGGAGAAGACCTCCGATTCGTCTACAAGCACCTGCCGCTGAATTTCCACAAGCAGGCGATGCCCGCCGCCCTCTACATGGAGGCCGTGTCCCTCCAGTCCCCCGAGAAGGCCTGGGAGTTCCACGACATCCTCTTCAAGAACCAGAAGAACCTCAACGAGGGGTTCTTCAAGCAGACGGTCGAGAAGCTGGGCCTGGACTTGGAGAGGATCGAGGCCGACATCAAGAGCCCGAAGTTGAAAGCCCTGATCAAGGCCGACATGGATGAGGCCAGGAGGTTCGGCTTCACCGGCACGCCCGCTTTCCTGCTGAACGGGATCCCGATCAAGGGGGCCCGCCCTCCTCAATACTTCGAGTCGATCATGAAAAGGCTCGAGAAGACGGCGGGCGACTAGCCCGAGCCGGCGCCGCAAGCTCGATTAGCGAAGCCTAGCCGTCCCTCCCAAGAAGGACATTTTCGCTCGAAGCAGAAAGGGACTCCGCGGCGCGGAGTCCCTTTCGTTCGGCCCTGTCTAAAGAAGAGCCGGGCTATTTCTTCGTCAGGATGTATTCGGTGTTGAAAAGCTCCGTCTTATCCTCGACGTCGTACTTGAACGGCGACTGCCTCTTCTTGAGGCTGAGGGAGCGGCCCCACAGGCAGACCCTGAAAGACTCCTTCGGGCCCGGGACCTCGCGGTCCTTGATCTCTATCGTGACGGTCCTCTGGTCCACGCTGAACAGGCGGCGCTGAGGGATGCAGGTGCCGCCGCCGGGCGGATTGGGCAGCGGGATGTTGATGCACTCTTCAAGCCAGGTCTCGCTGCGGAAGTCCTTGGGCTCGGACTTGGCCGGGCTGTTCTCCTCGAAGACGAACTCTTGGCAGTCCGTCTGGACCCAGATGTTGGTCACGCCCTTGGCTTTGAACTCCGGGGCCGCGGGCCGCTCCACGACGTCCTGCTTGACCTGCTCCAGGACGGCCGGGATGTCCGAAGCGAGCTTTTCGACGGTCACCGTCTCGCCCGCGAAGGAAACGCCGAACGCGGCGAGGATCAGAATGGTCAGGGTCAATCGCATAATCGCCTCCGTGTGGGACTTGAGGATATTATACCCGCCGCAGCCTTGATGCTCGCAGGTCCAAAGAACTCATCGCGCCTGGGCCCAAGGGCCCAGATTGTCGAGGAGGCCTCGGCTTCGAGCGTCTCCGCGGACCCTATCGCGCCTTGCGGCAAACCGCGAGGCCGATATCGTCCCACAGCCGGCCGGAGGCGGGCCTCGCCAGCTCGATGAGCCTGCCGGGGAGGGACTTGAGCCCGCTCTCCCGCGACGCCCTGATTATGTCCTCGCGCTTCGCGTAGTCGAACAAGCCGTCGGTGGCGGCCAGCAGGGTGCCGGTGAGCGCGCCGTGATAAAACTGCACCGGCATGGCGATGCCGCTGCCCATGAGCGGCTTCCGGATCCGAGCGCGGGTCAGGTCCACGGCCTCGTCGCCGTCCATGATCCACGCCTGGACGTCGCCGGCGCTCGCGCCGGTGATGCCTTCCGGCGTGAGCTCCACGACCACGGCCGCGCACATCCCGGCGAGCGGATCCTCCTCGATTTGGCGGTCTATTCGCGCCAAGGCCTCGGCCCAGCCCCGGTCCCCGGAGAGCGTCCCGGCGGCGCGGCCGATCCCGGCGATGACGGCGTCCGCCGCCTCGGCCCCGCCGCTCATGCCCCCCGCGCCGTCGGCCACCGCGATGGTCACGCCGGCGCCGCTCGAGAACACCGCGACCCGGTCCTGGGCGGACTTGTCCGCCGCCTCCACGGCCTCGGCTGTCTCAAAACTCGCCATCGCCCTTTCAGGACACCCCGATGGGGCCCCGGATCCAACTTTTCGGTTTAATCCCGTCTACAGAAAATTATATAAAGAGATTGAAGAAGGACCACATCCGCAAGCTCCGTCAAGGAGGCGTCCATGGGAGTCGATCTGGAGAAGATCCTGCGTCCGGTAGACAATCCCCTCCCCCCCTTCGTCCCGAAATTCATGACCATCGCCAGCGGGGAGGAGATGGTGATCCGTCCGGTCAGCCGCGAGGAGATACC
>JBDREN010000066.1:0-2396 GCA_043819795.1 Elusimicrobiota bacterium
TCATCGTGCTCCGGACGCAGTACCTGGGCCGCTATCAGCTGCGCGCGGTCGAGCGCGTGGGCGCGTTCACCTTCGATACGGCGGGCGTGTCCAACCGCCTCATCACCCCCAACGGGGACGGGCTCAACGACTCGGTGGTATTCACCTTCGACAACCCGCGCGACTCGGCGGTGAGCGGGAAGATCTTCGACCTGAAGGGAGCCCGCGTCGCGGACATGTTCCCCGGGCCCGTCGCCGACAGCCTGGAGTGGGACGCCCGCGGCGGCGGCCAGGTGGTGCCGGGAGGCGTCTACATCTACCAGATCGAGGCCGAAGACAGCGTGAGCAACGGCACGGTGGTGGTGATCCGATGAGGCCCCCGCGCGCGATCTCCATCCTCCTCGCCGCCTTCCTGGCGGCCTCGGCCGCATGGGGGCCGCGGCCGGCGCGCGCCGCGTTCGACGACCTGGGCGCGGGCGGGCGCGCCCCGGGCATGGGCAACGCCTTCACCGCCATCGCCGACGACGTCTACGCGGTCTACTACAACCCCGCCGGCCTGGCCCAGCTCGAGCGGCCGCAGATCTCGACCGCCTACTCGCGCTTCTACATGGGCCTCTCCGACGGCTCCGACCTCGGCCTCTCCCAGATCACCTACGCCCACCCCCTCAAGAACTGGCGATGGGGCACGCTGGGCGGCGCCTGGCAGCGCTTCGCCCTCGACGACCTCTATTCCGAGCAAAGCGTGTACCTCTCCTGGGGACGCTGCCTCTGGCTCGGCGAGGCGGGCGACCGCCTGCTGGGCGGGTTGAGCGCGAAGTACCTGAGGCGCTCGTTCCAGCAGCGGCCCGAGGCCTACAACGCGCTCGACCAGCTCACCGCCACCGGCCAGCCCGACCCCGTCCTCACCGGCGACAACGCCGCCGGCGCATTCGACGCGGACATCGGCCTGATCTACCGCCTGCCCCGGCGCTTCCAGCTCGGGCTCATGACCCAGCACGTGCTGCGCCCGAACGTCGCCTTCGCCGGCTCCGACAAGCTGCCGAGGAACCTGCGCCTGGGCATAGCCTACAAGAGCCTGTGGATGAACCTCGCCGGGGAGCTGCGCGTGGAGCCCTCGCCCACCGGCTCCACCGACCGCGACGTCATCCTGGCCGCCGAGCGATTCATACCCTCTTTGAACTTCGGGCAGCTGGGCCTGCGCGGATCGCTCGGCTTCGGCAGCCGCCAGTGGCGGCAGATATCCGCCGGCCTCTCCTACAGGATCAACAAGATCCAGGCCGACTATGCCTTCCTCATGCCCCTGGGCACGGTGAAGGGGACGGCCGGGACGCACCGCGTCGGGCTCTCGCTCCACTTCGGCGCGCCGGCGCCCGACGAGGAGGTCGCCAAGGACCTGCTCCTGCAGGCCCGGCGCATGCGCGAGGACAGGGGCCCGGGCTACGCCTACGAGGCGGTCGACGCGCTGCGCACGCGCGACCTGACCGACCCCGGGCTCAAGGACGTCCGCCTCTACATCCGCAACGGCGAGTACCGCAAGGGGCACCGCGCTCTGGTGGAACGCGCCAAGGAGCTTCCCACCGACGTGTCCATCATGCGCCTCTCCACGCGCCTGGCGCTGGTCGCCTACTACTACCCCGAGCTGAGCGCGCCCGAGGACAACTGGGAGGTCAAGCTCTCCTCCGCCATCCAGCACTTCCTCTACGGCCGGGACCGCCTGGCCATCCTCTTCGGCTCCTACGTGCTGAACCTGCGGGCCCAGGACCCGCGCCTCAACCAGTTCGTCGGGACGCTGGAGGAGACCATCGGCATCAAGGCCGACCGACTGCCTCCCAAGCACCCGCGCGCGTTCCTCAGCGAGCTGCTCTTCCGCGTCGAGACCGCCTACAACCTGGGCCAGCAGGAGAGGGTCCTGAGCCTGCTCCAGGACGTGCTGACCCTGGAGCCGGACGACGCCACCGCGCTCGAGCGCGTCGGCACGACGTACTACGTCCTGGGGCGCTACCGCGACGCGCTGGAGCTCTGGGAGCGCGCCCTGCCGCTGGAGAAGAGCGACGAGCAGCGGCGGATACTGGAGGAGTACATCGCCAAGGCCCGCCGGAACCTCCGCCCGGCGGCGGCAAAGCCGGCGGAAGAGAGGCCCGCCGAGGCCGAGCCGCCGCCCGAAGCCAAGCGGCCCGAGCCGGAGCGGCCCAAGGCGGCGCGCCGCGCCGACCCGCGCGACGTGCAGAAGCTCTACCAGAAGGGCGTCGAGCACTACGCGCGCGGCGAGTACCTCCAGGCCACCGCCATGTTCATGCGCATCCTGCAGATCGACCCCGACAACGCCCAGGCCAAGAAGGCCCTCGAGCGCCTGCGCCGGAAACAATGAGCATCAGGACCAAGCTCGCCCTCGTCCTCAGCGCGGGCATCGCCGCGGC
>JBDREN010000067.1:0-20645 GCA_043819795.1 Elusimicrobiota bacterium
GCCCTGCGTCACGGCGTAGGCGTCGTCCAAGGCCAAAGGAGGATTGTTCGCGGATGAGGCCTGTCCCGCGCCAATGGCTGCCAGCAGCGATCCGAACACGGCCACCGCGGATATTCTTTTCATCGTTTCATCCTCCGGCAAAACAGCGTGGACAACTCATCCTCTTGCGCAGGACCCGGTTCGCACGGCCCGGCCCTGCCGCTCCTGACCACCGCACTATCAAGTATATGTCCGCACCGCTGACTTTTCAAGGACTACTCGCTGACATATATCATCGAAAAGCGATTATAACGACAGGCATAAAAATTTTTGTCAGCGCGCGATGTGCCTCTCGCGGGCGTGCTGCGGGCGGCAGGCGCAGTAGTATGGAGGCGGAGTCCGATAAGCGTGCGCCGCGCCCCAGACGCCGGCAAGGTCCCAAGCGGCCGATATGCCCCCTCCGCCCCTCGCGCTCGGAGTCGTACCAGCAGGTCCTGCAGTTGTCGGTTCCGCCGTTCGGCATCGCGCCCCTTCCACCCTTCCGCCGCGAATAATGAAGGATGGTGAATTTATGCTAACCTGGAAGGCGTCTATGCGCGCCAACCGCCTCAGCCACACCGCGGTCAAGATCGCGAAGGGCATGGTCTACCTGGGCCGAGACCCGGAGACCGCGAGGTTTCTGCCCCGCGGCGCGGCCGAGTGCAGCGAGAAGCTGCTCACACACGCCGGGCTCATGAAGAGCTGGGAGAAGTCTCTTTACCGCGCGCCGTGGTTCCGCGGCTTCATGGGGTTCATGGAGCGGCGCATGATGCACGGCCCCCTGATATTCAGCCTGCGCAAACGCTTCATCGAGGACGAGACCCGCGACGCCATCTCCAAAGGCGCGACCCAGGTCCTGTCGGTGGGGGCGGGCCTCGACACGCTCTGCGTGCGCCTCTCGGCCGAGTTCCCGGAAGTGACGTTCGTCGAGGCGGACCATCCGGCCACGCACGCCGTCAAGCGCCCGGCGGTCGAGGCCATGGGCGCGACGCGAGCCAACCTCCACATGCTGGGCGTGGACCTGGCCTCCACGACGCTGCGCGCGGCCCTGTCCCCCTCCGGCCTTTGGAAGACGGACGCCCGCGGCGTGATCGTGGCCGAGGGCGTGCTCATGTACCTCCAGGAAGCCGCCGTGAGCTCGTTATTGGAGGACGCCCGGCATTCCGTGGGAGCCGGCAGCCGGCTTCTCTTCACTTATCTAAAGAAAGACGCGGCCGGGCGCATCCGCGTGGGCAGGCTAGGTTTCCTCATGCGGGCTTCCCTTCGGGTCATCGGAGAGGCGCTGAATTGGGGGGTCCGGGACCGGGACGAGTTGAGGAAGCTGCTGGAGCTCCGCGGCTGGCGCCTGGATCGGGACGCGGAGCGCTGCGACCTGGGCCGCCGCTATCTAATCTCCCCCGAGCCCCGCATCTCGACGCGGGAGATCGAGTTCATGGGCATGGCCGAAGCGATCGACTGACGCCCTACTTCTTTCCCAGATAGCCGATGACGGTCTTGACCACGGCCCGCATGACCTCGGGAAGGTCCTCGGTGATGGAGTCGAACACCTCGCGCTCGATGAACAGGAGCGTCCCGCTGGAGCCGGCCACGGCGTCCCCCGTGCGGGCCGAGCCGTCGAGCAGGCCCACCTCCCCGAAGAAATCGCATTCCTTCAGCTCGGTGATCACCTGCCCGTCGTGCTGGATCTTCACGGTCCCCGAAGCCACGATGTAGAGACCGTCGGGGGCGCTGCCCTTCGCGAAGATCCGCTCTCCCTCGGCCATGTCCCTGAGCTCGCTCTCCTCGGCGACGGTCAGAAGGGTCTCGCCCGGCAGGCTCTCGAAGAGCCTCACTTTCCTCAGGAGCATGACTTTCTGCGTGTCGTCCATGGCCCCTCCTCCATACTCGCGGCATTCGGCGTCCACAAAACCCTTCAACCACGGGTCGTCCAGATCCTTCAGCCGCGCGAGCGGGTCCCCGTCTTGCCCCGCGGGGGCGGCCGCCTCCAGAGCGCTCAGCGAGTCCTTCAGGCTCCCGTTCGCGGCCAGGGAGTCCAGAAGCTCGATCGCGGTGGCGCGCCGCGCCGAGGCCGCCTGGGAATCGTCCCGGGACAGGAGCGCGGGCATCGCGTCGAGCACGTCGGCGGGCTGGGTGCAGACCGCGAACCAATGAAGCAGCCTCGTCTTGGCCAGGATCCGCCTCGCCGATATCTCCGCGCCCACGTGCTCCGGCAGCGAGCCCGCGGCGCCGGCCGAGCCCAGGACGCCGAGGATCCGCGCCTCCTCGCCGACAAAAAGACGGGCGCTCTCCCGGAAGGCCGCCGTGACCGGCTGGCGGCGGGCGCGCAACGCGGATTCCTTCGCCGCCACGGTGCGTGTGATCACTCTGTCGCAACGGGCGGCCTCGCCGAGCGCGTCTTCGGCCTCCGCGCCGGGTATCAGGGCCAAGGAGCGCAGAGCCATGCGGACTTCGTTCCTCTTGCCCCGCCTCACGGTCTCCAGCAGGTGCGGGATCGCGGGCGCGCCCATCTCCGCCAAGGCGCGGCTCGCGTAGCGGGAAACCCTGCGGCGGCCCAGCTTGGCGGCAAGCTCCCCGGCCAGCCCGGTCGCTTGGCGGTACCCGGCGGCCCGCACGGCCGTGATGCAGACGTCGTCGTCCGGGTCATCGAGCAGGGCGGCCAGCTCCTTCTCGGGCTTGCCGGCCTTGAGAGAGCTCAATACGCGCGCCGCTCCCCTGCGCATGCCCGCGTCGCCGCTCCGGATCATGCTCTTGAGCATCCCTCCCGCCTCCAGCAAGGCGTCCAAGTCCCCGGCCTCGACGAGGACCAGGATCGCCCCGGCCCGGACGTCCGGGCTGGAGCTTCCCAGCAGCTTCTTGGCGTCAGGGACCGCCGAGTCTGGATCCAGGACGGAGAGCGCTTCCAATATCCTCCAGAGTACCTCGGGATCGCGCTCCCCCTTGAGCTTTCCAGCCAGCGGAACGACGGCATCCTTGTCGCCCAGATCGCCCACGGCCTTAGCCACAGCCGCCCGGATGTCGGCGGCGTCCGAATCCAGAAGCCGGAGGGCCTCCGGCGGAAGCTTCTCGAGCTCGAGGTTCTTGAGCAAGCCCAGCCCGAACCGGACGGCATCCGGATCCTTCTGCCCGAGAGCATGCAGCGCGACCGCGCGCGCGGACTCCAAGGCGGACTCCATGGTCTCCTCGGCCGCCGCCCCGAAGCGTCTCGTCCGGACCGCCTCCTCGAGCGCGGCCTGATAATTCTTGGTCGTCTTCCTGCCCAGGACGAGCCACACCGCGCAGACCGCGACCGAAATCAGCCCGATGCCGCGCAGGCCGATGTGTCCCGCGACAAGCCACAGAAGAATCGCGCCCACGCCCGTTCCCACGGGAGTGGCGACGCCTTTGAGGAAGAGCTTGCCGGCCCTGCGGATCTGGCCGGGCAAGGGGTTGGCGGCTATTTCGCGTCCGACGTTGTCCACGCTGTAGCGGAAGACGATCTCGCCCATCCGGAAGAAGGCGGCCATCCACAATCCCGGGTGGGCCGCCAGCCCGACGTTGGCGAGAAGGCAGAAACCGGGAACGACCGCGAGCAGCCCCGCGATCCCGAAGGACCTCAGCAGGATATTGGTCCCCGCGAACTGGACGACGAGGGTGAGGGCGTTGGATATCCCGTAGAAGGGCCCCATGAACGTCCCGATGCCCTCCTTGCTGAAGGCGGCGCCCACCTCGGACTTGATGGCGTAGTCCGCGAAGGTGTCCACCACCATCAGCAGCAAGACGCCTATGGCCAGATTCCTGAACAACGGGTACTTCAAGGCCGACCCGCCTTTCTTGGACTTCTTGGCGCCCACGCCAAGGGGCTTGAGCCCCAGCACCAGCGCGGCCGAGAGGCCGATGAGCCCCGTCAACAGATACAGGAGCGCCTCGGCCTTGAACGAGGAAAGGAGCACGGGGACCGCAAGGCCCACGACCAGCCCGCCGAGGCTCCCGCCGGCGCTTATCCATCTCACGTTCTGCTTGAACTGCCTGGTATCGAAGGCGTCGCCCACGGCGTTCCACGAGATCACGCCCAGCAGCACAGAGAGCGCCGCCAGCCATAAGGTCAGCGCGAACGGGAACCCGGTTATGCCGTAGGGCAGCAGGAAGCGGGAGGCCGCGACGCTCAAGGCCGTGGCGACGAGTATCACGCAGTTGTTGATGTGAGAGCCCTTGGACAACAAGGGCGTGACGCCGAAGGTCAGAAGCAGGATGACGGCCGTCTGCCCCATGAAGAAGTAGGGGAGCCAGGCATTGGGATAGGTCGAGAGGAACAGGAGGTCCACATAGGTCCGGGCGAGCACGACCCCGGCCACCGCGAAGAAATGCAGGCCGGCCGCCGTCCAGACCCTGCGCGAGTCTTTTCCCATATCCGCGGAAGATATTAACGCATTTGGGAGCGCTCCGCCTACAGCGCGAAGAGCGCCAGCCCGTCCTCCCGCAGCACCGGCCGGGCGTGCCGCTCGAGCACGCCCTCCATCAGCTCGAGCGTGTGCGCGTCGTAATAGCCCGGGGTGAGCCGGTACATGGCGAGCCTCTCGTTGACGAGCACGTGCGACACGTCCAGCTCCCCCAGGAGGTCCCAGAGCTCGTCGGGATCCGGGATATCCTTGTAGACGATCATGCCCTGGTTGAGCGGGTCCCCCCACTGGTAGTCCGCGTCGAGGTGATAGCCGCGGATCTCCCGAAAGAGGAGCACCTTGTCTTTGGGCCCGAGACGCCGGGACGCCTCGCGGAAGAACCGGTAATGGTCCAGGCTCCGCTCGAGATAGAGCGCCCTGGGGTCGCGGCCCGGCTCCGAGAGCGACCGCAAGCCCAGGACCGGGAAGAGCTGGTTGTTCTGCGAGACCGTGGTCGCCGGATACAGGCCGAAGGCGATCAGGAGGATCGCCGCGGCCTTGAAGGCGCGGTTCGCCTCGACGAGGCGGGCGGCGGACCAGGCCGCGCTCAAAGCAAGGGCGGGGAAGAACGGAAGGAAGTAGCGCCACCCCTCGTTGTGCCGGAAGACGAGCGGCGCGAACAGCGCGGCCTGCACGAGCAGGAAACGCAGGAAGGGCGGCGGAAGCGCCCGGCGGAACGCGGCGAGCGCGACCAGGATAGCGGCCGGCGCGAGAAGGTATTGCGGGGCGTAGCGCAGGAGCACGGCCGGATCCGGCGGCCAGCTCCAGTGGCCAGTGCGAAGATGCGCGGCCGCGATCTCGGAAGCGCCCCACTTCCCGCCGAAGATCCCGGAGAGGAAAGGCCACACCGGGTTTCCCGCCCCGATCCAGGACTTGAGATACCACGGAAGGACGACGCCCCCGGCGCAGAGGAGGAAGACCGCCGGAGCCCACCGGTCCGCGGCCTTCGCGCGCGCCGCCCGGAGATAGGCCCATCCCGCCAGGACGAGCACCGGGGTTAGGCCGAGCAGCTTCGCCGAGGCCGCGAAACCCCCGAGCAGGCCGGCCAGGACCATCCACGCCCGCCGCCCGGTCTTGGCCCACCGCCACACGGCGCAGGCGCAGAGGAAATAGAACAGCGCGAGCGCGCCGTCGGAATGGGCGGTTCCCGCCAGGCGAAGGAGCACGGGCTGGGCGGCGAGCAGAGCGGCGCCGGTCCAGGCCGTGGACGCGTCGAGCTCGGAGCGCGCGGCCGCGAACACCGCCAGCACCAAGGCCCCGCAGGCTCCCGCGTGCAAAAGCGCCGCGGCGTTGTCCTTGCCCCACGCCAGCGCGGCGCCGTAGAGCGTCTCCATGAGGTGGGGCCAATGGCTGTGCAGGAGCCAGGGGACCTCCCGCACGGCCCCCGTCCGCAGGTAGAGCTTGGGCAAAGCCAGATGGTACGCCAGCACGTCCCACTGCGTGACCGGCGCGAGCGCGTGGACGGCGGCGTGCCACGCGGCGTACGCCATAAGCCCCGCGAGAAGGGCCTTCCAGAAAGGGAGCGGCCTGCCCCAACGCGGTCTCCAGCCGCCCGCAAGGAGCGGCCTCCGGAGCTCCGGCGCGGCGAGCGCGGCGAACGCCGCGCCCGCGACGAGCATGACCCAGCCGCGGTAGGCCCCGATAAGCCCGAGGATAAAGACGCCCGTCGCGGCCGCGCCGAGCCCCAGGCCGAAAGCCATGCACGCGCGCAGCACGCCCGGAGGCTCCTGCGGCCCGTCCGAGCGGGGACCCAAGTCCATCCAGGCCATCATGCGGGTCCCCGCGCCCCACATGAGAGCAAGAAGGAATACGGCCCCCAAGAGCGGCAGGAGCGTGTCGGCGGCGATCGTCGCGAAAGAGCGCCAGGTGACGGCCGCGGGCCACCGGAGCACGTAGCCCCATATCCCGAGATTGCGCGCGGCCAGCAGGAAGAAAAAGAGCAGGGAGCTCACGGCCCGGCCGTCCCGGAGGACAGCAGGTAGGCGCGGCCTCTTTCCCAGGAGGCGAGGCTCGCGTCGCCCATGGCGGCGTAGACCTCGGCCAAGCGCCGGTGGGCGGGGGCGTCTCCGGTGATGTCGTAGACGAAGAGCCCGTGCCCGATGCGGCGGATCGGCCGCATGTCCTTGAGCCAGGCGAGGGTGTCGGGGCCGAAGTAGGCGCCCTGCAGGTTCGTGGCGCTCACCACGAGCCATTCCTTCTCCGGGCTCTGGGAATTTCGCAGCCGGCGCTGCTTGGAGTTGGTGGAGAGCACCTGCTGCGCCCGTATCCCGTGGTATTCGGGGGAGGCGGTCCCGAAGTAGGAGAGTACCACCTCGGGCTCTCCCTCCGAGCGATGGAACGCGGCGAGCGCCTTGAGCTCCTGTCCCCAATCGAGGTTGGAATCCACCAGGACCTTGTAGCCGCCGGCCGGGCCGCCCGCCAGGGGGTTGAAGTAAGCCAGGAAGTGCGGAGCGCAGGCGACCGCGGCCAGAAGCTGCCCGGCGCCCAGCAGGACGGCGGCCTGCTTGCCGTAACGGAAGCGCCGCGCCAAGGCGTCGGCCGAGACCGCCGCGAGAAGCGCCAGCATGGGGTAGACGAGCAGCACGTAGCGCACGCCGATCTGCTTGCGGCTGACCGAGGCCGCCGCGAGGTAGAGGAGGACCACCACCGCCGGCATCCAGGCCTTGGCGGAAAGGGCCGTCCGCTTTCGGACCAGCAGCCAGATCCCCCCGGCCGCCACGGCCAGCTCCGGCAGCGTGGACTTAAGCAGGAACGCCGCCGCGTAGTACCATAGCCAGCCGCTCTTCGACACGCGCCCGAGGAGGAATGAGGGATGCTCCCCCGCCGTGACCTGCCACAGACGCGTCGCGACGCCCTCCCAGCCGCCCGGACAGAGCGCGAGGTAGGCGGCGGCCCCGGCCAGCCAGGGCAGGACTGCGTAGGCCGTGAAGCTCCGCAGCCGCGGCCTGCCTTCGATCTCCCCGGCCGCCCATGCCCTCAGGAAAAGCAGCACATAAGCGGGCCAGAGCAGGATAGCCGAATACTTGCAGAGGAAGGCCGCCAGGGACGCGGCCGCCACGCCCAGCGCCGCGCCGGGCTCCGGGCGCTCGAGGAACGACAGGCACGCCATCAGCCCGAGCACGGAGAAGAAGACCGCGAGAAAATCGTTGGTCGCCAGGGCCGCGTGCGCCAAGAGCGTCGGCGAGAAGCAGTAGAAGACAAGGCACAGGCCCGCCGGAAGCTCCCCCCAGGCGTGCCTTGCGAAGCGCCAAAGAAGCAGGCCGAGCAGGCCCGATAGCACGAGGCCCACCGAGCGCGCGCAAAGGAGGATGCGGTCGGCGTCGTTGCCGCTGAAGTAGAGCAGGCGCTCGCCGAAGGCGTAATGGTACCCCCCGCGCCATTCTCGCGTGTCCCACGGGACGGTCAGCTTCTGGAAGAGGAGCGGGGCGGAGACCAGGAGCTTGGCCAACGCGGGATTGTCCTGGTCCATGCGCGCGTCGCCGGACCTCCACAGGGAGGCGCCGGCCGCGATGTACATGGGCTCGTCGAAGGTGGCCGAATGTATGTTGATGTACCACTGCCCGAGGATGAAGTGGCAGACGATGGCCCCGAGGACCCAGAGGCTCCTTTTCGCGCTCCGCGAGAGCATATCGGCCGGTAGCATACAATAAAAAAGCGGGGCTCCGTTCAGCGGCCGCTGGAAGTTCTGCGAAGCGCATCCCGCGAAAGATTTCCGAGGAAATCTTTCGCGGGATCCAAGACCGTCGGAAGGTTGGAGCGCCGATGTGTTATATAATTGTCGCCTGAACGCTATGCGCAGGATACCGGCTTCCGACATCGGACTCTCCATCGACGAGGGGATGTGGACCTTCGACAACCCTCCCCGGCGCCTGCTCCGCGAGCTCTACGGCTTCGCGCCCGGCAAGCGCTGGCTGGACCACGCCCGCGGAGCCTCGGTGCGCTTCAACGACGGGGGATCGGGAAGCTTCGTCTCGCCCCACGGCCTCGTGCTGACCAACCACCACGTGGCCATGGGCCAGCTCCAAAAGATGTCCACCCCCGCCAGGAACCACGTCCGCGACGGCTTCCGGGCCCCGAGGCGCTCGCGGGAGATGCGCTGCCCGGACGTCGAGATCGACCAGCTCGTCTCGATGGAGAACGTCACCCGCCGCGTGCTCGCGGCCTCCGGGCAAAGGGCCTCCGAGGCTGAGGTCAACGAGGCCCGCAAGGCCGCGACCGCCCGCATCGAAGGCGAGTCCACCGAGAAAACGGGGCTGCGTTCGGACGTGGTCGAGCTCTACCAGGGCGGCGAGTACTGGCTCTACCGCTACAAGAAGTACACCGACGTCCGGCTGGTGATGGCGCCGGAGCTTCGGGCGGCGTCCTTCGGCGGGAGCGGAGACAACTTCACCTATCCCCGATTCTCCCTCGACTTCGCGTTCTTCCGCGTCTACGAGGGCGGGCGCCCGGCGCGCTCACGGCGGTACTTCCCGCTCAGGCCCGCGGGGCCCAGGGAGGGCGAGCCGCTCTTCGTCACCGGGCACCCCGGCGCCACCTACCGCCTGCTGACTTTGGCCCAGCTCGAGTTCCAACGGGACCTGGCCCTCCCCACGCGGCTCAAGACGTGCCGCTCGCGGCTGGAAGCGATCCGCAGCTACGGCGCCCGCGCAGCCGAGGCCGCCCGTCGAGCCCAGGACGTCAGGCTTCATCTCGAGAACGCCGCCAAGCTCGTGGCGGGCGAGCACGAGGGCCTGCTCGATCCCGGACTCTTCGAGAGGAAGGCCGGCGCCGACCGGCGGCTGCGGGAACGGGTCGCGGCGCGGCCCGAGCTCGCGCGCGCGTGCCGCGGCTGCTGGGAGCGCATCGCGGCGGCCCGGCGGGCCCTCGCCCGCCGATTCCGCCCCTACGCGTTCCGGCGCCTGAACGCGGACCGCCTCACGGGGATGGCCGGCGCGATCGTGCGCTACGTCGCGGAGGTCGCCAAGCCCAACGAGAAGCGCTACGAGGAGTTCCGCGACTCGGCGCTCGAGTCCCTGCGCTTCCGGCTGTTCTCGCCGGCGCCGCTGCACAAGGACTTCGAGGAGGCCATGCTGGCCCACGGGCTCGGGGAATCTCTGCGCGAGCTGGGCTCAGGCGACCCGTTCGTCCGCGCCGCCTTGGGCGGCAAGAGCCCGGAGCGAACGGCGCGCGAGGCGATCGCCCGCACGCGCCTCGACAAGCCCGCCGTCCGCAAGGCGCTCGTCGAAGGCGGACGGGCCGCGGTCGAGTCTTCCAAGGACCCGCTCATCGCGCTCGCCCGCCGCGTGGACGGGCACTACCGCGGGATGCGCAAGTGGTACGAGGACAACGTGGAGAGCGTCGAGCGGGTCAACGGCCAGCGGATCGCCAAGGCCCGCTTCGCGCTCTACGGAAAGGCGCTCTACCCGGACGCGACCTACACGCTGCGTCTCAGCCACGGCCGGGCCGCGGGCTACGAGTGGCAGATGACCGAGGTCCCGTTCAAGACGACGTTCTACGGGCTCTACGACCGCTCCGACGGCTTCGACGGGCGCCCGCCCTACGACCTCGGCAAGCGGATCGCGGCCGCCCGCGGGAAGGTGGAGCTCTCCACGCCGCTCAACTTCGTGAGCACCCACGACATCGTGGGCGGCAACTCGGGCAGCCCTATCGTCGATCGCAAGGGGCGCCTGGTGGGGGTCGTCTTCGACTCCAACATGCAGGCCCTGCCTTCGGACTACGGCTACCCCGGCGGCGCGGGACGCACGGTCTCGGTCCACGCGGCCGCCATCCTAGAGGCCCTGCGCCGCGTCTACGACATGCCCTCCCTCGCCCGCGAGCTAACCCGCGTCCCTCCCCCGCGGGGAGGGATCGCGCTCCGTTGAGGGGGGCGGTCTTACTCCCTCTCCCGGCGGGAGAGGGTCGGGGTGAGGGGCAAGCCGCGTCTGCCGGCCTGACGGACTCTCCGCGATCTTACCTACAGGTCGTCCAGGGCGGCGCGGATGATGGCGAAGGCGCGATCGAGCTGTCCCTCGTCGATGACGAGCGGCGGGGCGAAGCGGACGGTGGTCTCGTGGGTGTCCTTGGCGAGAAGGCCCCGCCGCATAAGGAGCTTGCAGTAGTCTTTCGCCAAAGGCTTCGTGAACTCCACGGCGCACAGCAGTCCCTTGCCGCGGACTTCCTTGATCAAGGGATGCTTCAGCGTCTTGAGGAGTCTCAGGAAACGCGCGCCCAGCCGGGCGGAGCGCGCCGGCAGCCTCTCCTTGACGATCACGTCGAGCGCCGCCATGCCGATGGCGCAGGCCAAAGGGTTCCCGCCGTAGGTGCTGCCGTGCGTGCCGGGCTGGATCAGGCCCAGGACCTCCTTGCGACCCACCACGGCTGAAACGGGGTATAGCCCGCCCGAGAGCGCCTTGCCCAGGATAATGAGGTCGGGCTTCACTCCCTCGTGGTCCGCGCAGAACATCTTGCCCGTGCGGCCCAGGCCCGTCTGGATCTCGTCGACGCAGAGAAGGACCTTGCGGCGGGAGCAGACCCGGCGCACGGCCTTGAGGTAGCCGGGCGAAGGGATGCGCACGCCGGCCTCCCCCTGGATAGGCTCAACGAGGAACCCCGCCGTCCTGGACGTGATGGCCCTCTCCAGGGCCTTCGGGTCGTCGTAAGGGATAATCTTGAAACCGGGCGTGGGCGGCCCGAAGCCCTCGTAGACGGTCGGATCGGTCGAGAAGCCCGCGATCGTCGTGCTGCGGCCGTGGAAGTTGCCGGCGGCCACCACTATCTCGGCCTTATTCCTCGGGACGCCCTTGCGCCGGTAGCCCCAGAGCCGGATCGCCTTGATTGCCGTTTCCACCGCTTCGGTCCCCGAGTTCATGGGAAGGGCCATGTCCGCGCGCGCGAGGCGGCAGAGCCTCTTGAGGAATGCGCCCATCAGGTCGTTATGGAACGCGCGCGAGGTGAGCGAAAGCCGGCTCATCTGGGCCTTGGCCGCCCGGACGATGGCGGGATGGTTGTGCCCCTGGTTCAGCGCCGAATAGGCGCTGAGCATGTCGAAGTACCGCCGGCCGCTCACGTCGTATACGAACACGCCCTTGCCGCGCGTCAGGACAACGGGCAGCGGCGCGTACCCGCGCGCCGCGTACGTCTCGTCCAGCTCGATATACCTGCGCGTCAGACGGTCCATAAGCGAAAAAAGTCTAGCGCATTTTGAGGCGGGTGTCAGTCCGATGACGCCGTCATGACGGTCAGCGGGATTCTCTGCGGTGGCGCTTGACCGCCTCGAGCGCCTCGGGAGTCCCGATCCTTCCCAACGACCAGGATGAACTGTCGCCGATCCGCGATCGCTTCTCCTTATTGAGGATCCCCACAAGCGCGGGCACGGCCTCCTTCGCGGGCGGACCGATCAGTCCCAGCGCGAGGACCGCAGTGTGGCCTACGCCGGTGTCCCCGTCCTCGAGCGCTTGAATGAGGGCGGGGACGGCTTGAGTGGCGCGCAGCTCGCCCAAAGTCTCGGCAGCGGTCCGTCGCATCGCCGCGTCTTCGTCCGCGCGCAGGATCTCGACAAGCGAGGACACGGCCGGTCGCCCCATGTCTCGCAGCCTGCGGGCAGCCCCGGAGCGCATGCCGGGGTCCGTCCCCTTCATGAGGCGGATCACACCGCGCACGGATCGCTCCCCGCCGACGGACACCAAAGTCTCGAGTATTGTCGGCCGGAGACTCCAATCACTCTCTTTCTCGAAGGCCCTTATCAGCAAAGGCAGGGCATCTTGGGCCGACGGACCGCGTGCGCGCAGGGCTTCCAGCGCCTTGCGGCGGACTTCGCGGTCGGGATCTCCCAACTCCCGGACAAGGAATGGGACGGATCCGCTCGCGCGGCATTCATCCAGCGCGCCGGCGGCTTGGCGGCGGATCTCCGCGTCCCCGTTCGACGAGGCCCGGACAAGAGCGGCGACGGCCTCCATGGTGCAGAACCTGCCGAGCGCGGCAACGGCTTCGGCGCGGATCCCAGGGTCTTCATACTCCATCGCTCGGATGAGGACGGGAACGGCCTCTTTGGCGTCCAACGCGGTCGCGGCCTTAACCACCCCGGCGAGCACCCCGGCGTCCTCCCCTCGCTCGAGCCTGTCGACAAGCGCGCTCACGGTCCGTTCCATTCGCGGCGCGACAGCCTTCAAAGCATCGATCGCGGCCTCGCGGACACGGGAGCTTCCGTCCGCCACCGCCTCGATCAGGGCGGGGGATGATTCTTCGAACCCGCCCAACATTCTGGCGGCCGACACACGGACATCACTGTCCTCGTCATCCCTCAAGACCCTGATGAGCGCGGCCACGGAGCCATGACGGCGAAGAAGCGATTTGCATTCTTCTTCCGCCGCCCCCCGCCGACCGCTTGTGTGTGCGGCCCACAGAAGCTTGCGCAGCGCCCGGATCGCCGCGCTACGCACGGAGGGATCTCGATCTCCCAGCACGCCCACGAAGGCGAGGACGGCTTCCTCCGCGGAGGACTCTCCCAGTGTTCTGGCGACATCTGCGCGAATGTCGGGATCGCTCGCCTCTTTGAGCATCTTGCTCAACGCGTGCATGGCATCCTTGGTTTGCAGGGCGCGCCGACTCAATGCGCGGACCACCCGGCGCTGGACTTCGGGGCTCTCATTCTCGATTCCCTGGACGAGGAATATGACCGCCTTGCGCCTCGATGCCGGATCAAGCTCGGATAGGACCTCCCGGGCGAGCCAACCAACGGTCATATCGCCGCTCCTGAGCGCGTCGACCAAAGCGGGGATCGGCCAGCCGGGCCTCGGCATGCGGGAGTGTTGATGCCGCGCGAACACGAAGAGCAGAGCCCCCAGCCCAAGGCCCGCGAACGCCCATGCCCTCGCGCCTCTCAGCTTTGTCGCGCGCAAGCGCTCATACACGACCCTGGTTTTCAGCAAGAGCGGGGCCAGGATAGCGAATGCGCCGGGAACCAGGACCGCGTTCCAGGTCGCGAACCGGGTGGGAAAGGGCGGGGCAAAGAAGACCCCCCACAGCGCGCCCAAAAGCGCCGCTTTGCGCCAGGCGTTTCTTTCATCCGGGGAGATGAAGGACAGCGCCAGGACCGGCAGCAACAGGACGCAGGCTGCCAGGAAGGTCAACAAGACGACAAAAGGAACGAAAACAAGGTCCCTGAGGCCGAACTCCAGGATTCCCGGGACAATTTCATACAGCTTCGGGCGGGCCCTCACCCCGACGCTTATGATCACCCAAAGGCCGTATACCGGAACGGAGGTCATCAGACAGGCCGCGAAATAGCGCTTCACCCGCGCCACCCCGTCGCGCGCTTGGGAGATATAGAGGTAGGCGCAGGCCGCCGCCCACAGGCTGATCAGCGCCACGATCGCCGCCTGCACCTCGGCCCCGCCGGATGCGCTCATGGCCACGCCACCAGGGCCCGGGCGAAGCATTCCACGGCGAGCAGGAACACTATGGAGTAGAGCGGTATGTACACGAGCTTCCTGGGGTCCATCGCCTGATAGACCCACGCATGGATAGCTGCCCAAAAACGTGAGCCCTTAGCCCGCCTTGCCTCGACCGCCGCCTTTTCCTCGCCTTCGAGCCCTTTGGTCTTGATGAGCGCGGTCACGAGGAGCAATCCCAGGATCGTCAGGCAGTTGCATGAGGCCAGCACCAACATCTTGAGGACCCCTTTTCGGTTCCGCCACTCCTTGAACACGAGCCACCCGACAAGGAACCCGGCGCAAAGCATGCTGCCCAGCAGGTGAGCCATGCCCGTTACGAATGGATGCGCGCCCAGAAACGAGTAATATCGGGCTCTCAGCGGCGCTTTGGGGAGGAGCCAAAGGTCTTCGGTCAACCGTTTCGCCGGAGCGTTGATCTCGATCTTCGTGTACTTCAGGGAGCTGCCTTGCAGGAAATATTCCACCTTGGAAAAGTCCCGCATATCATGGGACATCAAGGGCGTGACATGGCCGATCACCCGCACAACGATCGGGATCTCCCGGTCGCCGTAGACGCTGGTCGGCAGCAGCGGAAAAAAGAGCTTCTCTGTGGGGAACGACACTGAAATGCCGCGGCGTTTTTCTCCTCCCGTCGACTTCTTGATCCAGGAGGCCACGAACGAGTATCCCTTGCCGATATAATGGTCGAGGACCGGGATCATCGTCTTCCGGGCGGGGAGGCCCTTGCTCTTCAGGTAACCGTAGAGGCCGGCGGAGGTTCTCGCGGTGACGACCTCGGAGGCGATGCCTTCCTTTTCGATATGCTTATGCACGACCACATCGGCGGAGTCCTCCACGGTGCTGCCCATCGTCCACCCCATCGCCATGGCGAGGAGTCCGAAGAACAGCTTCCCAGAATTATTCTCCGCCAGTCCCAGGAACGGAAGATGGACCTGGGTCGCCCGCAGCCCTTTCACGTTGAGATACACGGCGGACTTCACTTTCTTCGTGATCTCCTCGCCCTCCAGCTCCGGGTAATCGGTCGTCACATCGATGTCGACCCGCGCGGGCTCCGACGGCACCGGGAAGATCCAGATGAGATCCTTGAGGTTGGGCCGCTCCATGCCCACGCGCAGGATCATGGTCTCGACGCCGTCTTCGTAGCTGATGTGGGCTTGCTGGTCGCTCTCTTCGTGGAAATCCCAGCGATCGGCGTACTCCTTAGGCTCGACCGGCTCGGCGACGATCATCATCCCGTCGGCGAAGAGCGGTCGCGGGCTCAAGAAGCCCAGCAGCGAGGCGAGCAGGCAAAGGCGCAAAGCCATTCCCGAGTATAGGTGTTTTCCCGCGGGCTTTCCAAGAGCGCACCCGAGGGGGCTCGCGCGGGATTCCCTCTTTTGATAAAACAGGCTACTGATGAAGAGAAAACGAGCCGCTGACCATCCAAAGAAGAGCGGCCCCCTCTCGGGGATCGCGGCTTCTCTCCGGGAGACCGTCGCCTCGCTCAAGGAACGGTCGGGTCATATCGACAGCTACAAGACGCCGCTCTACCTGTTGGCGGTCTTCGCGCTGTCCCTGGCGGTCCGCCTGCTCTACCTGGGCCACATCGAGGCCCTGCCCTACTTCGACGACCCTGTCATCGACCCCCAGCAGTACGACGCGTTGGCCCGCGCGCTGTTCACCAGCGAGGACTCCTACCGGTTCTCGGCCTTCTATCAGGCGCCCGGCTACGCCTATCTCCTCGCCGTGATCTACAATATCTTCGATTCCAGCCGCTATTGGGCGCACATGGTCCAGATGGCCATGGGAGCCATGCATGCGGTGGTCGTCTATCTGCTCGGCCGGAGGTTCTTCAGCCACCGCGTGGGGCTGCTGGCTTCGCTGTTCATAGCGCTTTACGGCCCCATGATCTTCTACGAGGGCGACTTCTACCGCGAGCCCGCCCTGGCGCTCGCCATGAGCGCCTTCGTGCTCCTGCTGCACCTCGCCGCCGCCGTCCCGTCCGCCGTCCGCTGGTTCTGGGCGGGCCTGCTGCTGGCTTTGAGCATCCTGACCCGGGAGTCCATGCTGATCTACGCCCCCCTGGCCGTCTATCTCCTGGCGAGGGCCGGACTCCGCCGGCCGGCTCTGCTCAGGTGCCTGGCCTCCCTTCTTCTGCCGCTCGCGGTCCTGCTGTCGTACGTCTCCTACCGCAACTACGTCAGGGAAGGCGCGTTCACGTTCGTCTCCTCGCAGGGCGGCTGGAACTTCTACATCGGCAACCACGAGGGGATGGACAGGCTTACCGCCATGTTCCCCGGCGCCGAGTGGGAGACGGCCAGCAAGAAGCCCCTCTTGGAGGCCGGCCTGGCGCGCTCCTACGAGGGCTCGCGCTGGTTCTACGGCCGGGCGTTCCGGTTCATCGCCGAGCATCCCTGGCGGTGGGTCAAGCTCGTCTTCAAGAAGACCGTGATATTCTTCGGCGGCTACGAGTTCATGCCCAACGAGGACGTGGGGCTTCACCGCGGCGGCTCCTGGATCCTCCGCGTCCTCATGTTCCGGTGGGGTCCTTTTTCGTTCCCGTTCGGCTTGATCTGCCCCCTGGCCATCCTTGGGTGGTATGGAGCGCTGAAGACGAACAGGCGGGCCGCGCTCTGGCTGGGCGGGACCGTCATCGTATACGCCCTCACCATCATCGCCTTCCACGTCCGCGCGCGCTACCGCATCCCCGTGACCCCGCTTTTCTGCGTCCTGGCGGCCGCGGGGCTCCGCGATTGGGCCGGCCCGGCTTTGGAATGGCGGCCGAAGGCGTTCGCGCTCAAGGGCCTCGTGCTTCTGGGCCTGATCTTTGTGATCAACTTCCCCCTCTACGATTTCAGCTACGCGGAGCGGTTCCCGTCCGATTACTACGCCGCGAAGCACCATCACAAAATGAAGCGGCACGACCGCGCCCTGGAGAAGTACCGGTCGGCCGTCCTTCAAGAGCCATGCCAAGCCGAGGCGTATCACGACATGGGGATCCTCCTGGGGGAGACGGGCAGGCTGGACCTCGGGGTCGCCGCGGTCAAGAGCGCCCGCGACCTTCTGCCGGACTCCCACCAGATCAGGGCGACCTTGGGCGACATGCACAAGCAGGCCGGGCGCCGGGACCTGGCCGAGCTGGAATTCCGCCGGAGCGTGGAGCTCAACCCGTACGATCCCAAGAGCCGCCTGGAGCTGGGCAGGCTGGTCGAAGAGAAGGACCCCAAGAGCGCGGAGCGGGAGTTCCGCCGGGTGATCGAGCTCGGGAAGATGTTCCCCGGCACGGACGTCGAGGTCCTGAAAGAGGCGAAGGAAGGACTGTGGCGGGTCGCGAAGGAGGACCTCAGCGACGACGACGTGATCCCCCGCAGGACCAAGGAAGCCTACCTCCGGGTCCAGAAGGACCGCTTCAAGGAGATCGCCAAAGGCGCCGATCTCTCGACCCGGGAGGGACGGATCAAGGCCTCGGACGCCTACACCAACGTGGGGGTGGCGCACCTGCGCCTCGACGAGCTGGAGCTCGCGGAGGAGGCTCTCTTGGAGTCGCTCAAGATATCCTTCAACCAGACCCCCGCGCACATCAACCTGGGCATGGTCTACCGGAAGATGGGAAACCATGACAAGGCCCTGTATCATTATCAAATGGCGCTGAAGATCCTTCCGGGGAACTACGTCGCCCTGAATAACGTCGGAAGGCTCTACGAAGAAAGGAAGGACTACGAGAAGGCCTACGAATACTACGGCAAAGCGTCGGCCGAGGCCCCCGAGAACACGGTCATCCGGCGCAACATGTCCAGGGTCCGGCGCCTGATGGACGGCGGACAAGGCCGCTGAGACGCGGCCTTCCCTCCGGGTTCCCGGCCGGGATCGCCTAAAGGGCCGGCATCCTCAGCGCAGCTCGTCCAGCTTTTGCCGGGCCCTCACGTGGTTGGGCTCGATGCGAAGGGTCTCCTCGAACTCGCGGACGGCCTCGGCTGTCCTCCCCCGCTTTAGCAGCACGAGCCCCAGGTTGTAGCGGGCCGGGGCGTAGTCCGGCTTGAGCTGCGCGGCCTTGCGGAAATCGGCCTCGGCCGCGGCCACGTCGCGCATCCTGAGATAGGCCAGCCCCCGGTTGTTGTGGTTGCTGTGGGCGTTGTCGGGGTCCGACTCGATCAGGCGGCCGAAGGCCGCCGCGGCTTCCTCGTAGCGTTTTTCGAGGAACAGCTGGGTGGCTCGCTCTTGCGACTCCGCCGCGGCCCCGGCCGCCGTCTTCGACCGAAGGGCCCTGGCCAGGGACTCGCGGGCCGATTCCTCGCGGCCCATCTTCTGATAGAGTTCGGTCATCTTCTTGAGGATCATGGTGGAATCCGGGTTGGTCCTGAGGGCCCTGCGGTACATGGCCTCGGCTTTGGCGTATCGCCCCTGCTTCTGGTATTCCAGGCCGCAGGTGAAATACCCCATCTCCTTGCTCATTCCCTCGATCCTCGCGACGGGGCGGTTGCAGAAGTAGGCGCCCGCCGCCAGGATCGCCAACGCCGCCGCCAACGCCCCGGACCGCCTGTTCTCGTAGGCGGCCCGGACCTCGCGCAAGGCCCCCGCGGCGAAAAGGAAGAGCATCGGCACGGCGGCGATCCGGTAGGCCGCGTGGGTGAAGAATACCAGGTTGGTGGCGAGCTGCACGGCGAGCAGGCTGAACGGAAGCCATAGCCGGTCCGGCAGCCCCCGCCGGCAGAGCAGCAGCCCGAGGATGCTCAGCGGCCCCAGCCAGCCGAAGCCGAAGACCAGGGCTTTGAGGACCGGGGAGCTGTCTTTCGCCACATAGTAGTTCAGGTTGGAAGGAATCTCCCATGAATGCCAGAAATAGGCCCACTTCCTCCACCAGATCCGGATGGCTTTCCCCGGGGAGCGGAGCGCGAACCGCAGCGCCTCGTCGCGCCAATGCCTCGACGACTCGGCGAGCGTCAGCTCGCGACCCGCGCGCCGCGAGGCTTCGAGCCGGAACTCTTCCTGTTCTTTCTCAGGGACCTGGCTGCTCACGAAAGGCGCCCCGTAGTAGGTACCCGTGGCCTCCGGGTTGTTGCCGGTCCAAAGATTCATCCCTCCGCTGGCCACGGTGATCACCCACTCGCCCCCGACCAGGCGGTTGCGCAACGTGAGAGGGAACACCGCGATCGCGATCCCGGCTATCAGGACCAGGAAAGCGACGGCCGCCCGGCGGCCGTATCGCCGCCACGACCACCAGGCCAAGAGCGGGACCCAGAGGAAGATATTGGGCCGGAACAGGACGGAGATCCCGATAAGGACTCCCGCGCCCAGCATCACTCGCAGGCGCGGGCCGGATGAGCCCTCCTGGCCAAGGAGCATGAGAAGCGCCGCCATGTTCGCCAGCGCGATCCATGATTCCTTCATCAGGACCCCGTCATGGAACACGAAGGGGCCGTAGAAGGCCGCCCACAATCCCGCCAGGAGCGCGGGCCCGGGCGAGAACAGACGGCGCGCCGCGGACTCGATCAACGCGCAGAGCGCGGCCCCCGCAAAGGCCTGCAGGATAAGCGGGGCCCAGAGGCTCGGGCCGAAAAGGGCGTAAAGGACGGCCAGCATGTACGGATAGATCGGGGTCATGAAGAACACCCCGCCTGTCGTCCACTCGCCTTGCGAGATGCGCAGCGCCCAGTCGTGATAGAACGCGGCGTCCAGCACCGGCGCCTCGATGACAGGCGTCCCCCGCACGCTCCAGAGATAGGCCAGGCGCACGGCCAGCGCGAGGAAGAACACCAGATAGGGGGCGCAGTCAAGCATGCGCAAGAACAGACCGCCCCGAGAGCCCCCGCTTTCGGATCGAGCTTGCGAACGCGCTTTCTTTCGGCTCAAGGGTCGGCCTGCGGGCATGGCTCAGTCTACAACTTATTGCGCTTCCGGATTCATCACAAGTAAAGGTCGAGTCCTCAGCAGCGAAAGCATGCGATTCAGCGCGCCCGATGAGTCACACAAGTCGCCGCTTGGCTCCGGCGCCTTTTTGCCGTGGGAAGGGGCCGGTTTTGTGGTATTCTATACGTAGGTGGTTGAAACACTCAGTCGTTTGTCTCCGGTCTGGACGTTCCTGGCGGCAACCTCGTCTGCAGCTCAATCCCAGACCATGCAAGGCGCCGCGGCCCCGCAAAACCGGCCATATCTGATGGGGTGCGACATCGGCCTTGACAATCCGGATGCCCCGTAATACGACCATATGAAAACAAAAAAGAGCCCTTTCCTGGCCGCGAACATTCTTCCGCTGCTCCTCGCCTTCCCCAGCTACGGCTTTGCCGAGGAGCTCATTGATGTCAACCTCCAAACGGTGGACACGTCCGGCAGCGCTCTTGCGGGCCAAGTCTTCTCCTGCACGGAAGGGCTGGGCATAACGCCGCACGAGTGGCACCCCAGCCAGCAGACGCTCAACATGGCCGACGGCGCCACCGTGTGCCTGGGCGGACAGTTCTACGACGGGGGCCTCTACGTCGGCCGGACCCTTGAGGTGACCGTGCAGCAGGGCCACACCTATACGATAGACACCCGTACCGGCGACCTGATCTCGGATGAGTCCACACCCGGAGCGACGGGGGTGCTCTTTGCTTTCGATTTTCAGTATGCGAGCCTCGTGGTGGACACGGTCGACGCCTCGGGCGGCCACCTGCCGGGCAGGCTTCACGTGCGGACCTCCGGCCTGGGCGTGGAGCCCTACGGCGACGACCCCGCGCCGCTCCAGCTGCGGATCGCCGAGGGCGGGACGATCAACCTGCACGGCAGCTACTGCGACGCGGGGCTGTGCGTGGGCCAAGACGCCGAC
>JBDREN010000068.1:0-2610 GCA_043819795.1 Elusimicrobiota bacterium
CCGCCCTGACGAGCTCCAGCACCATCGGGAACCTGCGCGCCGCCCTGGCAGCGTAGATCCTCCTGTAGGCCGCTCCCTCGGAGTATCCCAGCTTCCGCGTGCAGAAGACGTAGGCCGACGAGCAACCTTGGTCCCCGTGGAGCAGCCGGCAGTCGAACTCCGAGAGGTGGACGAGGACGTCCGCCAGCGACTCCTTCTCCCGCGACACGAGCCCTTCCAGACCCCTGATGAGGTCCGCATCATCCAACCGGGCGCATGCCCGGAAGAGCTCTTCGACCGTTTCTTCCCGGTCATCATCGTCCGGCATATCGACCTCCCTAGGAGCCTGAGCAATTACTTCGAATCACCGGCGATAGCTCAAGCATATTGCATCAACGGCGCTCCCTCGCCGTTTATTGCGGCAACCAGTTCGAGGTACAATCGCTCAGGTTTCGCGAATTTGCGCCAAAAAGAGTCAAAAAGACTCTTCCTCCAGCCGACGGTTCGACCGTTACCCACTGCGTCCGGACGCAGTAGGTAACGGTCATTGGCCCTCATGCTATCTCGCCCAAGACACGCCTTCCCGGCCCTCAACAGGGCCGTGATCTTCTTCACGTTGAACGCGGCACAAACCAGATTCCATTCGCTGCGCACATTCGACCGTCCCCGGTAAAAGTAGCGCCGAAAACCCATGCCGACTTGGATCTGTCCGAAGACAGGCTCCACGGTGCACTTCCTGCGCCGATACAGTTCTTTCTTCCCCTCCATAATTAGCTTCAGTTCTCGCTTAGCGAAGTGCCCCTTATGGACCTTCAACCTGCCCCGTCCATCTTTTACCATGTAGTGGGCACAGCCGCAGGACAGGGGCTCCCGACTCCCATACATGACTTGCTCCCCATTAGGACACTCGTGGCTGAACTCAAAGACGGCACCATGGGGACAGGTAAAATCGTTCCTTTCGCCGTCATAGGAAAACTCGTCGATGGCCGCGCCGGCCTTCCCCTCTTTCCCTTCCCGCGAAACAGCGCAAACCGGGGTGACTCCGTGATCCCGGCAGCTATCGACGGTATGCTGATTCCCGTAGGCCGCGTCCGCCACCAGATCGTCCGGGGTTTCCCCCAAGTCCCCCTTCATATTCTCCAGCGTTTCTTTGGCCGCATTGGCGTCCTGGACCGTGTCCTCGATGTGGTTCTCAACGATGATCTGACTCTCCATGTCCACGGCCGCCTGGCTGTTGTGGACGTACCGGGCACCGGAGCCTTTCTTCGCATGGCACCGCGCGTCGTGGTCGGCGAAGGAAATCTGCTTTTTGGGGTCGATGGGCTTTCCCGGGTTGGACTTCTTCTCCCGCTCTTCCAGCGCCGCCTTAGCCGCTTCGATCTTCTTGAGCCGGCTCTCACGACGCGCCAGTTCCTTCTTCAAGCCATATCCGTCGTCATCCGGCCCATCCTCATCATCTTCGCGGGCATCCGCCTCGTCCGCTTGTTTGAGCAGTCCCGCCATCTCCTCTCGGAGCCTACCCTCCTCCTCCCGCATGCGTCCGTAGCTCATCGCCTTGTGCTTCGAGGTGTCCGCCGCCATCTTGCAGCCGTCCAAGGCAACCGCTCCCAGCCGGGCCAATCCCAGCTCGCGCGCCAGTTTCACCGTCTCCACGAACACCGCCTTCATGTCGTCACGGTGCCTTTTGCGGAACTCGATGAAGGTCTTGAACGCCGGGGTCTCCATCCCGGCCAGGTACTTGAAGGCCAGGTTCTCTTGGCAGGCTCTTTGCAGCCTCCGAGAGCTGAAGACCCCAACCGTGAACCCGTAGAGGATGACCTTCACCATCATCCGCGGATGGTACGCAGGCTGTCCCATCTTGCCGTAGCGACTCATCAGGGTCGAGAGGTCAATCTTCTCGATGATGTCGTTGATCGCGTGCGCCGGATGAGTCTCATCGAGGAAGTCGCCCAGACTCGGCGGTAGGAGGTAGCTTTGGTCCTGGCGGTAAGGTCGAAACATCGGCGTCTCCGTGCTCGGAATGCACCCAAGTTTACGACTTTTCTCGTCGGAGGACAAATCGGTTCTCGTCGAGAAATCAGGGCGCAGTATCGAAATGATGGGCTCATGGCTCGTATCAACTGTACCCGGGTACAGTTGAGAGCCAGGCGTGCCCGCGCGGCCAGGGGGCGCGGGCGCGCGCGACTCGTTGCTCGTGTCAAATCCAGGCTACCCCCGGCCAGAGCGCCCCTTTGACGGGTCACTACCGTGTTCGGACAAGGTACGGACCCTTTATCGGGTCCGCACTTTCACCGGAGGAAGTCCGGACCCATAAAAGGGGCCGAACTTTTCTGGCTCATGAGCCCAGTGATGGCGCCGACTAATTGCTCAGGCTCCTAGTGTCTTGGCCGGATGAAATCCGGCCAAATTCTCCTCGAACTCCGTTGATAGGCGATCCAGGGCCTTGGCACGCCTGTCAGAAGAAAGCAAGGGGAAAGCGCCCCCAAGCCTGATCATGATTTCCGACCGCCTTCAGGCGGTCGGAGTACTAGCGTCGCCGCTGTACCGGGAAGACGACGTAGGGCTCGATGATGTCGAGGAGCCCCGCCACGCTCATGACGACCCCGACCATGATGAAGGCCGCGGTCGCGG
>JBDREN010000069.1:0-25258 GCA_043819795.1 Elusimicrobiota bacterium
ATGGCGAAATCGCCTGGAGCGAGCCGAGCCAAGGCGCGACGAGGGAGCATCCCTCGACGGGATGTGACCGAGGAGCAACGCAGGCGCAGGCCGCTTCCAGGCGATTGCAGGCCCCGGAAGACTTTTGCCACGGGCTGCTAGAGCAGCTCCGCGGCGAGCCCGGCGAGCGTCGAGCGCTCGACCTTCGAGAACCAGACATGGCCGTAGAGGGACTGCCCCTTGAAACGCTCGACGAGGTTGGATAGCCCGTTCGAGGCCGAGTCCAGGTAGTAGTTGTCGATCTGGTAGGGGTCGCCCGTCAGCACGATCTTCGATCCGCGGCCCACGCGCGAGATGATGGTCTTGATCTCGTGCGGCGTCAGGTTCTGGGCGTCGTCGATGAGGATGTATTGGTTCGGCAGGGTGCGGCCGCGGAGATAGGTCACCGCCTCCACCTCGAGCCTGCCGTCGTCGAGCATCATCTGGATGTCGACGTTGGTCTCCTCGCGCCGAGGACGGTCCAGCAGGAACTCGAGGTTGTCGAAGATGGCCCCCATCCACGTGCTCAGCTTCTCCTGCTTGGTCCCGGGAAGGAAGCCTATGTCGCGGCCCACCGGGATGACCGGGCGCCCCACCATCACCCGCCGGTACGTCCTATCCCCCTCCCCCATGGCCTGCTCGAGGCCCGCGGCCAAGGCCAGCAGGGTCTTGCCCGAGCCCGGCAGGCCCACGAGCGTCACCAGCTGGACATCGGGATCGAGCAGCAGCTCCAGCGCGAAGCGCTGCTCGGTGTTCAAGGGCTTCAGGCCCCACGGAGCCGAGTCGGCGCGCCGGAGCGGGACCAGGGCCTTCCCCTTCGCGTCGTAGCGGGCCAGGGCGCTGGCCGACGGGTCTTCCAGTCCCTTGAGGACGGCGCATTCGTTCGGCAGGAACTCGCCGGACTCCAGGCGCTTGTCTTTATAGAACCGGTTGATGTCCTCCTTGGCGACCTGAAGCTCCTTCCACCCGTCGTAAAGCTCCGCGACCTTGACCTTCTCTTTCTCGTAGTCCTGGGTCTCGATCCCGACCGCCTCGGCCTTGATGCGCAGGTTGATGTCCTTGGAGATGAACACCACATTTTCCTTCCTCTCGCGCAGGTACAGGGCGACGCTAAGGATCATGTTGTCCTTGGAGTCCATGCTGAAGGGCGCCGGCAGGCCGTTGGCGTGGACCATCTCGACCTTCAGGCTGCCGCCGTGCTCGAGCCGGACCCCGTCCGAGAGCTTCCCCTTCTTGCGCAGGCCGTCGAGAGCCCTGGCGACGAGGCGCGCGTTGCGGCCGCGCTCGTCGTTGCTGCGCTTGAAGCCGTCGAGCTCCTCGATGACCGGCAGCGGGATGGCGACCTTCGAGCCCACGAAGGCGAACATGGCCTCGGGGTCGTGGATGATGACGTTGGTGTCCAGGACGAATGTTTTCATGATTTTTCCTCGGCGAGCACGGAATGCGGAAGATCCGTCCGCGGATCCGCGGGATCTCCGATATCGTCGTCGAAAGGAGGGACGAAGCTGCGGAAGACCTCGTTGGCCCAAAAGACCCCCTCCGCGCTCAGCCGCGCCAGGGGCGGACGCTCCGAACGCTCGGCGGCCTCTTGGACCACGAGACCGCGCTCGATCAGCCGCTTGAGTTCCCCGCGGAAGGCCGTCCGCATCTCCCTGGTCAGCGGGACGCCGTCGATCAGCCTGAGCCCCAGCATCAGCGTCTCCCCGAGCTTCTCCTTGCCCTCAAGGCGCTCCTGATGGGCGACGGGGCGCCGCCCGTCCTCGACGCGCTCCAGATACCGCTTCAGGCGGTCCTCGTTCTGATAGCGCGCGCCGTCCATATAGCCCGCCGCCCCGCAGCCCAGCCCGAGATAGGGGCCGTCAAGCCAATAGTTGATGTTATGAACGGACTCCTTGCCGGGCCGCGCGAAGTTCGAGATTTCGTAGTGCTTGAACCCGGCCTCGCGCAGCCGTTGGATCGAAGCCTCCATCATATCGCGCGCGAACCCGTCGTCCACGTCCACCCGGCGCTTGGCGAAGAGCGTCCGGTCCTCCACCTGCAGGCCGTAGAGCGAGAGGTGGTCGGGCCCCAGGTCCAGTATCCGGTCCAGGCTCTCCAGCGCCTCGGCTTGGCTCTGGCCCGGAAGCCCGAACATGAGGTCCACGTTCACCGACAGGCCGCGCGCCCGGGCTTCGCGATAGACGCGCGCGAAGTCCGCCCACGTGTGCTTGCGTCCGATTTCCTTAAGGAGGCGGTCCTGGGTGGTCTGCAGGCCGAAGCTCACGCGGCTCACCCCCCCGCGCCGCAAGACGTCCAGCTTGGAGGCATCGGCGCTCTCGGGGCTGGCCTCGATCGTCGCCTCGCGCAGGGAAGCCAAGTCCCCGTAGCGGTCCGAAAGGCCCCGCAGCAGCATGTCGAGCTCGACGGCCGTGAGCTCGCTCGGCGTCCCCCCGCCGATGTAGAGGGTCTCGGGACGGAGGCTCGGATAGAGGACGGCCTCCCGCAGAAGGGCCCTCACGTAGCGCTCGGCCGCGCCTCCCTGCCCCGAAAAGGCGACGAAGTCGCAGTAGAAGCACTTGACCGAACAGAACGGTATATGGACGTAAAGCCCGATCATGGCTCGTCCCCGCCCGCCTGACCCGCCCAATCGACCCTAGTCGGCGCCTCCGGCCCTCGGCATGAAGGCCTTGATGAGGTCCATCGGCAGCGGGAAGACCACCGTGGAGTTCTTGTCCACGGAGATCTCGGTCAGGGTCTGCAGGTAGCGCAGCTGAATGGCGGCCGGGTCCCTGCTGATGATCACCGCGGCCTGGGACAGCTTCTCGGAGGCCTGGAGCTCGCCTTCCGCGTGGATTACCTTCGCGCGGCGCTCTCGCTCGGCCTCGGCCTGTTTGGCCATGGCCCGCTGCATGGACTCGGGGAGGTCGACGTTCTTGACCTCGACCTTCGAGACCTTCACGCCCCACGGCTCGGTATCCTGGTCGAGGATCTGCTGCAGCTCCATGTTGATCTTCTCGCGGTTGCTGAGCAGGTCGTCGAGGTCCATCTTGCCGAGCACGCTGCGCAGCGTGGTCTGGGCCAGCTGGCTGGTGGCGTAGTAGAAGTTCTCGACCTGGAGCACCGCCTTGCCGGCGTCCATCACGCGATAGTACACGACCGCGTTCACCTTCACCGTCACGTTGTCCCGGGTGATGATGTCCTGCGGCGGGACGTCCAGGACGATGGTCCGCAGGCTGATGCGGTTCATCTGCTGGATGCCCGGGAAAAGGATGATCAGGCCGGGTCCCTTGATGCCGGAGAAGCGCCCGAGCGTGAAGACGACGCCGCGCTCGTACTCCTTGAGGATCTTGATACAGGTGAACGCGAGGATGACGACGATCACTACTATCGGAGAAAGACCGAACATGGCATGAACCTCCCGCGGGGAATAGCCTCAACGACGGCTCATTGTCCCATAAAACCCCTGTTTAGGCAAGCAGTCAGCGCCGGAGGCTTGCCCTCCGGCGCTCAGTCCTCTGCGTTATCGAGGATTCCGTCGGAAGAATGTCGTTCTTACTCCATCTTTGATACCATCCCTGTATGAGCAAGCCGCCGCAGTCCCCGTTCAAGTCCGGGTTCGTGGCCCTGATCGGCCCCCCGAACGCCGGCAAGTCCACGCTGCTCAACGCGCTCCTCAAGTTCCCGCTTTCGATCGTCTCGCCGAAGCCGCAGACCACGCGCCACAAGCTGGTGGGCATCCTGAACGGCAAGGGCTGGCAGCTCTGCCTGCTGGACACCCCGGGCTGGCTCGAGCGCGCCGAGGACAAGCTCCAGGACGCGCTCATCCACGCCACGCACGGCGCCGTGCGGCAGGACGCGGACATCATCGTGCTGCTGGTCGCGCCCTCGCCCCCGGCCCCCGAGACGCTCGCCGGGCTCGGCAGGCTGGCGGCGCGAGGCAAGCCCCTGATCCTCGCCGTCAACAAGGTGGACAAGGCCGGCCTCCGCAAGGCGGAGTCCGTCGCGGCGCTCTACGCCAAGGAGCTGCCCGTCTCAGGGACGCACATCCTGAGCGCGCTCAAAGGCGACGGCGTCGACGCCCTGCTCACCGCGATCGTAAAGAGCCTCCCGGAGTCCCCCGCCTATTACGGGACGGACCAGCTCTCGGACCGATGGGAGCGCTTCTTCGCGGCCGAGATCGTCCGTGAGGAGATCTTCAACCAGTACCACGAGGAGATCCCGCACGCGAGCGCGGTCGTCCTCGAGGAGTTCCGGGAGCGCGCGGGCCGCAAGGACAGCATCCGCGTCACGGTCTACGTGGAGCGCCCCCCGCAGAAGGCGATCCTGATCGGCAAGAACGGCAAGGCGATCAGCGAGCTGCGCAAGGCGAGCCTGAAGGCTATCGAGGCTTTCCTCGGCCGGAGAGCGGAGCTGGAGATATGGGTCAAGGTCCGAAAGAACTGGCGCAAGGATCCCCGGTCCATCAAGGAGTTCGGCTACACTTCTAGGGTGTCTTGAATATATGCTTAAGTGTATTTGAAGGCCAAGACACATCGGAGGCGGTGAACCATGGAAGAGAAGAACACGCAGACCACGAAGGGCTTCGCAGGGCTCGCCATCGCGGTGACGGGAGTGATCATCGGGACGGCGATCGGGATCCTGACCGCGCCGTTCAAGGGCAAAGAGTCCCGCGAGAAGGTCGGCGACTGGTGCAAGGACGCGAAGCAGAAGTGGTCCGAGCACTGCTGCAAGAAGGATCAGGCCGTCGACACGAAAGAAGCGGCCACGAAGACGAACAGCAAGACGAGCGAAGAGACCGTCGCGACCTGAATTCGCTCGGCGGGAGGCTCCCAACGCGAAGCCCTCGCCGTAGCGAGATCTTATCGGTCCTGAATGTCGGGCGCCGCGCGCCCGACATTCAGGAGATTCTTCCGTTCCTTCCTCAGCAGTCCGCTCCCGACATTGCGGGTCGACCGCTACTGCCCCCTTTTGACGAAATAGACGTAATTTGCTAAAATTTATCAGTTCTTTTTATGAAAGCCCTCCTGTATGAAGGACCGCGCAAGGTCCGCCTCCAAGACGTCGGTGTCCCCGCGATAGGGGAAGGCGAGGTCCTTCTGGCCGTAGAGGCCTGCGCCCTCTCCGCCTCCGACGTCGCCAAGATCGACTCCAACATCCGCGGTCTCCCGGTCTCTCTCGGGCACGAGGTATCCGGACGCATCGCCGAGCTGGGCCCCGGCGTCGAGGGGTTCCGCCAAGGAGCGCGCGTCGTCGTCTCCCCGCAGGTTCCGTGCCTCGAATGCCACTACTGCCGCAAGGGCGACGAGTCGATGTGCCGGGAGTTCAAGCGCAGCGGGCTCGAGCCGGGAGGGTTCTCCCAGTTCGTCCGCGTGTCGGCGCGCCACGTCGAGCGCGTCATGCTCCCCATCCCGGCCAAGACCGGCTTCGTCCAGGCCGCGATGACCGAGCCCGTGGCCCGCTGCCTGCGCAACGTGCGGCGGCTCGGGATCGGGGACGGCGACTGCGCGATCGTGGTGGGTCTCGGGTTCACGGGCCTTCTGGCCGTCCAGGCCTTGCTCCGGCGGGACGTCCGCGTGCTAGGGCTCGACGCCGACCCGGCCCGCGTCCGCCTCGCCCAGAAGTTCGGGGTGGAGCACGCCTACACCGGCAAGGACGGACGCACCCAGCAGATCATCGGCTCGCTCACGCAGAACCGGGGGGCCGACGCCGTGGTCTTCACGGACGGCCCGCCGTCGCTGGTGTCCCGGAGGCTCGACTGGGTGCGCGACGGCGGGATCGTCAACCTCTCCGCAGCCTATGACGGCGACCCGGCCGCCTCGGCCTCGCTCGACTTCGCCGCGGTCAGCCGCCGAGAGATCACCGTGACGTCGGGCCACTCGCCTTCGATCGCCGACCTGCGCGAGGCGCGCCGCCTCATCGCCTCGGGCGGGATCAACGTCGCGCCCTTCGCGAAGCACACGTTCCCCCTGGACCGTTATGAGGAGGCCCTGCGCCAGCTGCGCGGGCACGAGATCGTCAAGGCCGTCCTCCTGCCCCAGAAATGCTCGACGGAGGCCGCGTGAGGAGCGCCGACGCCCGGTTCATGCGCCGGGCACTGACTCTCGCCGGACGCGGCCTCGGCCGGGTGAGCCCGAACCCGATGGTCGGCTGCGTCCTGGTCAAAGGCGGCCGCGTGGTCGCCGAGGGCTGGCATCGGCGCTTCGGGGGTCCGCACGCCGAGCCGGACGCGCTGCGCCGCGCCGGAGCCCGGGCGCGCGGCGCGACCGTCTATATCAACCTCGAGCCCTGCTGTTACCGCGGCAAGACCCCGCCTTGCACCGAGGCGCTGATCCGCGCCGGCGTGCGCCGCGTCGTGGCGGCTATGACGGACCCGAACCCGAAGGTCTCCGGCAAGGGCCTGGCGACGCTCCGGCGCGCCGGCATCGCCGTCACCACGGGCGTGCTCGAGGACGAGGCCCGCGCCCTTAACCGGGCGTTCGCCACCTGGGTGACCCGGAAGCGCCCGTACGTGATCCTGAAGGCCGCGACGAGCCTCGACGGCCGCATCGAGACCTCGGCCCGCCGGTCCAAGTGGATCACCTCGCCCGAAGCGCGCGCCTTGAGCCGGCGCATGCGCGCCGGAGTGGACGCGATCCTGGTCGGGGTCGGGACCGTGCTGGCCGACGACCCCCACCTGACAGCCTCCCCGGAGGGGAGCGGTGCCCGGCCCCATACGAAATTGCGAGGGGGCCGTGGTGCGGCCTCCCCGGAGGGGCGCCGCGACCCGATCCGCGTCATCCTGGACTCGAGACTGAGGATCCCGCTCCGCTCCAAGGCGCTGACCGGACCCGGCCGCGCGATCATCGCGACAGCGGTCGCGCCGAACGGACGCGTCGCGGCATCGGAGGCGGTCCATTGTATTCGCGTCCCGCGCCGGAAAGGCGGCCTGGACCTGCGGGCGCTCCTCAAAAAGCTCGCCGCCGAAGGGATCGCGTCTCTACTCGTGGAGGGCGGCAGCCGGGTGCATACGGCGTTCCTCGAGGCCGGCCTGGTCGACGAGCTGCGCCTGTTCATGGCCCCGCGCCTGATCGGCGGTGCGGCGGCGCGCACGTTTTTCGAGGGCAGGGGTTTTCGCACGCTGGACGCTTCGCCGAGGCTGGCCGAGATCGACGTGCGCCGCGTGGGGCCGGACCTGCTGGTGACGGGGAGGATAACGAAAGGAAAACCAGGAAGGAAAACCTGATGGAAGAATATCTGCCCCCTCGACGAATCGCAATCCCTCCCCGTGGGGGAGGGATGCGTGCATGGGGGAGGAACGCGGATTAATGTTCACGGGGATCATACAGAAGATGGGGACCGTGGCCGCGAACCGGGCCCGGCGCTCCGGCGCGCGCGGCCGGAGCGAGTGGTCCACGCGTGGGGGCCGCGTCCTGAGCGTGCGAGCCGGCCTCGGACGCTTGCCCCGCGGGGCGAGCGTCGCCATCAACGGCACTTGCCTGACTGTGACGCGACGACGCGACCGGACGCTCGACTTCGACGTCAGCCAGGAGACCCTGCGCCTCACCAATCTGGGCCGCCTGCGGCCCGGGGACGCGGTGAACCTGGAGACGCCGCTGAAGGCCTCTGACTTCATCGGGGGGCACTGGGTCAGCGGCCACGTGGACGCCTGCGGCCCGGTCCTCGAGCGGGAGGACCTGTCCGGCGGGTTCGTCCGGATGCGCGTCCGCCTGCCGCGGGGCCTGCGGAGGTTCGTCGCCCTCAAGGGCTCGATCGCGGTGGATGGGACGAGCCTGACCGTCACCGGCGTCGGCCGGGACTGGTTCGAGACCGTGCTCATCCCCGAGACGCTTCAGAAGACCACGCTCGGCGCGCGCCGTCCGGGCGATCCCGTCAATCTCGAGGTGGACTTGATGGCGCGCTACATAGTCAACGTCCTCAAGGGGCTCAAGAGATGACCGAAGCATTTGCGGCCAAATGCGAGGAAATGGTTGAGGCAAGGAGACGAATACCATGACCGCCAAGACCGCCTGCCGATTCCATTCGATCCCGGACGCCATCCGGGACATCAAGAAGGGCCGGATGGTCATCGTCGTGGACGACCCTAACCGCGAGAACGAGGGCGACCTCGTGATGGCGGCCGAGAAGGCCACGCCGAAGGCCATCAACTTCATGGCCCGCTACGGGAGAGGGTTGATCTGCGCGCCCATGCCGTGCAGGACCCTCGACCGGCTCCAGATCGAGCCCATGGTCCAGAACCGCGAGATCGGCCCCGGCCGCGACACGGCCTTCTCGGTCAGCGTGGACGCGCGGCGCGGCACCACGACCGGCATCTCGGCGCGCGACCGCGCGACGACGATCAGGGGGCTCCTCGATCCTGAGGCGAAGCCCGACGACTTCATCCGGCCGGGCCACATCTTCCCCCTGCGCTGCAAGGAGGGCGGCGTGCTCGTGCGGGCGGGGCACACCGAGGCCGCGATCGACCTTTCGCGCCTCGCGCGGCTCAAGCCGGCCGGCGTGATCTGCGAGATCATGCACTCCGACGGCACCATGGCCCGCGTGCCGCAGCTGATGCGCTTCGCGAAGACCCACCGGCTCAAGATCGTCACGATCCAGGCGCTCATCGAGCACCGCCGCCTGACCGAGAAGCTGGTCCGCAGGCTGGTCTCGGGACGCATCCCGACGCCGTTCGGGGAATTCGCGATCCACGTCTACCAGGAGATGCTGACCGGCAAGCAGCACCTGGCGATGGTGATGGGAGAGGTGTCGGGTGCCAAAAACGTGCTCGTCCGGGTCCATTCCTCGTGCATCACCGGCGACACGCTCTTCTCGCTCCGCTGCGACTGCGGGGCCCAGCTCGAGGCCGCGATGCGCGTGATCGCCCAGAACCGACGGGGCGTGCTCCTCTACTTGGCCCAGGAAGGACGCGGCATCGGCCTGCCCAAGAAGATCCAGTCCTACGTCCTCCAGGACCAAGGCCTCGACACGGTCCAGGCCAACGAGGCCCTCGGATTCAAGCCGGACCTGCGCGAGTACGGCATCGGGGCGCAGATCCTCTCGGACCTCGGCCTGACGACCCTGCGCATCCTGACGAACAACCCCCGCAAGATCATCGGGATCGACGCGTTCGGCCTCAAGGTCGTGGCGCGCGTGCCGATCCAGATGAAGATGAACCGGCACAGCGCCCGATACCTCCAGACCAAGAGCAAGAAGCTCGGGCACCTGCTCGACCTGGGCGGGCCGGGGCAGGCCCTGTCCCCCCATTTCAGCCTCTGCGACCACGAGCCCCCAAAGGAGGGAGAGTGAACCCCCGATTCGGCATCGTCGTCTCCCGCTTCAACGAGGAGATCACCGGGAAGCTCCTGGTCAACTGCCTCCGGACCCTGAAGGAGAACGGCGTGCCCGCCCGCCGCATCCACGTCGTCCGGGTACCGGGCGGCTTCGAGATCCCCTGGGCCGCCCAAGAGCTGGCCCGGTCCCGCCGTTTCGACGCCGTGATCTGCCTCGGCGCCGTGCTTAAGGGACAGACGCCGCAGAACGACTTCATCTCCGCGGCGACATTCGTCCACATCCAGCGCATATCCCTGGAGACCCGGGTCCCCTGCATCCTCGGCGTCATCACGCCAAAGACCTGGGCCCAGGCGGTGGCGCGCACGAAGGGAAGCTTCGACCGCGGCTCCGAAGCCGCGCAAGCGGCGCTCGAGATGGCCGCCCTAAAAGCCGAGACCGCCAAGCTGAGACGCAAGAATGGGTAGGAGGCGACAAGCCCGAGAGCTCGCGCTGCAGACGCTCTACCTGGCCGAGACCGGGAGGATGAGCGTCTCGGAGGCCATGCTCATCGTGCGCGCCGGCGCCAAGCTCGACGAGAAGTCGGAAAGCTTCGCGCGCGAGCTTGCCGAAAAGACCGCCGATCACCGCAAGGCCCTCGACGCGTACATCCAGAAGATCGCCAAGAACTGGGAGCTCGGCCGGATGGCGGCCGTCGACCGCAACCTTCTCCGCATGGCCTCCTACGAGCTTCTGAACTGCCCCGAAACGCCGGTCAGCGTCGTCATAGACGAGGCCCTCGAAATCGCCAAAAAATTCTCCTCCCAGGACTCGAGCAAGTTCGTCAACGGCATCCTCGACAAGATCAAGGCGCACCGGCCCGCCGACGGCCGGCCGCCCCCTAAGGCGCGGACGAGGATCGAGCGGTGACGGCCGCGGAGCCGTCCCTCCAGGAGCGCTACGCGCCCGGCAACGCCTGTTTCGGCTGCGGCCCGGCCAACCCCAAGGGCCTGCGCATCCGGAGCTTCCCATCCGGAGGCCCGGCGGACGAATGCGTCTGCGACTGGACCCCCGAGAGGCATCACGAGGCCTTCCCCGGGGCGCTCAACGGCGGGATCATCGGGACGCTGCTCGACTGCCACAGCAACTGGACGGCGGTCCACCACCTGATGAAGCGCCGGGGCGCCGATTCCCCTCCCTGCACGGTGACGGCCGACTACGCGATCAGGCTGTTGCGCCCGGCGGCGTCCGGCGGGCCCGTCCGGATTACCGCGCACATCGCGGAGTCGACTAACGACCGCGCCGTGGTCAAGGCCGAGCTCAGCGCCGGCGGGAAGCGCTGCGCGACCTGCCGCGGGACCTTCGTGGCCGTGCGCCCGGGCCATCCCGCCTACCACCGATGGTAAGGAGCCGGGAGACGAGAGCATGAACTGGCTCGACTGGGGCGTGCTGGCCGCGTACGCCGTCGCGGTCATCGTCCTCGGCGTGTGGGCGGGCCGGCGCGAGAGGGACACGACCGACTTTTTCCTCGCGGGCCGGTCGATGACCTGGTTCCCTGTCGCGGTCTCCTCGCTGGCCACCGCTCTCTCCGCGCTCACCTTTATCGGCGTCCCGGGAGCCGCCTTCGGCGGCAACTTCGTCTATCTTCAGCTGCAGCTGGGGAACCTCATCGGCTGGCTCCTTCTGGCCTGGCTTTTTTTGCCCGCTTTCTACCGGCTCCGGGTGACGACCGTCTACGAGCTGCTGGGCGACCGCTTCGGCCCGGTCAGCCGCACCGCGGGGACGGTGTTCTTCATCATAAGCCGCATCCTCGCCAGCGGCGTCCGCCTGGCGGGGTGCGCGATCGCCGTCTCGGTATTCTTCGGCATCGGGCTCAAGACCTCCATCGCCTGCATCGCGTTCTTCGCCCTGCTCTACACCGCCACCGGCGGCATCAAGGCCGTGATCTGGACCGACATGCTGCAGTTCGGCCTATTCATGGCCGGCGCGCTCGTCGCGATCGGCCTGGTCTGGACCGCGCTGCCCGAAGGCTTCGCCCAGTTCGTGGATATCGGCCGCGCCCACGGCAAGTTCGACACCTTCAATTTCTCATGGGACCTGAGCGATCCGACCACATTCTGGGCCGGCAACTTCTTCGCGCTGGTCATCGGCCTGGCGGTCGGCGCCACCGACCAGGACATCGCCCAGCGGCTGCTGACCTGCAAGGACGTCAGGCACGCCCAGCGGGCCGCTGTCGCCGCGGGGATAGCCCCGGCGTTCACGACCGTCGTATTCCTGACGCTCGGAGCCTCGCTGTTCGCCTATTACCAGGCCTTCCCGGACCCGGCCGTGGGAAAGCTCGTCGCCGAGGGGCAAAGCGACTGGATGTTCCCCCACTTCATCGTGACCGTGCTGCCCGCGGGCCTGCGCGGACTCCTGGTGGCGGGTCTGCTGGCCGCCGCGATGTCGTCTCTGGACTCGGCCCTCAACGGCCTGGCCTCGGCGGCCTACTCCGACATCTACCGGCCCTTCTTCCTGAAGCATGACGACGGGGGCCGCGGGGTGCGTATTTCGCGCGCCATGGTGATCGTGTTCGCCGTGGTCCTCGCGGCCGTGGCCATGGTCTTCGGCCGCCAGCCCTCCATCCTGTGGTTCGGGCTCCGGATCATGGGCTACACCTACGGGGCCCTCCTCGGCGTATTCCTGCTGGCGGTGCTCACGCGGCGCCGCGGCTCGGAAACGGGCAACGTCGTCGCCATGACGACGAGCGTCCTGGTCATCCTGTTTCTCACGGCCGACCTCGCCGGCGGCGGCCTCGCCCACGCGCGAGCGGCCCTCCTCGCGCCTCTTGGCGTGGCGAAGATCGCCTGGCCGTGGGCCATCGTGATCGGGACGCTTTGGACCTTCGGCTTGGCCGCTCTTTGGCCCCCCCGCCGTCATTTGGTACATTCCGGAGCATGAAGAACGGCGCCGCCGAGATCAAGAAGCTCCGCGAGGAGATTTTGGAGCACGACCGCCGCTATTACATCGAGAACAAGCCCGCGATCTCGGACGAGGAATACGACCGCCTCCTCACGCGCCTGCGCAGGCTCGAAGAGGACAACCCCGGGCACGCGAGCCCCGACTCCCCCACCCAGCGGGTCGGGGGCGGGGTCTCGACCGAGTTCACGCCGGTCCAGCACGCCACCCCCATGCTCTCGCTCGACAACTCCTACAGCGCCGACGACATCCGCGCCTGGGACGAGCGCGTGCGCAAGGGCCTGGGCCGCGACCCCTCCGCCTACGTGGTCGAGGCCAAGATCGACGGCGTCTCGCTGTCTTTGACCTACGAGAGCGGGAGGCTCGTCCTCGGCGGGACCCGCGGCGACGGCCGCACGGGAGAGGACGTGACCCCCAACGTGCGGGCCATCCGGGCCATCCCCCTTTCCCTGCGCGGCCCGGACATCCCCCGTCGCCTCGACGTGCGCGGGGAGGTCTACCTTGAGAAGGCCGAGTTCGAGCGCATCAACCGCGAGCTGAAGGCCGCGGGCGAGGCTCCCTTCGTCAACCCGCGCAACTGCGCCTCGGGATCCTTGCGCCAGAAGGACCCGCGCGTGACGGCCACGCGGCGCCTGCGCTTCTTCGCCCACTCCCTCGGACGCGTCGCGGGCGGCCGCGAGCCCGATTCCCACTCGGATTTCCTCGACGCCTGCCGCGCGCTGGGCTTCGCGACGACCGGGGTGCGCAGGCGCTGCCGGGACATCGAGGAGATGATCGCGTTCTACGACGAGTTCAAGGAGAGGCTGTCCTCTTTGCCCTACGAGATCGACGGGCTCGTGGCCAAGGTGGACGCCCGCGACGAAGCGCGCCGCCTGGGCGCGACCGCGAAGAGCCCCCGGTGGGCGATGGCGTTCAAATACCCCGGGCGCCAGGCCACGACGAAAGTGCGGGGCGTGACGTTCTCGGTCGGGCGGACGGGAGTCGTCACCCCCGTGGCCGAGCTCGAGCCCGTGTTCCTCTCCGGCGTGACGATCTCTTCGGCGACCCTCCACAACTTCGCGGAGGTCGAGCGCCTGGGGGTGGAGGTCGGCGACACCGTCGTCATCGAGCGCGCGGGCGACGTCATCCCCAAGGTCGTCGAGGCGGTGAAGGGCGGACGCGGCGGACGCGCGATGCCGAGGCCGATCCGCCCGCCGAAAACGTGCCCGGTCTGCGAGGGGACCGTACGCAAGGAGGAGGGCTTCGTCGCCCACCGGTGCATCAACCCCTCCTGCCCCGCGCAGATCAAGCGGAAGCTTTTGCACTTCGCCTCGCGCGACGGGCTTGACATCGAGGGGTTCGGCGAGGCCGTCGTCGAGCAGCTCGTCGACGGCGGGCGGGTCAAGGACATCGCCGATCTCTTCACCCTGACGAAAGACGGCCTCCTCGAGCTCGAGCTCTTCGCCGACAAGAAGGCGATGAACCTCCTGGCCCAGATCGAAAGGTCCAAGAGCAAGCCCCTCTCGCGGCTGCTCTACGCGCTGGGGATCGCCCAGGTCGGCGAGAAGACGGCTCGCGACCTGGCCGCGCGCTTCGGGAGCATGGACGCGCTGAGCCGCGCGGACGAGGACGCCCTGGAGCGCGTCCCCGAGATAGGACCCATCGTCGCGGCCTCCGTGGCGAGCTTCTTCCGGCAGGCACCGGTCCGGAGCCTCCTCAAGAAGCTCGTGGAGAGCGGCCTCCGGATGACCGAGCCCGAGGCTCCGGTCTCGGCGGAAGCGCCGCTGGCCGGAAAGACCTTCGTCCTGACCGGCGAGCTCGAGTCCATGACGCGGGGCCAAGCCGATGAGAGGATCCGCATGCTGGGCGGCAAGACGTCCTCGTCGGTCTCGAAGAAGACCTCCTACGTCGTGGCGGGCGCCGCCCCCGGCTCGAAAGCCGCGAAAGCGGCGAGGCTCGGCGTTCAGACCCTCAGCGAGCGGGATTTCCTGGAGATGCTGCGATGACGGAAGGATTCAAGAAAACGGCCCTATTGAGCCTCGCCGACAAGACCGGCATCGTCGAGTTCGCCGCGGGCTTGAGCCAGCTGGGCTACGAGATCCTCGCGTCGGGAAGCACCGCCCGGACCCTGGCGCAAGCCGAGATCACGGTGCGAGACATCCCCGAGCTGACCGGCTACCCGGACATCTGCCAGGGACGCCTGCGCCTCTTTCATCCTCGGCTCTTCGGCGGCGTGGTCGCCGACCGGAACGTGGGGGACCAGATGCGGGACCTCGACAGGGAAGGCATCCCTCCGATCGACCTCGTCGCGGTCACCCTCTACCCGCTCGCCCAGGTGCTCGAGTCGGGAGACCTGCCGGGCAAGGAGGTCATGGACTTCCTGGACGTGTCGGGATCGGCTCTTCTGCGCGCGGCCGCGCGGAACTTCCACCACGTCATCGCGCTCTGCGACCCCCGGGACTACACCTCGGTCCTGGAGACGCTGCGCCAAGGCAAGGGACTGACGCTCGACCGCAGCCAGTCCCTGGCGGCAAAGGCCTTCAACTACATCTCCTACTACGACTCGACGATAGCCCAGTACTTGGGCATGGCGATGGAGAAGCTGCCCGACGAGATGCTCGTCAGCCTCAAGAAGGTGGCCGAGCTGCGCTTCGGGGAGAATTACCACCAGAACGCCGCGCTCTACAACCTGAGCGGCGCGCGTCCGTGGGGGTTCAACGCGGCGACGCTGCTCTACGGGAAGCCCCTCTCCTACAACCACTACCTGAGCATGGACCGCGCCGCGGAGCTGGCGGCCGAGTTCCGCCAGCCGTCCTGCGCGATCGTCAAGTACGGCAACCCCGCGGGCGCGGCGACCTCCGAGCGCCTCGGGGACGCCGCGCGTTGGGCCTACGAATCGGACCCTGCGGGCTGCACCGGCGGCGTCGCCGCCTTTAACCGGGAGGTGGACGCGGAGGCCGCCGGGGCGCTCGCTTCGGAGTACCTCGAATGCATCGTGGCCCCCGACTTCTCGGGGGAATCCCTCGACATCCTGCGCGCGAAGAGGGACGTCCGGCTCGTCCGGCTGCCCTCGCTGCTATTGTCGCCCAACGAAAGCGACATGAAGACGATCTCGGGCGGCGTCCTCATCCAGGACAAGGACAACCCGGCCTCGCCCCGGAGCTTCAAGAGCGTCGCCAAGCGCTCCCCCTCGGACCTCGAGACGACGGCCATCGAGTTCGCCTGGCGCGTCTGCAAGCACGCCCCCACGCACGCGGCGGTGCTCGCGCGCGGCCTGACGACGCTCGGCATCGGGGGAGGGCAGACGACCCGCCTCGACGCCGTCCGCATAGCCGTCGCCAAGAGCCAGGACCGCCATCCGGTCGTCACGCCTTCGATGCCGATGGTGCTCGCCTCGGACGGACCCCTGGGCTCCCAGGAGGTCCGGGCAGCCGCGGCGGCCGGCGTCGGCGCCGTCATCCACCCGGGCGGCTCATCGGACGACAAACAGACCATCGCGCTGGCCGATGAGCTCGGCATAAGCATGGTCTTCACCGGCATACGGCATTTCCGGCATTGACGCCGGCGGCCCCCCCGCGGGGAAGTCAGCAGCCCCCCACGGGGAAGGATCGCGCTTTGTTGAGGGGGCCGATTCTATCCCCTTTAGGACTTCCTTGACTTGTCCAAGGACGGCCGGGGGAGCCGCTATCTTGAAGCCAGCTGAGTGGCCGGCTCCGACCCGTACCGCCGCCGCATCCCCCGGGAGACGACGTTCGATATCTCGCGGATCACGTCGCCGCGGGAGCGGATCCAGCGGGTGTAGTTCCTCGCGGGGCGGTCTTTCTGGATGACGCCGACCAGCGTGTAGGCGTGACGTCCGCCCCGCGGGCCGCGCGTCACTAGGATGCCCATGTCACCGCAGAGGTACTTGGTGCTGCCTGTCTTGTTGTAGACTTTCGTCCCGCGCGGCACTTCCCGGGCCCCCGTATAGAGGCGGTCCCGGTTCGGAAGGGCCATCAGCCGCTTCATCTCATGCGAGCCCGGCAGATCGTTGTCCCAAAGCGCGGACAGGAAGCGGCTGTAGTCGTGCGCCGACGCCTTGTTGCGATAAGTGCGTCCTCCGGAGGGGATGTACTCGACGATCGATATGTCGCGCAGGATCCCGCCGTAATGGCGCTCGAGCAGCCGCTGGGCCGCCCGCGGCCCGCCGATCTTCCGCAGGACCCAGTTCGCGGCGCCGTTGCTCGAGCGCTGGATCATGTCCCGCATCATGCGCCGGCTTTGGGGCCCGTAGCGAAGCTCCCCGGCGCGCACCTTGTGGAAGTAGGCGAGCGCGAAGAACGGCTTGACCATGCTCGCCGCCTGAAACCGCGCGTCTTCGTTGATGTCCACCAGCTTCCGGCCGGAGGTCAGATCGTAGACGGACCAGGCGGTCCGCTCGTCGGCGGCGATCCGTCCCCGGCGGCGCAGACGCTTGACGGCGTCCTCGACCGCGGCCTCCAGCCCGGTGGGCGGCCGCGCCGCCTCCATCCCCCCCCGCTCCGGGAGGGCCTTCCGTTTCGCGCGACGTGCGAACGAGACCACCTCGGTCCAGTCCCGGTCCGGGATGGCCGAGGCGGGCTCGAGCCCCCGGGACCCCAGTATCCGCGAGTGGGCCCGCGCGACCTCCCAGGTGCCGCGGGCGTCCCCGTCGCGGTCGTAGATCAGACCGTACCGCCTCGGTCCCTTCACGATGCGCAGACGCGCCGCCAGCCGCGGACCCAGGACGCGCCCCAGCTTCTTCTTATAGGCGCGGATGCCGCTCAGGTCCGGGTGCCAGAGGTAGGAGACGTCGTAGAGCCGCCCCGCCTGCGGCAAAGCGGACAGGCGCGACGGCCGGGCGCTCTGGGCCCAGACGCCGCCAGACACAAGCAGGCCCGTCGCGCAGACAAGCGGGATCAGGGCCGGCGCCAAAGCGCGGCCGAACGTCGGCGTTCCCGCGAGCTGCCGTCCGTCCATCGGTGGGTAGTATGCATGTATCAGGGAACCGCCCGCTTTTCAATACCACTTTTGTTACATATGGCCAGGCGGGAAAAGGACGCGGCGAGGGCCCCTATGAGGCCCCCGCCGCGTCCGCGGCTAGATGATCCCGAGCTCCGAGCCGACCTTCCGGAACTTATCCAGGGCCGTCTCGAGCTCCTCCGCGGTGTGGCCGGCCGTCACGATCGTGCGCAGGCGCTCCTTCCCGCGCGGCACGGTCGGGAAGCCGATCGACAAGGCGAATACCCCCTCCTCGAAGAGCCGCCCGCTGAAAGCGCGGGCCTTATGCGTGTCGCCGACCATGACCGGCGTGATCGGCGTCTCGCTCAGGCCGGTGTCGAAACCGGACTTCCGGAGGCCTTCCTTGAACAGGCGGGTGTTCTCCCAAAGCCTCTCGATGCGCTCGGGCTCGCCCTCGAGCACGTCGAGAGCCGCCATGCAGGTGGCCGTGACGGACGGCGGATGGGAGCTCGAGAACAAAAAAGGCCGCGCGGTGGAGACGAGGTACTCGCGCAGGTCCTTGGAGGAGGCGACGTAGCCGCCGATCGACGCGATCGCCTTCGAGAGCGTGCCGATCTGGATCTGGACGCGGTCGGTGAGGCCGAAGTGGCTCGGGGTGCCGCGCCCGTTGACGCCCATGACGCCGCTCGCGTGCGCGTCGTCGACCATCACGAAGGCTTCGTAGCGCGCGGCGAGGTCCACGATCTCCGGCAGGGGGGCGAGGTCCCCGTCCATCGAGAAGACGCCGTCGGTGACGATCATGCGGCGCCGCGCCTTGCGGGACTCGGCGGACTCGAGCAGCTCCCGGAGGGCCTTCATGTCCTTGTGCGGGTAGATCCGGCGCGCGGCCTTCGAGAGCCTGCCGCCGTCGATGATCGAGGCGTGGTTGAGCTGGTCGGAGATCAGCAGGTCGTCGGGGCTCGTCATCAGGCTCTGGCACACCGCCACGTTCGTCGTGAAGCCCGATTGGAACACGAGCGCGGCCTCGGTCTCCTTGAAGCGGGCGAGGCGCCGCTCAAGCTCCTGATGGATGTCCATGGTCCCGATGATCGTGCGGACGGCCGCGGTCCCCACGCCGTAGCGGTCGATCGCTTCCTTGGCCGCCCGCATGAGCTTGGGGTGCGTGGTGAGTGCGAGGTAGTTGTTCGAGGTGAGGTTGATCACCTTCTTCCCGTCGATGACCGAGACCGGCTCCTGCGAGCCCCCGAGGATCCTCAGCGTGATGGCGAGACCGTCGCGCTCGAGCGCGGCCAGATCCTCGCGAAGGAAGGACATCAAATCGCCCGTATCCGTGGTCATGAGTTGTTCTCCGGTCGGATGGATGTCCATCCCCGCGCCAGGTTCTTCAGGACGAACATCCAGTTCTCCTTGCGCTCGCGCAGGCGGCGCATGAAATAGGGCAGCCAGTGCGTGCCGTAGGGGACGTAGACCCTCACGACGAAGCCGGAGGCCGCCAGCTCCCCCCACCACTTGGGCCGGAGTCCGTAGAGCATCTGGAACTCGAAGCGGTCCGGGGGGATGCCTTTCTTCCGGGAGAAACGGATGGCCGCGCGGATGCGGTCCTCGTCGTGGGTGGCCAAGCCGGGATAGTTTCCGTTCTCGAGCAGCTCGGCCGCGAGGCGGTCGAAGCTCTCGTTGACCTCCTCTTTCTCCTGAAAAGCGACCTCGGCCGGCTCGCGGTAGGCGCCCTTGCAGAGCCGCACGCGGGCCCCGGCCCGGTTCATCCTCGCCACGTCCGCCCGGCTCCGCTTGAGGGCCGCCTGGATCACCACGCCGACGTTGTTATGCGCCTCGAAGACGTCGTGGAAAAGGTCGAGGGTCCGCTGGGTGTAGGCGGAGCCCTCCATGTCGATCCGGACGAAGTTCCGGCGCGCGTGCGCCTCCTCGACGACGCGCAACAGATTGCGCCGGGCGAGCCCGGCGTCGAGGTTCAGCCCGAACTGGGTAAGCTTCAGGCTGACGTTGCAGTCGAGCCCGGCCTCCGCGATGCGGCGCAGAAGCTGGACGTACTCCCCGGCGGCGGCGTCCGCCTGAGCCTCGCTCGCGCAGTCCTCGCCGAGATAGTCGAGCGTCGCCTTCAAGCCCCGCTCGTTGAGCGCCCGGACGGCCCGCATGGCCTCGGCCGCCGTGTCGCCGGCGACGAAGCGGCCGGCAAGAAACGTGAGCGCGCGCATACGCCTTCTTTTACCATTTTTCGCGGCCGCCGGTCAGACGGGGCACGTCTTATCGACGGCGCTCACACCCGTGCGCGAGCCCCGGTCGAGGGAGAAAGCTGAAACTGGAGCCGTTTTGGGGAAGCGCCCTGAAAAATCCGCCCGCATGGCTGAATAAATCCTGACAGAAATTTTTTCTCTTTTATTTATAAGGCTTATTTCTGTTCTCATGTCAGCGCGTTGTCCTTGACTTTTCCTTAGTGTGGGGCTATACGAATAAACAGTGCAGGTTGGAAGGAACGCGCGCCTCGCGCGCGCGGTCCTTGCCCGTGGAATCGTCGAGTCCCGCATTCAGCGCGGAGGCATTTATGCCGGTACAGCGGGTGCCGAATCTGACTCCGGCTCTTATCGAAGCGCCGTCTAAAGGCCCTCTCCCAAACGAGAGGGCCTTTCTGCCGCCAATCGTGGCGTCCGCGTTCATCACGGCGTTCCTCTTCGCGGCGCCGTCCGCCCGCGCCGCGGACATACCCTCGATCATCAACTTCCAAGGCAGGCTGCTCGAAGCCGGGCAGCCCGTCACGGGAACGCGCGACCTGTCGTTCGCCGTCTACGGCTCCGCCGACGGTTCGGACCAGCTGTGGACCGAGACGCAAGCCGGAGTCTCCGTGAACGCCGGGGTGTTCTCCGTCCATCTCGGCGCCGCGGCGCCCCTGCCCGCCGAGATCTTCAACGCGGCGGAACTCTACCTCGAGATCCAGGCCAACGGCAAGACGTTGAGCCCGCGGGAGCGCCTCGCCGCGAGCCCTTACGCGTTCAACGCCCAGCGCCTGCAGGGGCTGGAGCCCGCCTCTTTCGCCGCGAAAGAGCCCGACGGCTCCCTGGAGATGGGCAACAAGCAGATCACCGGATTCCGAGTGGAGAACGCCGCCGCCGCGCCCGTGCCCTGCGACGAAGACCACAAAGGCTACATCTACTTCAACACCATGGACGGGACCTTCTATGGATGCAACGGCGCCCGGTTCAAGTCCTTGAGCGACAAGCCCGACGTAGAGGGATGCGGGGAAACCCAGGACACGGCCGGCCGCGCCTGCAAGGACATCCTGGACACATGCCCCGGCTCGCTGAGCGGCGCCTACTGGATCGATCCCAACGAGGGCGATCCCACCGACGCCTTCCAGGTCTACTGCGACATGGGCGGCCACGACGGCGGCTGGACGCTGGTCGCGGGCATATCCAGCGGCGACCAGGCCCACGTGAACAGCGCGTCCGTCTCCCCCGGGAACCTCATATCTCCGAGCGGCAAAGGAAAGCTGGCGGACTCCACGATAAACCTTATCAACTCCAATACCGATCCGGCCTACCGGCTGACCTGCGCGGGTGTCACCGGCTTCTTCCAGGGGTCATGCGTGTTCTCCGCGACGACCGCCGCCAGCGGGCCCTGCGTGGCGGTAAGCTACAGCTACCCGCCGACGTCGTACGTCGGGACCACGTCTCAGCCCGGCAACAATGGTCTGGCGGACGGAAACAGCGGCTATTCGAACCGCCTGATATACGGAGCGCCGGGCGTCACGGGCTGCGACACCGGACCAACGGGATGGGGACAGGATGGGACACTCTATGTACGATAAGACGACGAGAATCCGGCACGCTTTGAGCCTGGGCCTGCGGGCGGCGTGCATCGCGGGTCTCTTGCACACCAGCGGCCTGGCCCAGGCCGTTCCACCTTGGATGAACTTCCAGGGCAGGGTCCTGATCGCCGGTCAGGCCTTCGACGGAAGCAAGGACATGGCCTTCCGAATATTCGGCTCGGAAGCCGGCGCCGACGTCCTTTGGTCGGAGACCCAATCGGCGGTCCCCGTGGACAACGGGGTGTTCTCCGTACGGCTGGGCTCCCAGACGCCCTTAGACGACGCGATCTTCGCCGCGCCGAGCCTCTATCTCGAGATCGAGGTGGACGGGAAGATCCTTCCCCCCGCGAGCCGCTCGCGACCAGCCCCTACTCCTTCAACGCCCAGCGCCTGCAGGGGAAGGACCTCAGCGATATCGTGGTCAAGGACGCTTCCGGCAACGTGGGCATCGGGACGACGAGTCCTGGAACGATGCTTCATATACTCCAAAATGGGAATTATTCCACTTTATCAAGCGGTCCTTTTGGCGGCGGGAGGAGCGCCGTAGTCCAAGCCCTCGAGCCCGCCTTTACCCTCTCCTCGGACATGAATGGAGCGGGTTGGCACACCGGCACCGAAGCGGCTGTGGGAGGCATGGCCTTCACTCACCGTGGCTCTAGTGATTACAACAACCTTCGGGTCGGCACACGGATCGGGGGTGGGCTGTATTTAGTGACGAATAATGCCGACAGGATGGTGATCAACACATCGGGCAACGTCGGCATCGGGACGACGAGCCCATCGTCGAAGCTCGACGTGGCCGGGACGATCAAGGCCACGAGCTTCAGCCTCAACAACGAGACGATCACGTCGTGGCCCTCGGGCGGGGAAGGCAGCCTTTGGACGGAGCTCAACTCCAATGTGTACAGGCCGAGCGGCAACGTCGGCATCGGGACGGCGACTCCCGAGTCGATATTCCACATAGTCAAGAACGGCAATTATTCCACGCTTACAAGCGGCCCGTTCGGCGGCGGGAGGACGGTCGTGGTCCAAGCCCTCGAGCCCGCTTTCACCCTCTCCTCCGACATGAACGGAGCGGGCATGCACACCGGCACCGAAGCGGCCGTGGGCGGGATGAGCTTCACGCATCGTGGTTCCAGCGACTACAACAACCTTCGGATCGGCACACGGATCGGTGGCGGACTGTATTTCGTGACGAGCAATGCCGACAGAATGGCAATCAATACGTCGGGCAACGTCGGCATCGGGACGACAAGCCCGGCGGCAAAGCTGGACGTCGCGGGCACGGTCAAGGCGACCTCGTTCGTCGGCGACGGCTCGGGCCTGACCGGAATATCCGGCGGCGGCCTCTGGACCGAAAGCGGCGGGGACGTCTATAGGGCGAGTGGCAACGTCGGCATCGGAACGAGCCCCGACGCCGATATGAACCTGCATGTCAAGAACGCCGGGGGGTCAACGGCCCAGATCAAGCTGGAGAATCCCACCGACAACCAGGTCAGATTTTGGATGAAGTCCCCCTCCTACTCCTGGGCCCACGGCGTCCTCATGTCCAACGGCGGCTCGTACTCCATCAGCAACAGCGCCACCGGAGACATCGGGAGCGACGCCAAGCTCACCATCAAGCAGGACGGGAAGGTCGGCATCGGCACGACGGGGCCAAGCGCAAAGCTGGACGTTCTCCATGACAGCTCATTCGTTCTTCGTTTGGCACGGACAAATAACGCCCCGCACGTCAAATTCGAGAATACGGGTCAAGCCGGCAAGCATGCGGTCATCTTTGGTCAGAATGACCTATTTAGCATACAGAGGAGAGCCGCAGACAACTCGATAGAGGCCATCTGGTTGTACGGGCTAAGCAACGGCAACGTCGGCATCGGGACGGCGACTCCGACCGCGCGATTGCAGGTGCAGACGCCCGGGGCTTCTCCATTCGAGAGCGGCCTACGGATATACAATCCCTACGGCCAGTCCGGAGGCTCAGCCGCGCTTTTGTTCAAGTCCGAGTGGACCGACGGACCCGGTCAGGCGGACCGATATTGGAAAGCGGGCATCGCCTACGAGGACGCGGGCACCTACGGACGAGGCAACCTGCATTTCCTGCTCGAGGATCAGGCCGATTACGGCGCCGCCGACCTTACAGACTCGAAGATGATGATAAGCTACGCCGGCAACGTCGGCATCGGGACGGCGACCCCGGGAGCGAGGCTTGAGGTGAACGGCGGAGATTTCATCCTCGACAACACGGATGGAGGCCTCATGGCCTTCAAGAATTCAGGCACGGCCTACGGCTACATCGGGAACGCCGCCGATCTGATCTCCGGCGCGTCGAACACCGACCTCGCGATCCGCGCCAACGTGGGCAAGAACCTGCATTTCTCGATCGACAACATCGCGAAGATGACGTTGTCCAATAACGGCAACTTCGGCGTCGGAACGACGGCCCCGGCCAACCTCCTGCATGTCGTCGGGGGGGAGCACCAAGGCATCACGGTGAGCGGTTCGCAGACCCCGCGGATCAACCTCGACGCGAACGACGCTTCGGACGGGCACGCGGGCTTGTGGTTCATGCAGCAGGGGACGAACATGTGGGAGATGAGGCGATACGCCAGCTCCTATAACACGGCCTCGCTGCAGAACGCCTTCGAGATTTTCCAGCTGAGGAACAAGTCGGGCTCCGAGATCAACCGGTCCCGGCTGGTCATCGACGACTACGGCAAAGTCGGCATCGGCACAACGAGCCCGGACCAGTTCCTGACCGTCAACGGCGACGCCTCGAAGCCGGGAGGCGGGTCCTGGGCCACCTTCTCGGACGAGCGGCTCAAGGACATCAAGGGCGCTTTCGACTCCGGCCTCGACGAGGTCCTCAGGCTCAGCCCCGTGCGCTACAGGTACAGCAAGGACAACCCCCTGGGGATCCGCGACCAAGGCGTGCACGTGGGCTTGAGCGCCCAGGAGGTCGAGAAGGTCATCCCCGAGGCGGTGAGCACCGGCAGCAAGGGCTACCGCCTGGTGAACAACGATCCGATCGTGTGGGCCATGCTCAACGCTATAAAAGAGCAGCAAAGAGAGATCAAATCGCTCCGCGAGGAGATCGAGGAGCTGAAGTCGGAGAGGTAAGAAGGGCGGCATGTTCGATAGACGGATTCCGACAAGGACGGGCCTGAAAGCGGCATGAGACGCCAGGCGCTTCCTTATATATACGCATCCCTGCTCCTGGGAGCCTGGGCGGTCGCCTCCTGGGCCGCCGGCCCGTTTACCAGCGGCACCGATGAGATCGACATGACGTCCATCAACTCGGGCGGGAGCTCCAAGCCGACCTACTCGGCCGCCGGGGAGCCGACCCTCGATCTGACCGGCTCGGTGGGCGAAATCGGGGTTTCCACCTTCGAGGGCACCAACGAAACGATCGAGGCCGGGTTGATGAACGCGCTGCCCCCCCCGGCACCGCCGCCCGACGCGGACGGCGACGGGGTCCCGGACAGCGCCGACGCCTGCGACAACGCCACGGCGCCCGCCGGGCTAATGAGCTACTGGGGCTTCGAGGACGGCTCGGGGACCGCGGCGTCCGATTCCTTCGATGGGAATCCCGGGACGGTCGTTGGCGCGACCTGGACGACCGGCAAAGTGGGCGGCGCTTTGAGTTTTGACGGCGCGGATGATTACGTCAACACGGCGCCGGATATATTCTCCAAGTCTGATTTCTCGAATGGCGCCACACTTGAGGCTTGGGTATACCCGACGGCGACTCCCGCTAATGCCGCGACCGTGCTCGGCATTGAAGGGAGATTCACCATAAACGAAGACTTCGATCACGCCAATAAGTGGTCGGCGACGCTATATGACGGCGCGAACCACGGCGCCACCGCGGATGGAACGATCTCTGTCAATCAATGGGCGCATCTGGTCGCGGTATGGGACACGACCCGCGTGATCTTGTATGTCGATGGAGTCCAACAGGCGGATGTCCCCGCCGTCGCGAACTTCGCGAGCATAGACGTCGTGAGCCGGCCGCTTGATATCGGCGCTTTCGGGGGCGGCCCGAGCCAGTTCTTTAATGGGCTCATCGACGAGGCCGCGATATACAATAGGGCCCTGACCCCCGCCGAGATCGCCGAGCATTACAGCGCCGGACAGGGCAAGAGCTACTGCGAGCCCCCTGCCCCCGACGCGGACGGCGACGGGATCCCGGACGACGCCGACGCCTGCGACGACAACGACGCTCCGGCAGGGCTTGTCAGCTACTGGGGCTTTGAAGAAGGCTCCGGCGATACGGCCCAGGATTCCTATGATGCGCATCCGGGG
>JBDREN010000070.1:0-4534 GCA_043819795.1 Elusimicrobiota bacterium
CCAGTCGGGGGATTACTCTTCAAGCTATTCACTGATGCACGGCACGACATCTGCCCCCCTCCTGCTTCCGCGTCCCTCCCCGTGGGGGAGGGACGCGAGACTGTGGCCGCTCTTCACGGTCTTGCTGGTATTCCTGGGAGGCTGCGGGAAGGAGGAAACAGCCCCGTCGGCGGGCTATTCCGGGCCGGCGCGCGTCTCGGTGATGACATTCAATGTCGAGAACCTTTTCGACACCAAGCACGACCCGGGCAAGGCCGATCACACCTACCTGCCGCTCGCCAAGAAGCGTACGGCCCGGCACAAAGCCGCCTGCGCTCGGATCAAGGGCGCGTACCGGCGCGGGCAATGCCTGAGCCTGGACTGGTCGAGCGAGGCGCTCGCGCTCAAGCTCGAGCGGCTCCGGGCCGCCGTCCTGCGGGCGGGCGGCGGGCGCGGTCCGGACATCCTGGTCCTCCAGGAGGTGGAGAACATCCGCGTCCTGGAGCGCCTGCGCCGCGAGCATCTGGCCCCGGCCGGCTACCTGCCGGGCATCCTCGTCGAGGGCGACGACTTCCGCGGCATCGACGCGGCGCTGCTTTCCCGTCTGGAGCGCGTCGGGGCGCCTAAGCCGCACAAGATACCGTTCGTGGGCATGACCCCGGGGCAGGAACGCTCATCCCGGGGGATTCTGGAGGCGGCGTTCCGACTCCCAGACGGCGAGATCCTGTCGGTCTTCGCCGTGCATTTCCCGGCGCCGTTCCTTTCCCGGGAGTTACGCGCGCAGGCGCTGGGTTTCCTCGGGGGCCTGCTCGCCGCGCTTCCGGCGGACCGCATGGCCGTGGCGGCGGGCGATTTTAACATCTCGTCCGAGGAGGACGCGCAGTACCGCCTGCTGGACAGGCACGCGGCCGGACGCTGGCTCGTTTCCCACCGGGTGGGCTGCGAGGATTGCCCGGGGAGCGCCTACTACCGGCCCGCGGACTCGTGGTCGTTCCTCGACATGATCCTGCTTTCGAAGAACCTCGCCGTCGAGGGGGGCGCGCCATGGGTCGTCATTGCGGACTCGGTTCGCGTGGTCGACGACGGCCCGCATCAGAAGGCGGCCGACGGGACGCCCGCCCCGTTCGACGCGGCCGACGGGAGCGGGGTCTCGGACCATTTCCCGGTGGTCCTGGAGTTGGAGAAGAGACGCTGAAAAGCGGCAGGCGCCGGTTTCTGCGGTGCCGAAGACCGGGGCGACGGGTGGGCCAGGTCCCGACCGCGTACCCGCCGGCCGGAGCCTGTCACAGGCCCCGTCGCCCGCTGTGAACGCCGCACGGCATCCCTTGGTAGCGCAGGGGTAGCCCCCAGTTGAGCGGTCCCCCTGCGGGGGACCGCTTGCCGCCCCCCTCTCACATCCGCATCCCTCCCCGTGGGGGAGGGATGCGTACCTCTTGACTGAAACCGGGGCGGGGGCTACGCTATTCGGAGAAGAGCGCCCACGGAGGAAGAGCCATGGCTGAGCCCGGCGGCGTGACGCACTATATCCACGGTCTCGCGGCCGAAGCGCGTCCCGGGGGGACGGGGGGGACATCCGGCCTTCCCTTCGTCACCGTCTCCCGTCAGGCCGGCGCGGGAGGACACGCCTTCGCCGAGACTTTGCTCAAGCGCATGGAGCGATCGGGAGAGGATCCCCTGCTCCGGGGCTGGCGGATGTTCGATCAGCAGCTCTGCGAGAAGGTCGCCAACGACCCCGCGCTCAAGGTCTCGATGAAGTCGCTGCTTTCGGAGGAGTTCCACGGCAGCATCGAGGACTGTCTGTCCCAGCTCTTGGCGGCGACCAGCCCGCAGGCGGCCGTATACCACAAGATCTTCGAGACCATCTGCACGGTGGCCGCGCTCGGCAAAGCCGTTATCGTCGGCAGGGCCGGGGTCTGCCTCACCCGGCGCTACCCCGGCGGGATCCACATCAGGCTCATCGGCTCCAAGGGCGTCCGCATCGAGAACATGGCCCGCAGCATGGACGTGAGCCCCGCCGAGGCGGAGCGGCACATCGATAAGCTGGACGGGTCCCGGGCGAAGCTCGTGCGGGCCTATTTCCAGCGCGACATCCACGACCCTCTTCTCTACGACGCGGTCTGGAACACCGACGCGGTACCCCTGGAGAGGATCGCCGCGGCCGTTATTGAGATGATCAGGCGGCCGAAGGGGTGATGGACGTATGGTAAGACGGGATTCCCCGAGGCGCGGACGGCCTTGGCCTCTCCTGCTGGCGTTGTCGATAGCGGCGGGTCTCACGGCCGGCGGCTCGGTCTCCGCAAGCTGGAAGGATGTCCTTAAGAAGGCGTCCAAGAAGGTCGAGAAGACCCGGGCGGAGAAGAGGCTGCGACGCACGGACACGAAGGCGGTCGCCGCCGTCCGCGGACTTGAAGAGGGGGGGTGCCGGGCCGTGGATCCGGGCGCGCGGGATTTCGAGGGGCTCGAGTGGCTCGAGGGCTTCGAGATCCCCGAGGCGGACGTGGCCCGGTTCGTGAGGGAGGGGCGTCTTGCGCGTTGAGTGCATGGGCCTATGGGCCAAGGGGGCGATCCTGGCCGGGGCGCTGGCGGCGCTCCTCGTCGCCGTGGAGGCTCCGGCGCTGGACCTCAAGTCCGTGGGGCGGAGCGTCGACGTCGATGAGGTCGTGGATACGGCCCTGGAGGTGTACGAAGCCTTCCATGTCGACGCCGAGACCGAGGCTCGGCTCGGGCGCGAGGTCGCCGCGTATCTCATCGCGAGATGCGGCCTCTACGCGGATGAGGCTCTTACTCGCTACGTCGGTCTGGTCGGGATGGCCGTGGCCAGGAAGGCGGAGCGGCGCGACGTGCGCTATCGCTTCGGCGTCCTCGACACCGACGCGGTCGGCGCTTTCGCCGCGCCGGGAGGCTACGTCTTCGTCACCAGGGGTCTCCTGTCGCGGCTGCGCAACGAGGCCCAACTCGCGGGAGTGCTCGCCCACGAGATCGCGCATGTGGACAGGAAGCACGCTGTCGAGGCCCTGGGCAAGACCAAGATCATGCGGCTCGGCGCGGAGAAGGCCCGCTCGAACGTCAAGCGCGGGGAGGTGTTCGATAGGGCGTCGGGCTTCCTGGTGGGCCTGGCCGACAAGGGATTCTCCCGAGAGGACGAGCTCGACGCCGACGCGGCGGGCGCCCCGCTGGCCGGAGCGTCGGGCTACGACGGATCGGGCTTGTATTGGGCCCTTAAACAGCTCTACGGGACCGGGGAGGGGACGAGCAATAGGGCGTTCCTCAAGCGCCATCCCCCGCTCTCCGATCGCCTGGGCCGTCTGGAGGGCAGCCCCGGGCATCGCGCGAAAGGGGCCGTGCTGAAGGGCCGTTTCCTGAGCAGCGTCTCTTTCTAGGTCTTTTCGCGGAGCTCGAAGAGGCGGTACGTTCCCTCCCTCAGGACCGGCGGCCCCAGGCGCCGCAGCAGGCCGGTCATCAGGCGTATGGCGCGCGGGTCGTAGCGCTCCTTCCAATTCAGGCTTACCAGGATATGCGTGATCCCCAACTCGCGCAGGATCGGCCCGCAGCGCAAGGAGGGCGAAAAGACCGGCTCCAGCCTGCCACAACGGATGGCGGATGCGGCTCATCCCGTGTAGGGCGCATGACCCGTATCTCGGGATTTCTCCCGTGTATTATAGCTTCCTGATGGATACGGCATTTATTATGATATGCGGAATGTTCGAGGGTCCTCCGCGCAAACGGCCTCTGCTCATCGGGATCTCCGGAGGGAGCGCTTCCGGCAAGACTTCGCTTGCCCGTTTCCTCAAGGAGGGTCTCGGGGATAAGGCCGTCATCGTCTGCCAGGACTGGTACTACGAGGACAACGGCGGCCTTACGCCCGAACAGTCGAAGGAGCTCAACTTCGACCACCCGAGCGCCATCGAGAGCTCCCTGTTTCGCAAGCAGCTGGACGTCCTAATGAGGGGACGGCCCATCGAAGCGCCGCTCTATGACTACGCCTCGCATACGCGCGCCCGCGAGACCCGCACCGTCGCATCGGCCCCGGTCGTGATCGTCGATGGGCTTTTCGTGCTCTGCGACAAACGCCTGCTCAGGAGGCTCGATCTTTCGGTCTACGTGGAGGTGCCGGACGACGAGCGCCTCTTGCGCCGCGTGCGGCGGGACGTGGAGGAGCGCCGCGTGGACCTGGAGGAGACCCTGCGCCTTTACGAGCGCTTCGTGAGGCCCATGCACAAGAAGCACATCCAGCCCGCCTCGAGGAACGCCACCTGGCGCTGGCATCAGCTGGAGGACCGGCGTTTCCGGCACGAGCTCCTGCGCGACATCAAGCACCGCCTAAGGCAGCTGAGCCTGTAGTCAGCGCCGCAGGCTTGCCCTGCGGCGCTTACACCTTCTAGTCATAAGGAACTCCGTCGCAAGGGCGCTGTTGCCGTTGTCCGGCCGCAAGCCTGCCCTGCGCCACCCGCCGCTCCGGTTTCCATCACCCTTATTAAGGAAAGCGCGTGCCGGGCTAGTCCTCTATCAGGGTCTCGTAAGCCTGCTGGATGGCCTTCGTCTTCCGCTCGGCGAG
>JBDREN010000071.1:0-74911 GCA_043819795.1 Elusimicrobiota bacterium
GCCCTCCTCGATGTTGAGCACCACGACGAGCTTGTACCCGACGGCTTCGCCGCGATGCTCGGCCCCTTCGTAGTTCTCTTTCTGCCCGTAGGGAATCGTAATGTCGGTGCCGTCCACCGCGTAAACTCCGCCCCGGTACCACTTCTTCGACCGCAAAAGCCGCACGTGCTCCCACCAACTGCGCTGCACCGACTTCTCGCTAATGCGCCCCAGGTGGTTGGACAAGGTTTCGGGGTCCACTCGGGGACGTCCCTGCTCCCGCGCATCTTCGATCTGCTCGGCCTGAAATCCCACCGTCCGCAAAAGCGCCTCGTCTCCCACGACCTTCCCGCTACGGGCGATCCGCTCCACTCCGGCCAGTTCGCATAAGGCCCACAGGCCGTTGAGCGTCCTCGGCGAATAGCCGTTGCCCTTCTTGAGGCCGTCGGCTTCGGTCTCCACCAGGACCGACCAGAAGCCCCCCACCATCAGAAACCCGATGATCAGATCGTTGTCCCCGAAGGCGCTGGTATGCCCGTCGAGGTCCTGTCCCTGCTCCAGCTTTTGGGCCACGGCCGACTTATCTTCACGCCACAGATGCCAGGTGTTCATCATTTCGTCCTCCGCAGCAACCCGTCGACGTCTCGGCACCGGCCTTTGCCTATGCGACGCAACAGACGTTCGATCTCATCGTTGACTCGCGTCCACTCGGCCATCGTCCGACTGAACTCCCGCCAAGCCGCGGCATGCCGGCGCACGAACTCCAATTGCTGCTTGCGGACGTAGCGATGGCGGCTGTTCTGCGGGCCGGGGATCGATAGGTAGTGCGCCGGGGGCGCTCCAGGACGGAAGCGCCGCTCAATGAGTGAGGCGGCGACCATGGCGTGGTGCTCTTGGGCGATACGCTCCAGTGTGTTGCGGCGTGCCTTGAGTTCGCGAATCCGCTGGCGTAGCTTGGCGAGCTGGAGCTTGTTCATGTAACACACTATAGTATATAGCTGTGTTATACACAAGCGAAAAAATGGCGAATCCGGGAAAGATCCGCCGGATCCGCCTAAGCCCCGTCAATCAAAATCTACTTTCGATTTTCCTGTATTGGTCAAGACTGGAGACCGGCGCCGCGGATCTGTGGAGCCGAGCGAGTTCTCCTACGGAAAGATGCCGAGGTCGAGGTAGGTCAGGGCGACCTTATTGATCCCGTTCAGGAAGGCCGCGGTCCGCAGGTTGCCGACCCTCTTGTCCTTCTTCATGGTCTCCCGTACCAGCTGATACGAGATGATCATCGTGTCCTCGAGGCCCGAGTTCACGAGGTCGAGCTCGTCGGCGCCGCGTACGATCTTCCGGCGCGCGGCGTCCGTGAGAGTCTTGCCGGTCGCCGATTCCATGGCCTGGACGATTCTGCCGTAGGCCGCCTCGTCGAACCGGCGGTCCATGCGGCCGAAGGCCACGTGGGACAGGTTCTTGAGCCACTCGAAGTAGGACACGGTCACGCCGCCGGCGTTGAGGTAGATGTCCGGGAGGATGAGCACCCCTCTGCGCTCGAGCGCATCCTCGGCGGCCACCGTGGTCGGGCCGTTCGCGGCTTCGGCGATAATCCGGGCCCGCACGCGGGGGGCGTTGTCGCGCGTGATCTGGTTCTCGAGCGCGGACGGGATCAGGATGTCGCATTCGAGCTCGAGCGCGTCGGCCGTGTTCTTGAGGGCTTGAGCGCCGGGAAAGCCCGTGATGGACCCGGTCTCCTTCCGGTGACGGTCCACCGCCTCCACGTCGAGCCCTTTCGGGTCGTGGAGCGCGCCGTCGTGCTCGGCGATGGCGATGACGCGGCAGCCGCCTTCCGCGCAGAACTTGGCGGCGTGGTAGCCGACGTTGCCGAAGCCCTGCACCACGACGGATTTCCCTTCCAGGCCCGGCTCAAGGCCGAGCTTCTTCATGTCGGCCTTGTAGCCGCAGGCCTCGCGCAGGCCGTAGTACACGCCCCGGCCGGTGGCCTCCACCCGGCCCCGGATGCCCCCCAAGGCGAGCGGCTTCCCGGTGACGCAGGCCAGGGCGTCGAGGTCCTTATGGTGGAACGTCTGGTAGGTGTCGGCGATCCAGGACATCTCCCGCGCGCCCGTGCCGTAGTCCGGAGCGGGGACGTCCACGGCCGGGCCCAGGCAGTTCCTCTTGATGAGCTCGGCCGCGTAGCGGCGCGTGATCCGCTCGAGCTCGTCGACGGTGTAGTCCCGCGTGTTGATCTTGATGGCGCCTTTGGCGCCTCCGAAAGGGACCCCCACGATGGCGCACTTGAAGGTCATCAAGGCCGCCAGGGCCTCGACCTCGTCCTGGTCCGCCACGCTTGCGAAGCGGATGCCGCCCTTGGAGGGCAGCTTATGGTGGCTGTGCTCCACGCGCCAGGCCGAGATCACCTCATAGCCGCGCCGCGTCCGGACGGGGAACTGCAGCTTCAGGACGTTGTTGGAGGTCTTGATCTGCTCGAGCAGCCCCTTCGGATGCTTGCTGAGGGCGGCCGCCCGATCGTAACACAACATCACGTTATGGAAGAAGCTCCGCATGGGCTTCTTGTCGGTCTCCGGCTTGGGCTTATCGGCGCGGGCGGCTTTGGCTGGCATGGACGATCTCCTGTCCGCTAAATGATGTAGTAGGCCTTCAGCTCCCGGAACAGGGTCGAGAAGACGACCTTGACGACCACGACGGTGGGGACGGCGAAGAGCATCCCGACGATGCCGAAGAGTATGGACCCGCCCATCACGCCGAAGATGACCAGCAGCGGGTGGAGGTCCACGGCGCCGCCCAGGACGATGGGCTGGAAGACGGTGTTGTCCAGGCCCTGGGCGATCACGACCGTCAGCAGCACGCCCAGGAGCAGGTCGTCGGGCCCGAAGTACGGAAGGATCGGATGTACGTTCTCGGCGATCAGGGCGTAGGCGAAACCCGCGACCAAGCCGATGGCGGGGCCGAGGTAGGGGATGGCGTTGGCGACGCCGGCGATGAGCGCGATGGCCAGGGCGGCTTGGGGCGGGGCGCCGAACAGCCAAAGCAGGACGAAGAAGGTGAGCCCCACGAGCCCGCACTGCATCGTCACGCCCCGGAGGTAGTTGCCCAGGGCCCTATCGACATTGTGGATGACGGTGAGGGTCACCTCGAAGTACTTGTTGGGCACCATGGATACGAGGTGCTTGAGGATCCGCCGGTCGTCGAAGAGCAGGAAAAGGAATACGAACGGCATGACGATCCAGATGGAGACAATTCTAAGGAGGTAGGCGACCACGGAATCCTGGGAGCGCGCTCCCTCCTGCTCCCGGGCCGCGGCCCCCGCCTGTCCGACCTCCTCGGCCTGCGCCCGCTCCCGATGTCGCTGGCGCTGCCGAACCCGTTTCATCAAAGAGACGTTCGCGCGGTGGTAGGCGCCGTACTCCTGGGGGAGCGGCGGATATCCCTTGTGCCCCTGGAAGTAGAGCCCGAAGAGCCGCCTGTCCTCGGCGTCCAGGGCCAGCAGCCGGTTGAGACCGTCCGCGACGGGCTCCACCTCTTTGCGAAGCCACTCCGGCAGACGCGCCCGGACCGCTTCGTAGTGCTCGTTCACCTTGTACTGGACCCGCACCCGGAGCACCAAGCCCTCCCTTTCGTCGGGGATCATGGATTTCACGTGGGACACCAGCAGCCACAGCGTCGCGACGAACGCCCCCACCAGGATCAGGACGCCCACGACGCGCGGGATGCGGCGCAGGCTCATCTTGTCGAGGATCGGGACGCAGATATAGGCGCTCAGCGCGCCGATGATGGCCGGCAGGATGAGGGCGCGCAACGCCCAGAGTAGGAAGAGCCCTATCACGAGCCCGAGGGCCACGGCCAGGCCGTAGAAGACGCGCGCCCGGACGAGCCGCTCGGCGCCGCTCACGCCGGCCTCTTCTCCCCCGCTTTCTGCAGCTGCTCGTTCGTGATCTTCAGGCGGATTCCGATGATCAGCGAGAAGGCCTTGAAGATCTTGCAGCCGATGACGGGGTCGGTGTATAGGAGCTTGTTGAGGTCGGCGCGGAAGAAGGCCATGGCCTCCGTCCGGCGCGTGGCCACGGCTGACGCGGACCGGGGGGAGTTGTCGAGCAGGGCGAGCTCGCCCAGGAAGTCGCGGGGGCCCAGGGTGGCCAAAGTCAGATGCTTCCCATGGCCCTGCGGGACGATGATGTCCACCTCCCCGCTCTTGATGATGAACATGGCGGCGCCGGGCTGCTGCATCTCGAAGATGAATTCGCCTTCCTCATAAGTGCGGTCGTAGACGATGTCGGCGACGCGCCCCAGCTCCCGTTTGTTGAGCCCTTCGAAAAGAGGGAAGGTCTTGAGGAACTGGACTTTGGAAACCTTCCCCGCGTCCTTCCCTTTGCGGAAAACGTTGTCCCAAAGCGCGTTGATCGCGATGCCACGAGCCATCCGGTTCGCCTCCTAAAGGGCAGCCGTCTATTCCTGGAGAATATAGCATTCTGCGGGCCTTTAACTGGACCCGGGCGGTGACGCACGATATCGTCCGGACTTTGAGTAACTCGGTAATCGGTGCCTGGCACTCTCCGCAAGTTACTCAATATTGGTGCGGGCTCGGCGCTGGCGGGACGCTTGGGGCGGATAAAGGGCGGGCTCAGCCGGCGAGAAGGCGGGCGATCTCCCGCTTCCAAACGGAACGATGGGCCTTGGCCTGCCCGCGGCTCATGCGCGGGACGAACGACCGGTACCCGCGTCCGCTGTCGAACCCGCTCCGGGAAGCCCGGAGGCCCGCCGTCTTGGCGGCCAGCTTCGCCACTCCCCAAGCGGTGGATTCCGCGATGCGGGAGACGCGGACCGGCACGCCCAAGAGGTCGGCTTGGAACTGCATCAGGAACCGGTTCGCGGTGGCGCCGCCGTCGGCCTTCAGCTCCCGCACGCGTCGTCCCGTCGCCGCCTCCATCCGCTCGAGCACGTCGGCGGTCTGCTGCGCGACGGATTCGAGGGTGGCCCGGATGATGTGCTCCCGGGTCGTGCCCCGGGTCAGTCCCGTGATCATGCCCCGGACGTGCGGCGCCCAATAGGGCGAGCCCATGCCCGTGAGGGCGGGGATCACCACCACACCGCCGGAATCGGCGACTCGCCGGGCCATCCGATCGGTCTCCGAGGCGCGCCCGAAGAATCCCAGCCCGTCGCGCAGCCACTGGACCGCCGCCCCCGCGATGAAGATAGACCCCTCGAAGGCGTACGTCTTTCGGCCGGCCTCATCGCAGGCCAGCGTCGCCAGAAGACCCGGGGGCGCGGCCCGGAATCGCTCGCCGAGGTTGACTACGACGAAGCAGCCGGTCCCGTAGGTGTTCTTCGCATCCCCTTTGCGGTGGCACCCCTGCCCGTAGAGGGCGGCCTGCTGGTCGCCCAGGATGGCGAGAATGGGGATCCCCTTGCATAGAGGGCCCTGAGCGACGGTCTCTCCGAAACGCGATCCGGAGTCCCGGACCTCGGGAAGCACGGCTTCCGGGATCTCGAAAAGACGCAGCAGCTCCGGGTCCCAGCGCGCGGTTCTGATGTTCAAAAGGAGCGTGCGCGAGGCGTTCGTGAAGTCGGTGGCGTGGACCCGCCCGCCCGTCAGCTTCCAGAGCAGCCAGGTGTCGATCGTCCCGAAGAGGATCCCTCCCCGCCGGGCCTTCGCCCTCAACGACGGGTCGCGCCGGAGCGACCACTGGAGCTTCGTCCCCGAGAAATAGGGGTCCAGGACCAGCCCCGTCTTGCGGCGGACCATCCTCTCGCAGCCTCGCCGCTTCAGCGCCTGGCAGAGGTCGGCGGTCCTCCGGTCCTGCCACACGATGGCCCGGCCCACGGGCCTGCCCGAGGCCTTGTCCCAAAGGACCGTGGTCTCCCGCTGGTTTGTGATGCCGATCGCGGCGATCCGCGATGAGGGTATCCTCGCCCGCGAGAGGGCTTGCCGGACGACCGTCAGCACGGAGCGCCATATCTCGTCGGGGTCGTGCTCGACGAGGCCCGGCCGGGGGTAGTACTGGCGGAATTCCCGGTAGGCGGCTCCGATGGGCTTGGCCGAGGCGTCATAGAGGATGGCCCGCGTCCCGGTGGTGCCCTGGTCGATGGCGAGGACGGCGGACGAATCCATCAAGAAACGGCGCGGCGCGGCATCACGTGCGCGCCGGGCGTTTGGCGCGCTTGGAGGGACGCGTGTCCAGTATCTCGTGGATCTTTGGGATGAGGCGGTCGGCCCGGAGCGGCTTCGACATGAAGTCCACTACGTTGGGCTCCTCGCAGATCATCGCTTTCGTGAGGTGGTCTTTGGAGTATCCCGAGATGATGATGATGGGGATGTCCGCGGTGGGCTCCGACTGGAGCTGCACCGTGATCTCGTGGCCCCCGTGCCGCGGGAACATGAGATCGAGGAGGATGAGGTCGGGCAGCAGCTGCCGGACCTTCCTGAGGGCCTCCCGTCCGTCGAACGCCTGCTCGATGCGGAAGCCTTCGGTTCGCAGAGCGAGGGAGATGAACTCCTGCTGGCCATCGTCGTCGTCGACGATGAGGATCAGCTTGTCTTTCGCCTCGGCGCTCCCGGCAGGTGTCATTCGGCCCCCGACGTGGTCAGGCATGTTATAGCCCCCGATCCCCAGAAAGTCAATAGATTTTTTGTACTATGCGGGCGTGATTGTCATAACGCCGCAATCGGTGCGGGGAGGCGCGGCGGCTATCCTGCTGGCGGTTTGTGTCGTCAGCGGGACCGGCGTCGCGGCGGACCGCGTCCCGTCCGCCGAACGAGGACCGGAGCGCCCCGTCAAGATGCGCGGCTTCTACGGCTTCAACCCGAAAGAAGCGCCGTTCGCCGGGATGGCCCCCGAACGGATCGCGGACGCCCTTTCAGGATGGGGGGTCGACTTCGTCGTGGGAGGATCGCGCGACAAGGCCGTGGCGGCGGCGCTTCAGGACCGCGGCATAAGGATCTTCGCCGTCCTCGACTGCTTCCAGGGAGAGAGTCACTGGAAGAGCCGTCCGGAGAGCCGCCCCATCCGCGCGGACGGAAAACCCCTCTCGAAGGTGCGGTGGTACGCGGGGGTCTGCCCCTCGCAATCGTGGCTGAGGCGCCGCATCCTGCGCGAGGCCGCGGCCCTGGCGCGAAAGCCCGAGCTCGCCGGCGTCTGGCTCGATTTCATCCGCTACCCCGTCCACTGGGAGGTGCGCGCTCCCGACCTGCCCGAGACCTGTTTCTGTCCCGTCTGCTTGGACAAGTTCCAGCGCGAGGCGGGGATACGCCTGCCGGGGCGCCTGGACGGGCCGGCGGCCAAGGCCCGGTGGATCCTGCTCCGCCACGCGCGGGCTTGGACCGATTGGAGGGCGGACAATATCGCGGGCTTCGTGGGCCAGGTGCGGCGCGCGATCCGTCGGGAGCGGCCGGGTTTCCGGCTCGGGCTTTTCGTCCTTCCTTGGGGCCCGGAGGAGTTCTCCGGAGCCATGACGCGCGTGGCCGGACAGGATATCGAGAAGCTCGCGGCCGAGGCCGACATCCTGTCCCCGATGGCCTACCATACGCTCGTCGGACGTCCGGTGCAATGGGTGCATGAGGTCGCGCGGCGCCTGGCGGATGCCGGCGGCAAGCCGGTATGGCCGATCGTGCTGGCCGGAGAAGGCAAGGATGCCATACCCCACGAAGAGCTTAGGAGGGCCGTGCGGTTCGCGTTGCAGGAGCCGTCCCAAGGGGTGCTGGTGTTTCCCCAGAGGGTACTCGCCCTGCCGGAGCACCGCGCGGGCCTGCCGCGCTTGTTCCCGACGGCCGACGGTCAGCCGAAGCGGTAGTGCTTGCGGACCGCCTTCTTGACGGTCCAGACGCAGTCCATCCCCCGGGGGAAAGTGACCAGCTCTCCCGGGCCGAGCGTCACGGACCGCCCTCCGGCCTCCACGACGACCTCTCCTTCGAGGAAGTAGCAGGTCTCGCGGTCGTCGTAGTGCCAAGGGAAGCGCGAGGGCTCCTTCGTCCAGATCGGCCATGACGAGACGCCGAGCTCCTTGAGGCGGCCCTCATCCGGCTTCTCGACGATGATCTTCTCCGAGGTCCTCGCATCGGTCATTGTCGACCTCCGGCCGGAGTGGTCTTCTGTTCCGGCTTCGGCTTTTCGGGGGATGGCGTCTCCCGCTCCTGCAGCTTTCTCTTGAGCTCGCGGGTCGCCAACGTGTTCTTGACGAGGCTGGGCAGACAGGCGAGCAGACCTACGGCGGCTCCCAGGGCGAAGGTCGCAAGCATGACCAGGGCCATGGACGCCTCGTACCTCCACGCCAGGAAAGCCACGCTGACGGGGACCGCGTTCTGGAGCGCGAATACGCAGGCCAGAGCGCCTATCAGAAGGGCGAGCGCTAGAAAGGCGGGCATAGACCCATTGTAGCAATTAGAAGTCATCCCAAAACCAGGCGTACAAGGCCGCCTCGGGTCCGTAGACGTCGCGCTCCGAATCCCGCGGCGGATTGACAAGGCTGCGACAGAAGCAATAGTCTAGTCCCTCTAAATGAAGACCGTTTGCCGCCGCATACTGCGCCGCGAGGCTCCCGAAGGCGAGGGGTGGGGCGTCTACATCGTGTCGTGCGGAGACGGCTCCTACTACACGGGGATCGCGAAGGACGTCCATGCCCGGGTGAAGACCCATAATGCGGGCAAGGGAGCGGCTTACACGCGGACCCGCCGGCCCGTCGAGCTGCTTTATTGGCGGCACGGGCTCTCGCGCTCGGAGGCCCTGGTTCGTGAGGCGGGGATCAAGTCCCTGAACCGCGCGCAGAAGCGGATCATCATCGAGGGCGGGGCGCCCAAGACGCGGAAGCCGTCGGCTTCGGGGCGCCGCGGGCAAGGGCGAGCGGGACGGAAGCTTTCGCCGCCTCGGTCCAGCAAGCGCGGATCCGCCCGCAAACGTTAAGGCGAGTAGACAACCCAGCGGCGCAAGCGACCGGTCGGCATGTCCGCAGGCCTCCCCCACGGGGAGGCCTGCGCTTCGTCAAGGGGGCCGAGAGCTCCCTCTCCCCGCGGGAGAGGGTCGGGGTGTGGGGAGCATCCTCTTGATAACCCGGAGGTTCAAGCGCGCGACCGGCGCTGACATGTCCGCAGGCCTCCCCCACGGGGAGGCCTTGCGCTTCGTCGAGGGGGCCGAGAGTTCCCTCTCCCCGCGGGAGAGGGTCGGGGTGTGGGGAGCATCTTCTTGATAACCCGGAGGTTCAAGCGACCGGTCGGCGCTTCGCGCGACCGGCGCTGACTAACCCCTTGACGGGAAACGGTTTCGGGCCTATAGTTCATGGGAAGGGCCGAGAGACCATACCCATGCCCAGGCCGAAGAAGTCGAAAACCAAGACCAAGACCAAGACCAAGGCCGAGAGCGCTAAGGCCGAGAGCGCTGAGACCGAGAGCGGCGAGACCGAGGGGCCGACGGACCTTTCCTCCCTGCAGAAGATATTCGAGGCGACGATGCAGGCCGAGAAGGCGCGCCCGGCCCTGCAGTGGGTCGACGTCGAGTGCCCGCATTGCGGCGAGGAGTTCGAGGTCCGCGTCGACCCCGCCGAGGAAGACCAGGAGATGATCCAGGACTGCCAGGTCTGCTGCAAGCCCATCCAGATGGCGGTCGAGGTGGAGGACGGGGAGGTCACGGTCTCCGCCTACCGGGAGTGAGCCTCGTCGCCGATCAGCGGACGTACCGGATCTCGGTGATCTCGTAGCGCGTGTCGAGGTTGACCCGGCGCGCGGCGAGCCGGAGCGCACGCAGGACCTTGCCGGTCTTGACGATGCCGTTCTCGGCGATCGTGATCCAGAGCACGCCCTCCTCGAAGTCGAACTCGGCGTCCGAGACTCCCTCGACGCGCTCGAGCGCCTCGACGATCGCGCGCGTGCAGGCGTTGCACAGGACCCCGGTCACCGTGCACTTGTATCTTCCCTCGCGCAGGGCCTTCAGTCGGCCGATCGAATAGCGCGGGAGCCGCGAGGCGTCCGATTCGGCGAGGAGCGTCGAACGCTGTCCCGGAGGGGCGCATCCGCTCGGATAGGCGAGCGCGACCAGCAGGGCTGCTATGGTAAGCGCGTTCATTAGGGATAGGGGTACCGTACCAAAATCGACCGGGGCTTGACCAGGGCTGGGCTGGGCTGGGCGCGGCCGATTTTTTCAGTATCTTTCCATTGACAGGGCGGAATACTTCGGGTAAACTTAAGCCGCTGAAAACATGAAGAAACGCGCCTGGATAGCCGACGCTCTGCTCGGCCTTTTTTTGACTGTTGTCGTGCTGGGGTCCTTCCTGCTCCAGGCGTCCTGGATCGAGAGCCTGGAGCTGAAGTTGTACGACATGCGGGCCCAGCTTAGGACGAACCTGGATCCATCCTCCGACATCGTGCTCGTCGCGATAGACGACGATTCGATCGCCCGCCTGGGACGCTGGCCCTGGTCGAGGACGCGGATCGCCCAGCTGCTCTCGGTGCTGAAGAAGGCGGAGCCGCGCGTCATCGGGCTGGACATCGTCTTGTCGGAGCCCCAGCGGAACCCGGCGCTGGAGGAGCTCGACGAGCTCAGGCGCAAATACGTCGATCACGTGGCCTCCCGGAAGATCATCCAGCGCGGCGTGGCGTTCGAGGACGAGTTCTCCTCGGCCACGGTGCGGCTCGACACCGATTCCCAGCTGCTGGCGGCCTTGACCACGGCGCAGAACGTCGTCCTGCCGATGTTCTTCACCGAGATCGGCGGCACGATGGGAGGCAAGCCCCCGGATCTGCACCCGGCGCTTTCGACCTCCGCGGTCTCCGTGCGCGTCGTGCACTCGCTCGATGGCCCGCCCCCCGTGGTGCAGGCCCAGAAGGCGACCACTCCGATCGCCCCCTTCATCGAGGCCAGCGCAGGAGTCGGATACGTCAACATCATCCCGGACATCGACGGGGTCGTGCGCCGCGAGACGCTCGCCATCAAGTACGGGGAGACCTTCTTCCCCTCCTACGCCCTGCAAGTCGTCGCCCGGTACCTCCGCCTGGCCGCCGACGAGATCATCGTGACTCCCGGCTCCGAGATCGAGATCGGCAACACGAAGATCCCGCTGGACCAGAGCCAGTCCATGCTCGTGACCTTCAACGGCCCGGAGAAGACGTTCCGGTACTATTCCTTTTACGAGGTCCTGGAAGGCAAGGTGGCGATGGACGTGTTCAAGGACAAGATCGTCATCGTCGGGCCCTCGGCGGCTGGGATCGGGACCCTCTACGTCACGCCGGTCGCGCGGGCCCTGCCCGCGGTCGAGTTCATCGCGAACGTGATGGAGAACATCCTCAGCCGCCGCTTCCTCGTGCGTCCCGAGTGGGCCATGCAGGCCGAGCTCGGGGCGATCGCGGTCCTGGGCCTGTTCATCATGTTCCTGCTGCCGCGGCTCAGGGCGCTCGGCGGCGCGAGCCTCACCTTCGTGCTGCTCGCGGGGATGATCGGCGCGGGATTCTACGTCTTCCAGAGCCGCGGCGAGTGGGTAAAGGTCGTCTACCCGTCGTTCCTGCTCCTGGCCGGCTACCTCGTCAGCGTCACCAAGCGCTTCTTCGTCACCGAGAAGGGCAAGGAGTTCGTCGAGGCCTCCCAGATCGAGACGAACAAGATGCTCGGGCTCTCGTTCCAGGGCCAGGGCATGCTCGACGGCGCTTTCGAGAAGTTCCGCCTCTGCCCGCTCGACGACACCATGATGGACACGCTCTACAACCTCGCCCTCGATTTCGAGCGCAAGCGGCAGTACGCCAAGGCCGTGCAGGTCTACAAGCATATCGCCACGAAGGACGAGAAGTACAAGGACATCCAGGACAAGATGAAGACCCTCCAGGCCGCGGCCCAGGGCGCCGTGTTCGGCGGCGTGGGCGGCAGGAAACAGGATGGGACGGTCATCGTCACCGGCGGGGCGACCACGCCGACCTTGGGACGCTACGAGATCGAGAAGGAGCTCGGACGCGGGGCCATGGGCATCGTCTACCTCGGCAAGGACCCCAAGATCAACCGCCGGGTCGCGATCAAGACCTTGATGCTCGAGGAAGGGGAGAGCGCCGCCGAGGTGAAGCAGGTCAAGGAGCGGTTCTTCCGCGAGGCCGAGTCGGCCGGTACGCTGAACCACCCGGGCATCGTCCGCGTATTCGACGCCGGGGAAGAGCAGGACATCTGCTACATCGCGATGGAGCTCCTGGACGGCGACGACCTCGTGCGCTTCACGACCAAGGAGAACATGCTCGCCCCCGACGTCGCGATGGAGTATATCGCGGTCGTGGCCGACGCCCTCGACTACGCGCACCAGCAGGGGATCGTCCACCGCGACATCAAGCCGGCCAACATCATGCTGATCAAGGACGGCTCCATCCGCGTCACCGATTTCGGGATCGCCCGCATCACGGCCTCGTCGAAGACCGCCACGGGGACGGTGATGGGCACGCCGTCCTACATGAGCCCCGAGCAGGTCGCCGGCAAGAGGGTCGACGGCAGGTCGGACCTGTTCAGTCTCGGGGTGACGCTCTTCGAGTTCCTCACCGGCGAGAAGCCCTTCAAGGGGGGCGAGGGGATCGGCACGCTTCTGTTCCAGATCGCCAACGACCCGGAGCCCGACCCGCTCTCGGTCAATCCCAAGATGCCGCCGTGCGCGAAGAAGATCATCCATAAGGCGCTCGTGAAGAAGCCCGAGGAGCGTTACCAGCGCGGCTCGGAACTGGCCAAGGACTTGCGCGCCTGCATCGCGGGGCTGAAGGACGGCGGGGCGGAGGCCGGCGGCGCTCCGACCCCGGAGCAGATCGCGAGCACGCTCGCCATGCCCGCCGGCACGGGGCCCGTGACCGAGCTCCCGGCCGCGGAAAAGGTTTCGGAGCCTGCTCCGGCTCCAGAGGCCGAGCCGGTCGTTGCCGCGCTCGCCGCCGAGGCGGAGTCGCCGGCTCCGCAAGCGGCGGCAGACGGTCTGAAGATCGACATCGAGATCCAGCCCGGGCCGGGCGCGAAGGCTCCGGCGCAGCCTTCCCTTGAGCCGGCTGCCGCGGCCGAGCCGCCGGCGCCGAAGGCGGAAGAGGGCGGCTTGAAGATCGACATCGAGATCCAGCCCGGGCCGGGCGCGATGCCTCCGGCCGAGCCCGCGGTGCCCAAGGCTGAGGAGGGCGGGCTGAAGATCGAGATGCCGGGTCAGGCCGGCGTGGGCGGAGATGCTCCGGCCGAGCCGGCGGTGCCCACGGCTGAGGAGGGCGGGCTGAAGATCGAGTGGCCGGGTCAGGCCGGCGTGGGCGGATTTGCTCCGGCCGAGCCCGCGGGGCCCAAGGCGGAGGAGCCCGCGCTCGGGCAGGGCGGATTCTCGCCTGACGAGGTCGCCGAGACTCTGGTTCTTTCGCCGCAAGAAGCGGCCCAGTTCAGGACTCCTCCCGATGCCGCCGAGCCCGCTCCGCAGGCGGAGCCGGCGCAGCCTCCCGCGGGCGCGGCGCCGGATGAGACCATGCGCCTGGTCGAGTCGATCATGCCGCAGATCGCGCCCGACTCGTTGCGGCCGGAGGACATCACCACCTCCAGGAATTTGGCGGGCGAGCTTGAGAAGGAGCAGCGGAAGCGGTCCGAGCCGCCCGCGCAGGAGCCGCCGCCGGTGACAGGCCCCGAGGAGTCGCCGGACCCCGGCGAGACGATCCGGCTTGTTGATCCGAACAAACCATCATGAAAAACCCCAATATCGAGTTCGTCGGCAAGACCGACCCGGGCCGGGTCCGCGAGCGCAACGAGGACAGCATCGGGCTCGACGAGGATTTGGGGCTGTTGGTCGTCGCCGACGGGATGGGGGGGCATAACTCGGGCGAGGTGGCGAGCAGCCTCGCCATCGAGACCATTTTGCAGTTCGCGCGCAAGATGCTGGGCGGGGCGAAGCCGGTCGTGCCTTCCGACGGCGATCCGAAGCAGTCGGTCCGGTCCAGGCAGCTCGCCTATTTCATCCGGAACGCCAATACCGTGATCTTCGAGAAGGCGCGGGCCTTCCCGAAGGACCACGGGATGGGCACGACCGTTGTGGCCGTTCTGGCCGACGACAAGTCCATCACCGTGGCGCACGTGGGCGACAGCCGCCTCTACGTCTACCGGAACGGGGCTATCGAGAGGCTGACCGAGGATCATTCGCTGGTCATGGACCAGGTCAAGCATGGCCTCATCACCGAGGAGCAGGCCGAGAAGTCGCACCTGCAGAACATCCTCACGCGGGCCCTCGGCACAGAGGAGAACGTCCAGGTGGACGTCCAGGACCATCCGGCCTTCCCGGGAGACGTGTTCCTTCTGTGCTCCGACGGGCTGACAAAGGAGCTTTCCGAGCCGGAGATCGCCGAGGTCCTGGGCGGCCCGTTGCCTTTGAGCGAGTCCGTCGACAAGCTCATCGAGATGGCGCTCACGGCGGGCGGGCGCGACAACGTGACGGTCGGGATGGTGCGGGTCAAGGGCGGGCCGAACAAGGGCGTCGGGGGATTCCTGTTCAGGCTTTTGGGAAAGTGACGGGCGCCGAGAGGGGGCCGTAGAATGCCGAAGCTTCTGCTTAAGTTCAAGGCGGCGGTCATCAAGGAGATTCCGATAGAGAAGACGTCTCTGTCGGTGGGCCGTAAGCCGGACAACGACATCGTCATCGACAACCCCGCCATCTCCGGGCACCACTGCAAGGTCGTGCTCAAGGGGGATACCTATTACGTGGAGGACCTCGAGTCCACGAACGGGACCTACGTCAACGAGAAGCGCATCATGAAGTCCGGGCTGCACCACAACGACGTCCTGGGCGTCGGCCGGCACGCCCTCGTGTTCATCGAGGACACCCCGCCGGAGGCGCAGGACGCCAAGGGCGGCGACGAGACCATGGTCCTCACCCCCGAGAAGCAGCGGGAGATCGCGAAGTCGGCGATGGCGAGCGCTCCGGAGAAGGAAGAGAAGATCGGGTGCCTGCGGGTGCTGAAGGGAGTCGTCTCCGAGCCGGAGTTCGAGCTCAAGGGGCTCTCGACCTACATCGGCAAGTCCGACCGGGTCCAGATCCCGATCAAGGGGACCGGGATCTTCGGGGGGGCCCCCGAGGTCGCCGCTTCGATCCACCGCAAGCCCGAGGGCTACATGCTGATGGCCGTGAGGGACGGCTACCCCGTCGTCAACGGCACCAGCATCTCCGGCCAGGTTCAGCTCAACGACGGCGACATCATCGAGTGCGGGGGCACCACGCTCCAGTTCTTCATCAAGGAGCCCGGCGCTTAGGCGCCGCGTCGCGCACCGGACCCGGCCCCGTAACGACCCCGGGATCGGCCGGCGCCGTGCGCGTTTTGGAAATGCGCGCGCCTGCCGACAGCCCGTTCCTCAAGCCGGCCCGCTCGCGGGTCGGCTTTCGGCTAATATGGTATGATGTCGGCGTGCGCGGGCGTCTGTCCCCGCGCGCGCAAGCCGCTTCCCGGAGTGCAATAGCCGATGAAACTGCTCGAGTACGAATCCAAGAATATCTTCCGCGCGTACGGCATCCCCGTCCCTCCGACCGGGGGCGTGATCAGTAACGTGCGCCAGCTTCCCGCCGCCCTCAAGCGGGCCGGCCGGGGGCCGTGGGTCCTCAAGGCGCAGGTGCTGGCCGGAGGCCGCGGTAAGGGCGGCGGGGTCAAGATCGCGAAGACCGCGAAGGAGGCCCGCGAGGTCGCCAAGAAGATGGTCGGCATGAATCTGGTCACCCACCAGACCGGGGCCAAGGGCCTCAAGGTGAGGGAAGTCCTCGTGGACAAGGCGTCCGACATCGAGAGGGAGATCTACCTGTCGATCGCCATGGACCGCCGCGAGCATCGGCCCGTCGTGATCGCCTCGGCCGAAGGGGGCGTCGAGATCGAGACGCTGGCGCGGACCCGGCCCTCGGCGATCGTCAAGGAGCCGGTGGACCCCGTCGAAGGCCTCCAGGGCTACCAGGCGCGGCGGCTTGCGTTCGCGCTGGACATCCCGGCCGAGCTGCTGGGGGATTTCGTGAAGATGGCCACCAAGCTCGTGCGGGTCTTCCTGGATATCGACGCATCGCTCGTCGAGGTCAACCCGCTCATCATCACTCCCGGGCGGGAGATCATCGCGTTGGACGCCAAGATCGTCACCGACGACAACGCGCTCTTCCGGCACAAGGATCTGGCGGCGCGCAAGGACCCCGAGGTCTCCGCGCTGGAGCGCGAGGCCAAGAAGATCGGGATCTCCTATATCGGACTCGACGGGAACATCGGGTGCATGGTCAACGGCGCCGGCCTGGCGATGGGGACGATGGACATGGTGGAACTGGCCGGGGGGCACCCCGCCAACTTCCTAGACGTGGGCGGGGGGGCGAACGCCGAGCAGGTGACCAGCGCGTTCCAAATCCTCCTCAAGGACAAGAAGGTCCAGGCGGTGCTCGTCAACATCTTCGGCGGCATCATGCGCTGCGACACGATCGCGGAGGGCGTGCTCGCCGCCGTTAAGAAGGTGAAGCTCGATATCCCCCTGGTTGTCCGGCTCGAGGGGACCAAGGTCGAAGAGGGCAGGAAGCTTCTCAGGAAGTCGGGGCTGAAGATGACGCTGGCAGATAGCCCGTGGGAGGCGGCCCAAAAGGCGGTGGCCGCCGTCGGAGGTGTCCAATGAGCATACTACTCGACAAAGCGTCCCGTATCGTGGTCCAAGGACTCACCGGGTCCACGGGGACGTTCCATACCAAGCTGTGCATGCAGTACGGCGGCAATATGGTCGCCGGCGTGACCCCCGGCAAGGGCGGGGCCGTCCACCTCGGCCTGCCCGTTTACGACACCGTCCGCGAGGCGGTCCGCGCCAAGGGCGCCGACGTCTCGCTGGTCTTCGTGCCGCCGCCGTTCGCGGCGGACGCGGTCCTCGAGTCCGCCGACGCGGGCATCCGCCTCGTCATCTGCATCACCGAGGGGATCCCGGTCCTGGACATGGCTCGCGTCATGCGGGACCTGCGCCGCCGGCGGGCCGACGGCCAGGACATCCGGCTCGTCGGACCGAACTGTCCCGGCGTCATCACCCCGGGCCAGTGCAAGGCCGGCATCATGCCCGGCTACATCCACAAGCCGGGCCCCGTCGGAGTCGTCTCCCGCTCGGGCACCCTCACCTACGAGGCCGTGTGGCAGTTGACGAACCACGGCCTCGGCCAGTCCACGGTCGTCGGGATCGGCGGGGATCCGGTCGCGGGCTCGAGCTTCACCGACATCCTCGGGCTTTTCGAGGCCGACGAGGAGACCAAGGCGGTGGTCCTCATCGGCGAGATCGGCGGGTCGGCCGAGGAGGAGGCCGCCGAGTTCTACAAGAGCCGGATGAGCAAGCCGGTATTCGCCTTCGTCGCCGGCAAGACCGCTCCGCCTGGCCGCCGCATGGGCCACGCCGGCGCCATCATCGAGGGCGGCTCCGGCACCCATCCCGCCAAGGTAGAGGCTCTGAGCCGCGTGGGCATCCGGGTGGTCGAGAACCTCGGCGAGATCGGCCAGACGGTGGCGCGGTCCATGCAGGGAGCCGTCGGCCAGCCCGCCTGACCCTGGCCGTTGGATGGGCCAGCTGGGGATCGCGTTCGCGGCGGGGGGGCTCAGCTTCCTCTCCCCCTGCGTGCTCCCGCTGATCCCCATCTATCTCGCCTACCTGAGCGGCACGACGTTCGACGAGCTCGCCGCGGGCGCCCCGCGGCGCACGACGCTCCTGCACGCGGCCCTGTTCATCGCCGGGTTTTCCCTCGTCTTCATCGCGATGGGCGCCTCCGCCTCGGCGATGGGCGGTTTGCTGTTCGCTTACCGCGCGTGGATCGAGCGGATCGGGGGAGCCGTCCTCGTCCTTCTCGGCCTCTGGATGGCGGGTCTGCTGAAGGTCGGATTCCTCTACAAAGAGGCGCGTTATCACTTCCAGCGCAAGCCGGCCGGTCTCATCGGCTCGGTGCTCGTGGGCGCCGCCTTCGCCGCCGGCTGGACGCCCTGCGTGGGGCCCGTGCTCGCCGGGATCCTGCTTCTGGCGTCCAGGACCGGATCGGTGGCGCAAGGGGTGCTGCTCCTCGGCGTCTACTCGCTCGGGTTCGCCGTGCCGCTCTTGCTGTGCGCGCTGGCCGTGGAGCGCTCCGCCCTGCTGCTCAACCGGATCAAGCCGGCGCTTCCCGCAATAGAGCGCGCGACCGGGGCTCTCTTGGCCTGCCTCGGGGTCCTCTTGGCCGCGGGGTGGTACGGGCGGGTCTCCGGCTGGACGCTCGCGCACTTCCCCGGCTGGGTCGAGCTTTTCGGCAAGCTGGGGCTGTAGTCGAGTACGCGTCCCTCCCCCGCGGGGAGGGACGCGGGAACAGGAGGGGGCGGAGGCATCGGCCCCCGACATGGGCGGCCCCCCGCGGGGGGGCCGCGGGCTCGATTTCGCTTGCGCCGTCGCTTCCCGTCGTGCTAGCCTATTCAGACCGGATCCAAGGAGACACCGCCGATGGCTTCCCCCGATAAGAAGAGAACCGCGCCGCGCTTTCCGGTCTATTTCACGATCGCCTTCTCCCTGTTTCTGATCGTATTGGCTTGGCCCGGCTTCTTTCAGGGGATGGACAACAGCTGGTCGGACACCATGTTCCAGCTCCGGGGAATGGAGCCCGGGGATCCCCACGTCATCATCGTCACCATCGACGACGAATCGATCAAGCAGGTCGGGGAGTATCCCTGGCCGCGCCGCGTGTACAAGCGCCTGCTCTCCAAGTTGTACGGCCTGGGGGTCGAGGTCGTGGGGCTGGATATCATGTTCCTGGACCCCTCCCGCGAGAAAGAGGACGCGGCCCTCATCCAGGCCACCCGGAGCGCCGGGGACAAGCTCGTGCACGCGATGCGCGTGGAGGCGGCCAAGGACGCCTGGAGCATGGACTACGTGTATCCCTTCGCCCCCCTGAAGAGGGTCGCCAAGAGCCTCGGCGTGGTCAGCCAGCTCATGATCAGCTCGGACGGCTCCGTCCGGGAGGCGAACCTGCTTTTCGGCAAGAAGCAGGGTTTCTGGGAGGAGTGGCTCAACGACCCCGACCGCCTGCCGGCGTTCGGGCTCGCCGTGCTGTCCAAGTTCACGGGCAAGTCCCCCGACGACTACGTCCGCCAGGTCGGCGGGAACATCATGCGACTCAACCTCCGGGGGGAGAAAAAGCAGGAAGGCTTCATCATGGTCGAGGGCGAGCAGAAGCTTCTGACGCTCGGGACCGACTACGGGCTCAGGCGCGTCAGCGCCTGGAAGATACTCGAGGGCGATCTCGATGAGGACCAGCGGAAGCACCTGAAGGGATCGATGGTCCTGGTGGGCTCGACGGCGATCGGAGCCTACGACCACTTCCCGACTCCCTTCCAGGACCAGACACCGGGCGTCGAGGTGCATGCCAACCTGATCGACAACCTGCTCCACGGCCGGCACCTGCGCGGCAGCTCGCCGCTGGTGACCATGCTGCTGATCGTCGTGCTGGCCTTCCTGGCCAAGCGCCTTACCGCCTTGAGCCCGCTTTACGGCGGCCTCATCTTCCTGGGGGTCGCGGCCGCGTGGTGCTGGGTCAACTACTATCTGTTCCTCAGGCTCTATCTGCTCGAGTTCACGGGCCCCCTCGTCTCCATGGCGGGGACCTTCGGCGTGCTCATGGTTCACAAGACGATGCTGGAGCAGAAGCAGAAGAAAGAAGTCCGCCAGATGTTCGGGCAGTACGTGGCGCCCGAGGTCGTGGACATCCTTGTCAGGGACCCGGACAAGATCCGCCTCGGCGGCGAGAAGCGGGACATGACCGTATTCTTCCTGGACATCGCGCACTTCACCACGATCTCGGAGAAGATGACGCCCGAGAGCCTCATCCAGTTCCTAAACCGCTACCTGACGGCCCTGACCGACAACATCTACGAGCAGAAGGGCGTGGTGGACAAGTACATCGGCGACTGCATCATGGCCTTCTGGAACGCGCCGCTCGACCAGCCGGAGCACCGCAGGAACGCCTGCCTGGCCGCGGTCGGCTGCGTCCGGACGATCGAGCGCCTCAACGAAGAGTACGTGGACCCGACGATGCCCGAGACGCCGGCCGTGCGCATCGGCCTGAACTCCGGCGAGGTCGTCGTCGGGAACACCGGCTCGGCGCGCAAGCTGGCCTACACGGTGCTGGGCGACGAGGTGAACCTGGCCAGCCGACTGGAGGGCGCCAACAAGTTCTTCGGCTCGACGATCATGGCCAGCGAGGACACCTACAACGGGGCCAAGGGCGATGTCGAGGCCCGCGTGCTCGGCTCGGTGCGCGTGGTGGGGAAGGACATCCCGATCAAGGTCTTCGAGCTGCTGGGCTTGAAGGGCGAGCTCTCCGAAGAGTGGAAGAAGGCCCTGCCCTCCTACCACGACGGCGTCGAGAAGTACCTGAAGCGCGAGTTTGATGAGGCCAAGAAGGAGTTCGCGAAGGTCCAGGCGATCTTCCCGGACGACAAGCCGGCCAAGCTTTATATGAGCGTCTGCGACGACTATATCGCCGTCCCGCCGCCCAAGGAATGGGACGGCGTCTTCAACCTGACCTCGAAATAGGGGAACGCGCGCGCGTGACGATACTCTGGCGGCTGCTCTTCGGTCACTTCCTGGCCGACTTCGCTCTGCAGTCCAACTTCATCAACGATTGGAAGCGTTCGGGCACCTGGGGGATGCTCACCCACTGCGGGATACATCTGGGCCTCTACACCCTGCTGTGCTGGCCGTTCCTCAACGACGTGTGGATCGACCTGGGCTTCGTCCGGCTTCAGGGCTGGACCTGCATGCTGCTGATCTTCCTCCTGCACTACATCGAGGACATATGGCGCGTCTTCACCATCCAGCGCCACGGAGTGCCGGACAACACGCCGTACTTCCTGTGGGACCAGACCATCCACGTGGTGTGCATCATGGCCTTCGTCCCGACCGGTCTCTACGAGCCGACGGGGATGATGCCCGAGCGCTGGCCGGTGCTGGGCTGCCTGGCGGTCCTGGTCGCGCATTTCGGCACGGTGCTCCTATACTTCATCGAGCACGACCTCTTCGGAGGCTCCTACCCCGACTTCGACGAGAAGTACCTGACGATGATCGAGCGCCTGGGGATCGCGGCCTGCTTCCTGCTGCCGGGCTTCTGGGGCTTCGCGGCCCCGGCCGCCTGGGCCGGCGCCGCCTACGCGGTCCGCGAGAAGGGGCGCCTGGACTACTCCTGGACGGGCTTCTACCTCGGGGCGATCCTCGCCGTGGTGGCCGGTTTGGCCGCGCGGTGGGTCTGGTATTCCTGAAGAAGCTATCGCCTGGCCGCGGCTTCCGCCGGCGAAAGCCGCGGCGGCTCTTTCAGGCTTTTGCTATACTCTTGGCGCTTCTGAATTTCGGACTTTCCCGGAGGGACCCCATGAAAGAGGCTTTCATTCTCAGCGCTAAGCGTACGCCGATCGGCTCGTTCAGCGGAGCCCTCGCCAGCTACACGGCCCCGCAGCTCGGGGCCAAGGCCATCGCCGCTGCCGTGGAGGCTGCGGGCATGAAGCCCGAGGATGTCTCGGAGGTCATCATGGGCAACGTGGTCTCGGCCGGGATCGGCCAGGCCCCGGCCCGCCAGGCGGCCATCGGCGCGGGAATCCCCGTCTCGGTCGGGGCCACGACCGTCAACAAGGTCTGCGGCTCGGGCCTCAAGGCCGTGATGATGGGGTGCCAGTCCATCCTCCTGGGCGAGTCGGACGTCGTGGTGGCCGGGGGCATGGAGTCCATGAGCAAGACGCCGTTCTTGCTGGACAAGGCGCGCTCCGGCTACCGCCTGGGGCACGGGAAGCTGGTGGACTCCGTGATCCACGACGGCCTCTGGGACCCGTACAAGGACGTCCATATGGGGATCTGCGGCGAGGTCTGCTCGGAAGAGGAGCGGATCTCGCGCCAGCAGCAGGACGAGTACGCGGTCGCCAGCTACAAGTCCGCCCAAAAGGCGCAGGCGGAGGGCGCCTTCGCCGAAGAGATGTTCACCTTCGACGGGATCTTGGAGGACGAGGAGCCCAAGAAGGCCCGGCTTGAGAAGATCGGGCGGCTCCGCCCCGCCTTCAAGAAGGACGGCACCATCACCGCGGCCAACGCCTCCAAGCTCAACGACGGGGCGGCGGCCGTGGTACTGGCGTCCGCCGAGAAGGCGGAAGGCAAGCGGCCTTTGGCGAAGGTCGTCGGCTGGGCCACCTTCGCGCAGGAGCCGGAGCGGTTCACGACCGCGCCGGCCGGCGCGATCAAGAAGGTTCTCGAGAAGGCCGGCTGGAAGCCGGAGGATGTGGACCTCTACGAGATCAACGAGGCCTTCGCGGTGGTCGCGCTCGCCGTCATGAAGCTCGTGGGGATCCCGCGAGAGAAGGTGAACGTCAACGGCGGGGCCGTGGCGCTCGGCCACCCGATCGGGGCCAGCGGCGCGCGCATCCTGGCCACTCTCGTGCACGCGCTGGCCAAGCGGGGTCTCAAGCGCGGGGTGGCGGCCATCTGCCTCGGCGGCGGCGAGGCCGTGGCCGTGGCCGTGGAGCGGTAGCTCCATGCTCAATCACGCCGTCCGGGACGTGACCTTCGCGCTGCTCGATACGGAGACCACAGGCCTTTCGGCCAGGCGCGGCGCGCGGGTCTGCGAGCTGGCCGTCCTCACCGTGCGGGGCGGGAGCCGTCCGAGCCTGTTCCAGACGCTGATCGACCCCCGGCGGCCCATCGAGCCCGGCGCCCGGATGATCCACGGCATCACCGACGCCATGGTGGCCGGAAGCCCGACTTTTGAGAGCCTCGCCCCGCGGATCGTGCGCCTGCTGGAGGGCACGGTGCTGGTCTGCCACAACGCGCCGTTCGACATTTCCTTCATGGAGTCCGAGTTCGAGCGCGCCGGCTTGCCGATGCCGTCGGTGCCGGTGATCGACACGCTGCGGCTGGCCCGGAGGCATTTCAACTTCGAGAGCAACAGCCTGGGCCGCATCGCCGACGCCATCGGCGTCGAGCCCGACGGGTGGCACCGGGCGGGAAGCGACGTCAAGATCCTGCACGGGGTGTTCGAGCACTTCCTCAAGGAGCTGCCGCAGCGGGGCGTGGAGACTTTGGAGGACATGCTGGCCCGATGAAGGCTTTCCCGCTCGGCACCGACATCCATCTCGATGAGTTCGTCGAAGTGGCCGAGCGCGCCCGCAGGGTGCGCTTGAAGCCCGAGGCCCGGGCCGGCGTGCGCAAGGGGCGGCGGGCGCTGCTCCGGGCCGCGGGCGAAGGGACGCCCATCTACGGCGTCAATACCGGCTTCGGCGAGCTGGCCGCCCGGCGCATACCCCCCGAGTCCATACGGGTACTCCAGGAGAACCTGGTCTTGAGCCACGCCTGCGGCGTGGGCGATCCCTTGAGCGAGGCCGAGGCGCGTGGCATGCTGCTCTTGAGGGCCAACGAGATGGCGCGCGGCCATTCGGGCTGCCGTCCGGAGCTCATCGAGGCCCTCGCGGCGATGCTCAACCGGGGGGTGACGCCTATCGTCCCGAGCCGCGGCTCGGTGGGGGCGAGCGGGGACCTCGCCCCGCAGGCGCACGCGGCGCTCGTTCTGCTGGGCAAGGGAAAGGCCCGATACCGGGGGAGGGTGATGTCCGGGGCCAGGGCCCTGGCCGCCGCGGGCCTCAAGCCCCTGCGCCTGGGGGCGAAGGAAGGGCTTTGCCTCATCAACGGCACCCAGGCCATGCAGGCGGTCGGGGGGCTGAGCCTGGCGCGCGCCTTCCACGTGCTCGAGGCCGCCGATCTCGCGGGAGCGATGGGGAACGAGGCGATCAAGGGCACGCCCGCGCCCTACGACGCCAGGGTCTCGATGCTCAAGCCGCATCCCGGCCAGGTGCGCACCGCCACCCGGCTGCGGCGGCTCCTGCGCGGAAGCCAGATCCGCGAGTCGCATCGCTTCGGCGACTACCGCGTGCAGGACCCGTATAGCTTCCGATGCATGCCCCAGGTGCACGGCGCGGCCATGGACGCACTGGAGAGCGTCCGCAGGACCCTGGAGATCGAGATGCGCAGCGTGACCGACAACCCGCTCATCGACGCGCGCGCCGTTCTCTCTGGCGGCAACTTCCACGGGGCCGCGCTCGCCCTGGCCTTCGACCACGCCGCGGCGGCCATGGCCGTGCTGGGGGGCATCTCGGAGAGGCGCATCTTCCAGGTCGTCTCGGGGATGGGCCCGGGCCTGCCGCCGTTTTGGCGTCGGATCCCGGGCTGGAGTCGGGGTTCATGATCACCCAGGTGACCGCGGCGGCTCTCGCTTCCGAGAACAAGACCTTGGCCCACCCCGCGTCGGCCGACTCGATCCCGACATCGGCCAACAAGGAGGATTTCGTGTGCATGGGCATGTGGGCCGTCCTGAAGTTCAGGCGGGCGGTGGAAAACGTCGCCCAGATCGTGGCGATCGAGCTCCTGGCCTCGGCCCAGGGCGTGGAGTTCCACCGGCCGCTCAAGCCGGGCGTGGCTATCGAGCGGGGCCTCCGGAGGCTGCGCCGGCGCGCGTCGCGCACGCGCCGGGACGAGCCCCTGTCGGACAAGATGCGGATCGTCCGGGACCTCGTCCTTAGCGGCTTTTTCGGAGGGTTGGCATGACCATGACCGGGACGGCGATCCGCGCTCCGCGCGGGACGAAGCTTTCGGCCAAGGGGTGGCAGCAGGAGGCCGCCCTGCGCATGCTGATGAACAACCTCGATCCTGAGGTGGCCGAGCGACCGCAGGATCTCGTGGTATATGGAGGCAACGGCCGGGCGGCCCGGAACTGGGAGTGCTTCCACGCGATCGTGAAGAGCCTCAGGGAGCTCGAGGGAGACGAGACTCTGCTGGTCCAGTCCGGCAAGCCGGTCGGGGTCTTCCGCACCCACGAATACGCGCCCCGAGTGCTGATCGCGAACTCCAACCTCGTCGGCCAGTGGGCCAACTGGGACGTCTTCAACGAGCTCGAGAAGAAGGGCCTGATGATGTTCGGCCAGATGACGGCGGGCTCATGGATCTACATCGGCACGCAGGGCATCCTCCAGGGCACCTACGAGACCTTCGCCGAGGCCGCGCGCCGGCATTTCGGGGGCTCGCTCGCGGGGCGCCTCATCGTGACGGCGGGCCTGGGCGGCATGGGCGGCGCCCAGCCTTTGGCCGCGACCATGAACGGCGGGGCGCTTCTGGCCGTCGAGGTGGACCCCTCCCGGATCAAGAAGCGCCTGGAGAAGGAATACGTCGACTTCATGGAGACCTCGCTCGACGCCGCGCTCGAGCGCGTGCTGGACGCCAAGAAGAAGCGCGAGGCCGTCTCGGTGGGGCTGGTGGGCAACGCGGCCGACGTGCTGCCGGAGATCGCCAAGCGTAACGTGGGGGTGGACCTTCTCACCGACCAGACCTCGGCGCACGATCCCCTCAACGGCTACATCCCCGGGGGGCTGAGCCTCGAGGAGGCGGGGGCCCTGCGGTTCCGGGACCCGAAGGGCTACGAGAAGCGCGCGATCGAGTCCATAGCCGTCCACGTGCGCGCCATGCTGGAGATCCGGAGGCAGGGCGCGGTGACCTTCGACTACGGCAACAACATCCGGACGATGGCGCACAAGGGCGGGGTGGAGAACGCTTACGACTTTCCCGGATTCGTGCCGGCTTTCATCCGACCCCTCTTTTGCGAGGGCAAGGGTCCTTTCCGCTGGGCCGCGCTTTCCGGAGACCCCGCCGATATCGCCGAGACCGACAAGGCCGTCCTCGAGCTGTTCGGCAAGGACGAGGCCCTCGCGCGCTGGATCCGCCTGGCCCGCGAGAGGGTCCGGTTCCAGGGGTTGCCCGCCCGCATATGCTGGCTGGGCCTGGGCGAGCGCGCCGAGATGGGCCTGCGCATCAACGAGCTCGTCCGATCCGGGAAGATTTCGGCGCCCATCGTGATCGGGCGCGACCACCTCGACTGCGGCTCGGTCGCCAGCCCCTACCGCGAGACCGAGGGGATGGCCGACGGCTCGGACGCGATCGCCGACTGGCCGGTCCTCAACGCGCTTTTGAACACCGCCTCGGGCGCCTCGTGGGTGAGCTTCCACCACGGCGGCGGGGTGGGCATCGGCTATTCCCTGCACGCGGGGCAGGTCTGCGTGGCCGACGGGACCCAGGAGATGGGCGTCCGCCTGGAGCGCGTCCTCACCAACGACCCGGCCATCGGCGTCGCGCGCCACGCGGACGCCGGCTACGAGGAGGCCCGGCGGGTGGCCCGCGAGAAGAATCTGAAGATCCCGATGGGAGGGTAGGACTATGGCGAAAGACTCGTCTTTTGACGTCGTGTCGCGCGTGGATATGAACCTGGTCACTGAGTCGGTCCACGTCGCGCTCAAGGAGATCGGCAACCGCTACGACTTCCGGGGGACGGACTCGGCCATCGACCTCGATGCGAAGGCGCTCGTGCTCACCCTCCGCTCGAGCGACGAGTACAAGGTGAAGGCCCTCTTCGACGTGCTCACCACCCGCATGGCCAAGCGCGGACTGCCCCTTAAGAACTTCACGCCCCAGAAGTTCGAGGAGGCTTTAGGCGGGACGGTGCGCCAGAAAGTCACGATCACCCAGGGAGTCCCCACCGAGAAGGCCAGGGCGATCGTGGCCGCGGTCAAGAAGGCCGGCATCAAGGTCCAGGTAGCGATCCAGGGCGACCAGGTGCGCGTTTCGGGCCGCTCGAAGGACCTGCTCCAGGAGGCGATCAGCCTCCTCAAGGAGAAAGACTTCGGGCTCGCTCTCCAGTTCGAGAACTACCGCTAGTAGGCGGGGTCGATGACCTTCCGGGCGGCTTCGGTCAGCTCGTCGGCCTGCTCAGGCGTGAGCTTCTTCCCTGACTGAGCCCTAACCTCGTTCGCGAAGGCCTCGAGCTTGTTGACCGCGGCCTTGTCCGAGCCTCTCTCCAGCGCGTCGCGGGCGCCGCGCAGCTTGGCCAGGAGGCTGGTCTCGATGCCCTCAGGCAGGCCGAGGGACTCCACCCTGCCGACGAGGTCGTCGATCGTGGGCGTCAGCACGGACGTGTAGTGCTCCCGGATCTCCTCGGCGTTCAGGACCCTGTCGTAGAGCCTGACCTCGTCGATGAGGCCTTTGAATGGGCGCGTGTATCCCAACCCGACCCTCAGCGGATCATCGCTCGGGGCGGGGTTCAGGCCGGGACTCCAACCGGTCGCGTTGGCGTACGCGCCGTTCATGTAGAGCTCCATCCTCCCATTGAGCACATCCCTGGTGATGGCCACATGGACCCAGGTGTCGTCGGCGAAGACCGCGGGGGTGGGAAAGGACATGTAGCCCCCGCACATCCCGCCGCACGACCCGTGGAAATAGCTCAGCTGGCTGCTGGGCTCCATCGTGATGCAAAACTCGCCGCCATAGGCCTTGCAGATGGGATTCTGTCGTCCCCAAGCCAGGTCGGCGGGCTTCGCCCAGAACTCCACGGTCATATCGCTCACGATCTGCAGCGAGGCCGGATTCCCGAAGTCCACGTAGTCATCGAGCCCGTCGAATTCGAGCGCCTTCCCCTTGATCCCGTCGACCCATGCGCCGCCATGGACGGCTCCGTCGAGGCCCAGGCCGCCTTGATCCGCCGCCACCGAGCCGGCGCCGTCGTCGAAAGGCCAGTACGCGACCACTCCGTCCGCGGTCTGGACGGCGAGGACAAGCGACCTGGTCTCGAACATCCCGCCGGTGTCCGTCGCCCGCGCGGTGAAGCCGAAACTTCCGGACTCGGTCGGCGTTCCGGAGATGATCCCGTCGGGAGACAGGGAGACGCCCGCGGGCAAAGAGCCGTCCGCGAACTCCCACGTGTAGTCCCCGCTGCCGCCGATCGCCTGCAGCTCGAAGGAGTACGGCTGGGAAACAAGCCCGAAGTCCAGCCGGCTGGTCTCGATGATCACATGAGTCGCAAGGTACGCTGCCCAATCGGCGTCGAAGCGTGCGGCGATCTCCTCGGCGCCCAGTTCCCCGTCGTAGATCCTGACCTCGTCTATGAGGCCGCCGAAGTGCTGGACGTATCCGGCCGCGATCTTCAGAGACAGATCGCTCGCCACGGGGTCCGTGGCGCTCGGCCACTGATTCGTGTTGACGTGCGCGCCGTTCATGTACAGTCTCATCCGCCGGTCGGCCACGTTTCTCGTGAGTGTCACGTAGACCCAGGTCTCGTCGGCGAAGACGCCGAAGGTTTGGAGGTACGAGTAGGGTGAGCACATCCCGCCGCAGGAGCCCTGGTAGTAGCTCAACGTCGTGTTCGGCTCCATGGTAACGCAGAACTCGCCGCCATAGGCCTTGCAGATGGGGTTCTGGCGCCCCGCGCCGATATGGGCGGGCCTCGCCCAGAAGGCGATGGTCATGTCTCCCGTGACCTGTAGCGAAGCCGGGTTCCCGCAGTCGACGTGATCATCCGCCCCATCGAAGCTCAAGGCCCCGTCGACCACGCCCGAGGTCCACTGCGCGCCGTGGACGGCGCAGTCATTGCCGTTGCCGGAGCTGTCGGTCGCGATCGCGCCCGAACCGTCGTCAAAGTCCCAGTGTGCCACGAGTCCCGGCGTCTGCGCCCCGGCCGACTTGGCCAGAGACATGGCCAGTAGCGCTCCGAACAGCAAACCGGACATCCTCATGATCTTATTCATTTTGCCTCACCCCTTCCCTCGGTCGGCAAATCGCTCCTTTCTCAAGGTCCAACCGAAGCCATCCGTGCGGATATGCGTCTTTTTAGAGTTTAGACCGGTCTCCGGTGTTTGTCAATAGAAGGCCCGCGGGGCCTCGCGGCATCGGTATCGGCGTCAGTCGGCGCCGAGAGGCTCCATCTTGTAGTGCTCGGCGACGAACCGCTTGAGGAACGCTTTCTCCTCATCCGGCAGGCGCTTCTTGATCTTGAAGGTGGTCCCCCTCCAGGAGGCGCGGCCCTTCCTTATCAGGATGTACTTCTTCAGGGACGACTTCTTCTCCTCGGGGAAGCGCTGGACGCAGTCCGAGACGGCCGCGTCGTCCTTCTTGTGGAGGTCCAGCAGCTTCGCGTATGTCTCCGGGGCCGTCAGGGAAGTATCGACGGGGAACGGGCAGGCTTCGACCTGCCGGACTTCGGCCGGGGGTTGCGACGGGTGCTGCTCCAATCCTAATGCGCGTGCGATCTCGGGGTGGAGCGCGGGAGCGGCTGGAGCGGCCACGGGCGCAGGCGGCGCTGCCGACGGGGGCTGCGGAGCGGCGGCGGGAATTGCGGCGGACGTCCTTGGCGCGGCGGCTGCGACAGTGGGCGCCGCTGAAGGGGGCTCCGCAGGCGGCGCCGCCGGAGGGGGCTGTGGAGCGGCAGCGGGCGTCGTCGGCGCGGCGGTCGCGACAGCGGGCGTCGCTGCAGGGGGCTGCCCAGTAGGCGCGGCGGCGGATGTCCGCGGGACGGCAGCAGATGGGGCGGTCGCGGGCGTCGGGGGGACCTGTGGAGCGGCGGCTGGCGCGGCGGCCGTGGTCGTCGCCGGCCCCGGCTTCGTCGCCGGTTTCGGTTGCGCTGCTGGCGGGGGCTGCGGCGTGGCAACGGGCGCGGCCGGAGGGGGAGTCGCGGCCGCGGGAGACGTCCCCGGGGCGACAGCCGGCGGGGTCTCCGGAGCAAAGGCTGAGGGGATCACGAAGAGCGGCTCGTCGGAAGTCTCCTTCTCGGTCACGGCCGGTTCGGTCGCGGTCTCCGCGTTGATCGCGGGCGCCGCCGCGGCGACGGGCTCCGGGGGCGCGGGAGTCGCTGTGAAGGGGACTTCGGGCGGCGCTTCCTCGGAGGCCGGGCCCCCGGCGGCGGGCGTCGGCGGGACGGCCGCGAGGGGCTCCACCTCCGTCGGCTTCGCGGGAGCCGCGGCCGCGGGCGCCGGGGAAGGATGCTGCGCCGCCGGGTACTTCGCGAGCACGGCCAGATCGGCCGGGGTCACGGGAGCGCCGGGCGGCGCGGCTTGGGGACCCGTCAAATAGTGGTCCAAGCGGCCGATGATCTTCCTCACGTATCTCCCGGACTCGCCCCACCCCATGGCCAGGCCGCCGGCCTGGTTCATCTGCGCGAAGACGAACACCTCCACCCGGGAGTCGTTCCTCTCGGTGAGGCGGATGGCTATCGTCTGTCCATCGGAGGTGAACGCGCTCGGCGCCGACTTGGCCACGATGATCCCCGTCTTCCTGTCCTGGCTCGCCAGAGTGAGCTTCAGGTCCCGGACGACCCGGAGCGAGGTCTCGAAGACCGCGTCGCGGGGGAATTCGTAGTAACGGGTCGACTCCTCCCGGCGCATGTGCGTGGAGCTTGTCCCGCAGGCGACGATAAAGCCGGCCGCGAGGATGGGCGCCAGCCGTTTCATGTGAGTGAACCTCCGAGAACCCGCCGTCATGCCGTCAGAACCTCCAGCCGAGGCTGGCCCGGTAGACTTCGCCCAGCTCCGCCATCGGCTGGAACGCCAGATCGAGCGTGAACCGTCCGTGGCCCAGGCCGACCCCTCCGGTGAAGCCCGCCATGGCGCCCAGGTCCGAGGCCGGAAGGGATTTATAGCCGGCCCGGACCGCGGCGAAGGAGTCGCCTCCGATGCCGAGCGTCCACTCGAGCCCGGCCTTCGCGAAGGGCGCTCCGTGAAGCGGGACCGCGATATCCAAGGCGGAGATCAGCTGGCTGTCCTCCCAGGAGGCGGAGTAGGCGGCGCCGATGTCCGCCTCGGCCGGCAGGCTCTCGCGCCGGTTGACGAACTTCGGCCGGGTCCCCACGTTGCGAAAGGCGAAGCTCAGCGTCAGCTCGTGCAGGTCCGGGAGGCGGTAGAGCACGCCTCCGTCCACCGCCACCGCGCTGGCCGAATACTCGTAGAGCGTCTCCCGCACGTACTTGACGGCCGCCCCGGCCAGGAGGTCGCCCGTCCACATGTCGTTGCGGCGGTCGAGGCGCTTATAGGCGTCCGAGAGGTACCAGATGTCCCGGAAGAGCCCGCGCCCGCGGACCGCGCGCTCCTCCCCGACGCTGAACGCGCGCGCGTAGGCCAGCGTAAGGGCCTCGCTGTGCGGCTGGAATGAGCCGACCACCTGGTTGGTGTTGGTGACTAGATCGAGGCTGTCCTGATAGAACGCCGTCAACGAGGCGCCTACGATGCCCCGCAGAAAGGGCGTCGGATGGGCGTAGGCCACGTGGTCGTGATGGAAGAACCGGAGCATCTCGATATGGGAGTAGGAGAGCTCCGGCTGCTGGACCTGGGCGAGCCCGGCCGGGTTCCAGTAGATCGCGTCGGGCCCCTGGGCCACGGGGCCGAATGCCTCGCCCATCCCGAGGGCGCGCGCGCCCGCCCCGATGCGCAGGAACTGGGCGGTGGAGCCGGCCGTCTGGCCCGAGGAGAACGCGGACACCGGCATGAGCGCGGAGGCGCCCGCCAGCGCGGCCGCGATCAGGAGCGGTGGTATCGTCGCGCGTCCGCGCCTCATCGGATCACCACCACCCGCGTCACCTTCCGGGCTCCGCCGCCGGTGATGACCGCCAGGTAGGTGCCCGAGGCCGCCTCGCGCCCCGATTGATTCCGGCCTTCCCAGTCGAGCAGCCCGGCGACGCTCGCCTGGCCCTGCCAGACGAGCTCGCCGAGGATCGTGAACAGCCGCACCTCGCCGTCGGCCGGGAGGTTCGAGAACCTCAACTGGGCGCCGCCGAACCGGGCGTCCCCCGTGCCGGGCATCCAGGGGATGGGGAATACCTGGACGGCGTCGAGGACGGAGCTCGCGGTGACGATGAAGGGCGCGAAAAGCGATAGATGGGTCGTGAGGGCTCGCAGGACGTGGTTCTGCGTGTCCACGGCCGTGGGAAGCAGGTTCCACCGGCCGTCGCGGAAGTTCGCGATGACGAGCCGCTTGGGGTCGGTTCCGGGGGGCAGCCAGGCCGGATCGTAGTCCATCCGGATCGTGATGGGCCGGGAGAAAAGGGGCTGGGCGCCGCCGGCCGAGATGTCCGCTCCCACGCCGGGCCCCAAGGGGGTGATGGTCGCCTGGTTGGACGCTATGGACTCGAAGGCCGCCGCGATCGAGGCGTTCACCGTGAGGACCGTGCCGGCCGGCAGGGCGTTCATAGGCACCTCGACGCCGATGAGCGTCAGTTCGGGGACGGGCGGCTCCACGCTGACGATCAGCGGCTCGGTGTTCGTCACCGTGTCGGTCGAGACGCTGATGCCCAAGGTTCTCGTGGATCCCAGGACCAGGAAGTTCGGGACCGCGTTCCAGTTGAGCGCCCCGACGCGTACGAAATACGTCGCGCCCGAGACGAGGCCGGAGACGACGAGCTGGGAGGCGGCGGCGTTGGATGTCGTGTCGGACGCGCCGAGGACGGAGAAATCGGAGGCGGTCGAGGCCTCGACCCGGTAGCCTTCGCAGGTGGCCGACCGCGGCGCGCCCGCCAGCGCGGTCCACGTGACGGTGATCGAGGTGGCCATCGCGGCGAAGGGGTCCCCGGCCGGCGGGGAGGGCCGCTGCGCCAGAGTGGAGGTCGCCAAGGTGATCGAGGCGGACGGCAGGCCCGAGTGGTTGACCGCGACGATCCGCGCGTAGCAGGTCGTGTTAGCGTCGAGCGACGAGAGAGCCAGGGAGGTGGCCGCGGTGTCCGAGGAGGATACTCCGGCCGTGAAGGCGGAGTCCGACGAGACCTCCGCGAGGTAGCGCGTCCCGGCCGGATTCCCTCCGTCCGTCCAGTTGACCGTCATGGTCGTGACGAATACATCCGTGAAGGAGGGGTCGGCGGCGGCGGGGATCGCGGCGAGGGTGGAGGTGGAGCCGAGCTGAGCGACGGGACCGTGCACGGGGTTGACGCGGAAATAATAGGTCGTGTTGGAGGGAAGGGAGCCAAACGACGCGAAGAGGTTGCGCGTGCCGCTGCTGAGCACGGGCCCCGAGAAATCCGACGTGGGGGAAGCCTGGGCCAGGTATTCCAGGCCGGCCGGGTTCCCGTTCAAGGTCCAGTTAGCCCGGATCGCGCCGTCGGTGACGCCGGAGAAGGCCGCGGCGCCCGGCGCGGCCAGGCCGCTCAAGGTGAACGTGGAGCCGAGGAGCAGGTGGTTCGCCCCGCCGAGCTCGTTGAGCGTGCCCAGGCGCAGGTAGTAGGTCGTCAGCGCCGTCAGGCCGTCGAGGCGCAGGCTCGAGACTCCGGCCACCGTCGTGGCGCTCGAGACGAGCGCGCCGCTGAAGTCGGGGGCCGGGGAGGCCTCGAGCCGGTAGCCGAAGGCGGAGGCCGCGCGGGGCGCGGCCTCCAGGGGCGTGTAGGAGACCGTGATGCTGGAGCCGCCCACGTCCATCGCCGGGCCCGACAGTGGAAGCGACAGCGTCGAGGTCGAAGCCGAGGCGCCGGCCGGGCCTTCTCCGCAGGAGTTTTGGCCCTTAACGAGAAGATCGTAGACCGTGTTGGCCGCCAGTCCCGTGAAGGCGAACGGCGGCGAGGCCGCGCTCGCGATCGGGTTGGACGTGTCGGTGGCGTAGTAGACGTTGTAGGTCGTGGCGTTCGTGATGAGGGCCCAGGTCCAGCTGATGGAGGAGGCGCCCATCGTCGTCGGCGTGACGGCGGACGAGCCTCCGACCACGCTGCCGCAGCCGTGCACCCAGACCTTGCCGCTGCCGAAGGTGTTGTTCGGGACGGGGCCGTCCGCCAGGACCTTGGCGTCCGCGCGCGCGTCGGCCTTGAGCGCGTTCTCGACCTCTCCCGGGGTCTGGCTCGGGTCGTCCTGGAGGTTGAGGGCGATGAGCCCTGCGATGACCGGCGTGGCCATGGAGGTGCCGTTGATGAGGCGGTGGCGGCTGTCGAGCGCGATGTTTTGGGGGCTCTCCGAGTCGCCGGTGATGTCGGCCGAGAGGGCGGAGGCTACGCGATGGCCGGGGGCGGCCAGATCGGGCTTGACGCGGCCGTCCCGGGTGGGACCGCGGTTGCTGAAGACCGAGATGTCGCCCAGCTGTGCGTCGGAGCAGTCCGTGTCGAAGTAGTTGCCGTTGTTGTCGGCCCGCCACTCCCGTTTGCTGCAGTACGACCCGGCCGAGATGACGTTGTCCGCCACGGCGGGAGAGGCCACCGTGGAGGCGGGGTCCACGCGGGTGGAGAACTTCGCGTAATCGGTGTCGAAGATCCAGCCGTGCAGCTTTCCCGTGCCCCCGCTGGTGTCGCGGCGGAACTGGATATGGAATTCCGAGTAGCTGATGCTGGGCGTCTGGTAGATCGTAATCGAGATCTGTTTATCGTTGCTGGGATGGGAGTTGGTCCCGTTCGAGATAGTGATCTCCGTGGCCCCAATGGTGCCCGTCACGTCGTAACCAGAGGGGCGGGTGACGTACTCGCCGCCCGCGGCGGTGGACACCCAGACCGTGTAGGTGTCGCCGGTATCGGCCCAGAACTCCACGTCGATCCAGTCGTACGTGCGGTAGACGTCCACGTAGAACGTGGCGGTGCCGCCCGCGCCGATGACGGCGGAGCCGTGGGTGTCGAGGGCCTGCTCGTTGCCCATGGCCACGACGACGGGGGTGCTGGCGGCGACGGTATTGAGCTGCTGCTCGAAGTTCCGCGTCCCGTCGTGAGGGCCGATCTGGGCGCTCATGCTCAGGTTCACGACCGCGCGTTTTCCCAGCGCCTTGGCCTTCTCGATGATGTAGTTCACCCCGTCCATGACTTTGTCGTCGAAGTAGGTGGTCTTCACCATGATGATGTCGGCGTCCGGAGCCATGCCGGTGAATGTCCCGGCCGGCAGGTCCCCGTCGGTCGCGCTCCCGTCGCCGGCCGCGATGCCGGCCACGTGGGTGCCGTGGCCGTCGGTGTCCTTCTGGCGCACGACGTTTGCCGGGGAGCCGTCGATCTCGTTGTTGATCTGCGCCTGGGTCCATTGGCTGCCGTAGGTAAAGGACCCTCCGGGAGCCGGGCCGCCCGTGTCGGTCTGGTCCCAGATGTAGAGGATCCTGCTCTGGCCCGCGGCGTCGATGAAGTCGCCGTGCTTGAAGTCGATCCCGGTGTCTACGATGCCGATGACCACCCCCGAGCCCGTCCTGGAGCCGAAAGTCGGGTAGTCCGGGTCCACCACGCCGAGGTAGACACCTGAGCGGATGGTGGTGGAGCGGACCACGTCCAGGGAGGGCCGGTAGCGCACGGACGCCTCGGCGTACTCCAGGTCGGGGTCGGCCTCCAGCGCGTCGAGGTAGGAGAAGGGGACCTCCGCGGTCACGATGCGCCCGTTCATCGCCCCGAAGCGGGCCTTGGGATAGCGGGAAGCCAACTCCGAGCGGCTCAGGCCGGAGCGGACACGCAGGAAGACGTCCACCGTCTGCTCGGGCTTCTCGGCGTGCACGGCCGTGCGGAACCGGCTCTTGGCGCGCTCTGCCCCGGAGCGGGACCTGAGCGCCTGCAGGCGGGGGTCCAGCCTGCTTCCAGCGGCCCGGAGGCCTCCGGCCAGGAGGGGTACGATCAGCCCGGCCAGGAGGAGGAGCCGGCCGAGCTTTCGGATAGAGGTGCGAACAGCCATGCGCATGATAGGTAACGTTTCCCGGCCGCGTCCGACATGACGCCAAACGAAATCAGCGAGCCGCTCCCGCCCCTTCCCGGACGTATGCGAGAGGCTTCTTTGCCCGGCGGGAGCCTCCGACTGCGGATTGCCGCCTCTGAAATTATAGAAAATCCCGGGATGCGGCGGGGTTTAGGCTTCGCTCGTCAGAGGCCGCCCATGGCTCTTGAGGCCTTGGGCCCAGGGCTCGCCTGGGACTATCGCCGGTGGGGCGGCCGGCCGGACCGGCACCGCGTCCCGGCGTCCCGGGTCTCTGAAGGCGGAACCGCCGCGGCCGGGAGGCCGCGGCGGTTCTTGCAGGACGGGTCAGCCGGCCGGAGCTACTTCTTCTTGTTGCCTCCGCCCGCGCCGGAGCCTCTATCGGCTTGCGCGCTAAAATATAGACAGAAATTTTATGTCAGGGTTGACGAGCGACGTCGGATGGTCTGATGGACAGTTCGGGCTATTTGGGAGTGCGGGAGGCCTTCCCGGTCTTGCCCGCGGCGCGGGCCTTGCCGGTGATCATCACCTTGGAGATGATCAGCTTGGCCGAAGTGGAGGCCTTCCCGGAGAGCAGCGAGAGCATCTCGACCTGCATGGGGGGCGAGGCGATCTGGACGCCGTAGAGGAACCGGGTCAGCCTCAGGACGGGAGCCCGGGTCTCCATCTCCACGGCGTAGACCTTGTGCGATTTCCCGTCCTCGACGGGCAGGGGGCGGAGGTCGGTGATGGTGAGGAAGCTCTTGCGGGCCAGGCCCTCGATCGCCTTGAGGAACTTGCCCATCTCCTCCTGGTCCGAGCCTCTTTGACGGGCGGGGAGGGCGAGGCGCTCGTGGGCCTTGCGGATGCGCGTCTCTTGGTTCAGCAGACGGCGCCCCTTCTGGAGGCGCGTCTCCATCGCCTCGATGCGGCCGTGGAGCGAGGTCCAGCGCTCGAAGGTCGGCTCCACCACCAGCTTGACGACCGGGGCCAGGACGACCAGGCCGATCGTCAAGGCGCATGTGATCCTTTCCCGGGATGAGAACCGCCTCTCCATCAGTCCTGTCTCCTGGCCCGCCCCTGGATCTGGAACTCCACGACGTCCCGGCCGTCCCTCTTCAACACGTTCGACGACTTCAATTCGACCCCCACGAAGGTGGGGGAGCGCTCCAGCAGGCCCACCAGTCCCACCGCGTCGGAGAGGGAGGGCGCGCTGCCCCTTATCGAGACGCGTCCGTCGGACTCGAAGTTGAGGCCCCCTAAGGTGATGTGCGCCGGCACGATCCGGTGCAGGCTCGCCAGGACGTCGAGGGCCGAGACCTGGCCCGCGGTCTCGCCTTCCACGATCTTCACCTGCGCCGCCATGCGCTTGAGCTCGCCGGCGCGGGGGCTGATCGCTGTCCACTCGCGCTGTAGCCGGGCGAGGCGCGCCTGAGCCCGATCCTGCTTGACGTACGCGATCCCTCCCCAGATCAGGGCGAGGATGGAGGCCAGGACGCCGAGCCTGACCCAGTCGTGCCGGCGCGCGGAGCCCGCGAGCAGCTGCTTCTCCCGGCGCGGCATCAGGTTGACCCGCTTGTCGGCGCACAGGGCCGTGCCGAGGGCCGCGTAGGGGCCGGGTCCCGGCGGCCAAGACAGGCCCTTCGCGCGGGCGAGCTTGGGGAAAGGATCGAAGCGGGTGCAGGCATACTGGCTCTCGAGCTTCTCCTGCAGCGGCTCCCAGCCGGGCGGGGGCGGCACCATGGCGACCGCGAACGGCTCGGCCAGCGGCCCCTGTTTCCGGTAGGCCTGCATCGAGAGCTCGATCTCCTCCAAGATCTTGCTCGCCCGGGCTTCGCCGTCCCGCGCGCCGAGCGAGGCGCTCCGGGTGAAGGTGAGCCGCCCTTTCTCCAGGAAGTTGAACCCGGCCCAGTTCGGGCCCGGCTCGAGGAACAGGAGGGTGCCTTCGCGCTTGTCCAGCGTGGCCAGGCGGGCGAGCGCTTGCGAGCTCAGGACGACCTTCTTGGGGTAGAGCCCCGCCTCGTGCAGCAGGGCGAGCGGCTTCTCGATCTCGGGGTTCAGGACGACGATCATCATGACGCTGCTGTACCCGTTGGGCTCCACCCGGATGAGGTCGTAATCGATCAGGATCTCTTCGGGTTTGAAGGGCATCTTCCTGACGGCCTCGAGCGCCACCATCTCCGCGATCTCCGCCGGGTTGACCGAGGGGATGCTGAGATAGCTCACCCCGGCCAGGGACCGCGGCAGGCACATGACGATGTGCCGCAGGTCAAAGCCCTCCTTCTCCAGCAGGCGGCGGAGGGCCTTCGGGTCCTCGAACTCCGCAGTCACGGCTTTCTCCACCAGGGGCGCGCCCGCGGACTTGCGGACCTGGACCGCGTGCGCGGTCTTGCCCTCCAGCAGGAGGCCCGTGGTCCGGTGGTTGAAGAAGAAGTCAGCTGCTTTCATGCCAGTAGGCGATCTTTTCCTTCGCGTCCGTGGCGAACACGACGGTGTACCGGCGGGATACCCTGCCGCGGCGCGCCGTCAGATCGGCGCGGAAATAAGTCGAGCGGACCGTGAGCTGCCCGGCGAGCTGGCTGAGGTTCTTGAGCTCCTCCGGCCCCAGGTCCATGGAGACGCTCAGGTCCTGCGAGATCGAAGGCACGCTCTTGAAGACTCCGTCGTCCTCGGTCGCCGCCTCCATGTCCTCCCCGCGCCTGAAGTCGAGTACCTTGATGAGGAGATCCTCCTCCATCCCGAGGGCTGTCAGCGTTTCAGGAGAGGCGGTGTTGACGTTGACCTTCCCGGAGCCGTGGACGCTCAGCCATGGCCGCGCCTTCGCGAAGCGCTCCGGGCTCACGCCCTTGACGAGGAGAAGCTCGTCGACGCTGAGAAAAGGGCCGTTGCGCGCCTCGTAGCCCTCGTATTCCTCCGTTCCCGCGGCCAAGGGCTCCTTGTCCGGGTCCCGCCAGTCCACGATCGCGGCCGCGAGGTCCGCGTCCAGCCCCGGAAGGCGGGCCAGAACCTCCGGCGAGGCGGTGTTCAGGTTGATGCGGCTCTCCTCATCGGAGAGGCCGTTGAGGGCCTGGGTCTCGAAGCGTCCGGAGGCCGCGTCATGGCTCCAGGTGAGGGTCCCTCCCATCAGCTCGCGCCGCGCCATCAGCTCGGGATCGTGGCTCCACTTCTGGTTCAAAGCCGAGTGTCCGGACGACGCTCCCGCGGCCTCGCGCGAGAATACCAGCGCGGCCTTGGCCATCTGGACGAGCTGGATGGCCTCCTGCTGGTAGCGCGTCAGCCGGAGCTCGAGCGTCATCCGGTAGGCGAGCCCCAAGGCTAGCATGGACAGGAGGGCCAAGGTCCAGAGGCAGACGATCAGGGCCGCGCCGCGCTCCGTCCTCATGGCCATGCCCCCAGGGGGATCCACATCGTCCTCAGGAAGGCGTGGGCCCGGCCGTAGCGGTCCTGCAGGGTCAGCCGCACGCGGACGCCGCGCGGCAGCTTCGTTTCGGACTCCCATTCCTCCTTCCACAGGGTCGTCCTCTCGACCTCCGGGTCCGGATAGGGGTACTCGAAGACCATCCGGCCTGGGCGCGCGGTGAGGGGCTTGGGGGGCTTCTCCTCCTCTCCTTCCTTCTTCGCGTAGGTCCGGAGCTCGCGCAGGAGCCCGCCGGTCTCCTGGTCCACTCTGTAGACGACGCGGAATATCCCGGGGGCCTTCTCCATGTCGAGGACGGCGTCGAAGGAGAGGAGGTCCTGCTTTCCCTCCAGCGGTTTCTTCGGCAGCGAGATCATGTTGCGCAGCTCCAGCCCCATCTCCTCGAGGACGCGCCGCGCCTCGTGGTTCACCCGGCCCGCCTCCTCGCCCTTTCTCCAGGCGTCCACGCCGGCCCGGAGGCTGGCCGCGAGCGCGAGCCCCACGGCGGCGAAGATGCCGAGGGCCAGCAGGAACTCGATCAGGGTGTAGCCGCTTCTCCTCATTTCTCCGGCAGGCACGCCCGCAAGGCGAACGTCTCGCGGCCGCGGCCCTCCGACCAGTCCAGCTTCAGCTCCCACATGCGCCACGGCGTATTCTCGTCCTGGGGGTCCTTGGGCTCCTCCTTCGTGAGGTCCCAGCGCAAAGGGCGCTCCAAAACGGGGTTGAACGGCTCGAACACGGGCTCGGCGGGGTCATCGTCGCCCGGCTTGGCCCACTGCTCGATCTCCCAGAGCCTGCCTTCCACGAGCAGGGCCGCCTGGAAGCGGGTCTCGCTCACGCGGGCCGCCTTCAAACAGGACGAGAAGACGCGGAATACGAGCACGATCCCGCCCGACAGGACGGTGAGGGCCACAAGGACCTCGACCAAGAAGAAGCCGCCGCTACCCTTCATCCCGCGCCACCCGTCCCGTCAGTCCATCCACCTCCAGAGTCAGGGTCTCCCCGTTGTCGTTGGAGAATACCAGCTCGGCGTCCGTGCCCGCCCCGTTCGGGGCGAAGGTGACTTGAGTCTGCTCCGCCTCCATATGCACTCCCCAGGGCAGCCGACGCAGTCCTCCCACCCGCCCGCGCACCAGCTGGAAAGCCCCCTCGTCGTCTTCGAAGGAGAGCCGGTAGGTCCCCTCTTCCGGGTCCAGGCTCACGCGGTAGCGCAGGCCCTCCATGATCGCCCGCTCGCGCGCGTAGTCCATCGTACGGGCGACGTTGTTCGCCCCGTCCTCCAGGGCCAGAGACCGGAAGGTACGCTGGAAAAGCGGTACGGAGGCGGCGGTCAGCACGCCGAGGAGTAACGTGACCAGCATCAGCTCGATTAGAGTAAAGCCTGGTACGCGCGCCTTCCCCACTCAAAAGACCTCCTCTTGCTCCGTCTCCGCCGTTTCCCAGTTCGCGATGTCGTCGCCTCCGCCCTCGGTCGCGTCCGGCCCGTAGGAGTAGAGGTCGTAGTCCGTGTTGCGCTCCCCGGGCGAGCGGTATTGGTACGGGTTGCCCCACGGGTCTTTCAGCGAGCCTTTCTTCAGGTACGGCCCGTTCCATTTGGTCGGGGTCGGGGGGGAGGAGGGCGCGGCCTTGAGCGCGTCCAGCCCCTGCTCCGAGGTCGGGTAGCGTCCGTTGTCCATCTCGTAGAGGTCCAGGGCGATCGCGAGATTGGCCTGGATGTCGGCCTCGGCCGTGGCGACGCGCGCCTGCTCCGAGCGTCCGGCGAAGCGCGGCACGACCATCAAGGCCAGGGTGCTGATGATGATCACCACCAGAAGCAGCTCGATCAGAGTGAATCCGCGAGAATCTCGTCGTCGTCTCATGCCGTCCTCCCTAATAGTCTCGCTCCAAAACCGTCTCAGCCAAAGTGTCTCAGTCATTGTTTCACAACCCCTTACTTCACCATGACGTGGATCTGTAGGATCGGCAGGAGCATGGCCAGGACCATCAGCCCCACCATGCTTCCCACGCAGAGGATCATGGTCGGCTCCAGCATGGAGGTCACTAGCCGGACCGTCCTCTCGAAATCCTTTCCGTAGGCGGCGGCGACCTTCTCGAGCGAGCGCTCGAGCTTGCCCCCTTCCTCGCCCACGGCGATCATGTGGCACACGAACTCGGGGAGATGGCCCTGGAGCCCGGCCGCCAGGCTCGAGCCGTTCTCCACGGCGTCGGCCGCCGTGTCGATCTGGGCCTGGAGCCGGGGGTGGCCGACGCTCTTCGAGACCACGCGCAGGGCCTCCATGAGGGGGACACCGTTGGCGACCAGCGTGGCGAGGGTCTGGGAAAAGCGGGCCACGGCGGCCTTGTACGCGATGGGCCCCCATACGGGCAGCCGCCATGCGATCCCTCCCTTGGGCCCCACCCTCCACCAAGCGGCGCCCACGAGAGTCAGGCCCAGCAGCCAGGCCCACCACGAGCCTCTCCAGTGGTTGCCGACGTCCAGCAGGAGCCGCGTGATCCAGGGCAGGCTCGCTCCCATCTCTCCGAACATCTCCCCGAGCTTCGGGATCACGAAGGTGAGCAGGAACCCGATGGTGCCCACGCCCACCAGGGCGACCAGCAGCGGATAGGCCGCGGCCGATTGGAGCCGGGAGCGGAACTCGATCTCCTCCTCGTAGAACCCGGCCAGGCGGTCGAGGACCGTGGCCACGGCCCCGCCGAGCTCGCCCGCCTTGAGGACGCTGGTGTAGACCGGGGGGAAGACCGCCGGGTGGTCCGCCATGGCGGCGGAGAGCGCCTTCCCCTCCTTGACCTGCCCCTGGACCTCTCCCAGGAGGGTCGCGAAGCGCTTGTTCTCGGTCTGGCGCTGCAGCACCTCGAGGGCCTTCAGAAGCGGCAGGCCCGAGTCGAGGAGGTCCGAGAGGTGCCTGGTGAAGAGGGCGACGTCCGCCATCCGGACGCGGCGGAAACGGGGGCGGGATTCCTCCTCCACCGCCACCGGGAAGTATCCCTGGTCGCGGATCATGTCCAGAGCCCTCTTGCGGCTGTCGGCCTCGACGACGCCGCGCACCAGGCCCTGGGGGCCGCGCTTGGCGCGATAGGAGAACCTGGGGCTCATGCCTAGAGATCCAACTCCGCGGCTTGCGTCACGCGCAGGACTTCCTCGACCGTGGTCACGCCCTGCACGGCCTTGGCCCATCCGCTCTGCCGCAGCGTGCGCATCCCCTTCTTGACGGATTCCTCCTTAAGGAGGTTCGCTGGGGAGCGCTTCATCACGAGCTCCCGCAACGCCGCGTCCAGGGCCATCATCTCGTAGATGGACGTCCGGCCGCGGTAGCCGGTCCCGTTGCATTTCTCGCAGCCCGCGCCGCGGTAGAGCTTTGCCTTCGGCTTGCGCATGCCGAGGCCCCGGAGCTCCTGGGCCGATGGCTTGGCCGCCGTCTTGCAGTCCGGGCAGATGAGCCGGACCAGCCGCTGGGCGATGACCGCGTGGATGCACGAGGCGACCAGGTAGGGCTCGACGCCGATGTCCAAAAGGCGCGTGACCGCTCCCGGCGCGTCGTTGGTGTGCAGCGTGGAGAATACGAGGTGGCCGGTCAGGGCCACCCGGATGGCGACCTCGGCCGTCTCGAAGTCGCGGATCTCGCCGACCATCATCACGTCCGGGTCGTGCCGCAGCATGGAGCGCAGGCCCCGGGCGAAGGTCAGTCCGACCTTGGGCTGCACCTGGATCTGGGTGATGCCCCGCATCTCGTATTCGATGGGGTCCTCGATGGTCAGGATCTTCCGTTCGGTCTTGTTGATCTCCCTCAGGAAGGCGTAGAGGGTCGTGCTCTTGCCGCTGCCCGTGGGGCCGGTGAGCAGGATCATCCCGTGCGGTCGCCGGATGAGAGGGCGCAGGATCTCCAGGTCGCGCTCCTCGAAGCCGATGCCGTCGATCTTGACGAGCTGCAGGCCGCTCAAGAGGCGCAGGGTCACGCTCTCCCCGTATGGCGTGGGTACGGTGGCGAGCCGGATGTCCAGGTCCCGCCCTTCCATGCGCACGCGGAACCTGCCGTCCTGGGGCAGCATCTTCTCCGCGATGTCCAGGCTCGCCATGATCTTGATCCTGGACACGATGGCTTCCCGGAATCGCAGGATCGAGGATGGGATCCGGGTCTCATAGAGGACGCCGTCGACGCGGTGCCGGACCTGGAGCTGGTCCTTGAAGGGCTCCAAGTGGACGTCGGTGGCGCGGCGGAGGTAGGCGTCCCGGATGAGCTGGTTGACGAACTTCACGACCGAGGGCTCCTCGGTCTCGGGAGCGGCCTCCGACGCCTTCTCCTCGACGGCGACGGCGGACGGCTGTCCGGTCAGCTTCTCCAGGATCTCGGCGCCGACCCCGTAGTGCGTCTGGATGGCCTCCGCGACCTCCTTCCCGGTGGCCAGCACGGGGCGCAGCTCGTGCTTGAGCGCCAGCTGGATCTCGTCGAGCTTCAGAACGTCCTCCGGGTCCGAGAGGGCCACCGTGAGCACCGAGTCCTCCAGCTTGACGGGCATGAGGCGGTAGTGGTTGGCGTAGCGGGCCGGGACGGCCCGCAAGGCCTCCGGGTCGATCGCGGAGCCCTTCAGCCGCAGGAAGGGGATGCCCATCAGCTCCGACACGAGCTCGCGCAGGGTCCCTTCGGCCACCAGGCCTATGTCTACGAGTACCGCCTCGAAAGGCGTCTCGGAGTCCGTGCGCTCTTTCCAGGCGCGCGCCAGCTCGTCTTGAGTGAGGAGGCCCCGCTCCAGGAGGGCCTGATGGATGGTCTGCTCGTCGGGGATCTTCACCGGACCCGGGCCTCCTTGATCTTCGCGGCACCCGTGACGATGCGGGGGGTGAGGAAGATCACCAGCTCCGACTTGCGGATCTGCTCGCTCACGCTCTTGAAGAAGAACCCCAAAAGAGGGATCCGGCTCAGGATCGGGACGCGGTTGACGTTCTTTTCCTTGCGGTCCTCGATCAGCCCGCCGATTACGAGGGTCGTGCCGTCCTGGATCATGACGCTGGTCTCGGCCTGGGATGTCCGCACGATGGGGATCGAGTTGCCCTGCGAGGTGGTGATGGTGTTGTTGACCGAGCTCACCTCGGGCTTCACCTTCATGGTGATGAAGCCGTCCTCGCCGATGATCGGGGTGACGAAGAGCTGGATCCCCACGTCCACGAAGGTCACCTGCTCCGAGGTGGTCGTGACTCCCGAGCCCCCGGGGTTGACCACCGTGGTCGTGACGAAGGCCTCCTTGGTGCCGACCAGGATCTTGGCCTCCTGGCCGTTGAGCGCCATGATGCGCGGCGAGGAGAGGAGGTTGGTCTCCCCCACGGTCTTGAGCATGCTCAAGGTGGCGGTAAACTCGTTGGGGGGGATGCTGCCGATGACGGCCTTGGTCCCTTTGGTCTCGGCGTCGGTGGAGCCCTGGCCGCCCGTGGGGATGACCTGGAGCGTGCTGAGAACCGAGGCCGTGATGTTGCGCTTATTGACCTCGTCGAAGACGTAGTTCCAGTTGACGCCGAACTGGTAGGCGTCCCCCAGCGAGACCTGCACGATCTTGGCCTCGATGAGGACCTCCTTATGGGGGACGTCGAAGGCCTCCACGATGCGGGCGATGTCCTCGATCCGCCTGGGGCTGTCCTTGACCAGTATCCGGTTCGTGCGCGCGTCCGCCTGGATGCTGCCCTGCGTGGGGCTCACCAGGGGCTTGATCTGCGCCACCACGTCCTCCACCTTGGCGTAGTTCAGGACGAATACCTTGGTCTCGGAGGGCGTGTCGATGGCCTCGAGCGCCTTCTTCATGGCGGCGATCCCCTCGGGGGTGTCCACCAGGATCAGGGTGTCCGACCAGTCGGAGAGGAGGATCTCCCCCTGCTTGGACTTGATGCTGTCCAGAAGAATGCTCACCGGCTCCGTGTCCGCGTGCTCGAGGCGGACGACCTCGATGCGCCTGGAGGCTCCCACCCGGCGGCCGTAGAGCTTCTCGTATTCGGGCGCGGAGATCACCTCGATGACGTCCCCTTTGCGGACGTAGGCCAGGTCGTTGCTCTCCAGGACGGCGTCGAATGCGTCCCACAGGTCCACGCCCTTGAGGTACAGCGTGGCCTTGCCTCGCACCTTGGCCCCGGCCACGATGTTCATGCCTGTCTGCTGGGAGAAGATCTTGAATACCTCGTGGACGTCGAGGCCCCGCAGGTCCATCCGGAGGAGCTGGCCCTCGTCCGGTTTCCCTTCCTGCTTCTTTTCTTCGTCTTCGAGGATGATGGCCGTGTCGCCTCCCCGCGAGCCGCCCCGGCTCGTGGGCCGCCGTGTCGGCGTCGACCTCTGCCTGAGGACATCCTGGATCTGCCGCCGCCTGTCGGTCCCGGCGGGCGTCGGGGGGTGGGTGGGGGCGCGCCTCTGCTGGAGCCTCTCCATGCGCTGCCTCATCTGTTCTGCCGGGTCCGCGCCCGGATCGCCCATCGGCCCGGGATACCCGGGAGGAAGATCGTCGGGCTCCATCTGGGCGGCCAGAGGCCCCGCCAAGCCGGCCGTCATCACGAGGCTCAGCACGATCGCCGCGGCGTTTCTATTCATGGCTCCTCCGGATCATAGAGAGAGCGTCACCTTGTCTCCGTCCTGCGTCAGCACGACCCTTCCCCCGCCGACTTCCTCCACCTGCAGGCCCCGGATCGAGTCCCCCTTCCGTAGGTATTGGGTGACGCCGGCCTTCCTGTCCAGCACGACGGCCTGCATCCCGTCGCCCTCTCCCATAAAACCCATCAGGTTCAGGCCCTTGGCCCTCTGCGCGGCGGTGGGACCGGCCGGCTTATTTTCGATGATGACCGGACGGCGGGCGCCGAAGAGGTCTCGCGAGCGCACCGCCTTCACGTAGTAGGGATAACGGTGCCGGGCGGGATCGGACGCTTCCACGACGGGAGAGTCACTGGACGGAGCCGGCGCGTCGTGGTGCACCACGTCCTCGTTCCAAACGAAGAGGAAATAGCCGGCCGAGACCATCAGCGCCACGGCGATGAGCGCGTTCGCGGCCTTGAGCGGTTCGATGCGGTCTATCGCTCCCGCGACGGCCGCCTGCGCGGAGAAGAACGCGCCCGACAGGCGTCCGGCTCCCGATCGTAGCGTCTCCAGCCGTCCCGGCCGGCTTTTCGCGGGCGAGGGCCTGCGGATGAGGTCCAGGAGCTTGGCCTCGGGATGCTTGTCGTTCACGCGAAGGCCGCCTCCTCCTTGAGTATCTGGCGGATGAATTCCGCGTCGGCCACCTTGCGGTCCCTCACGACCAGGTTCCTTAGGCAGTTGTGGGCCAGGTACGTCACCTTCCTCGGGTAGCCCTGGCTCGCGTGGTGGATGCCCTCCACGGCGCCGTCGGTGAACAGAGGGGGACCCTTGTGTTCCGCCACCTTGAGGCGGTATCGGATCATCTCGCCCGTCTCAGCCAGGTCCAGCGGGTTGATCAGGTACTTCATGCTCACCCGGTCCATGAAGTTGCGTATGCGCTTGAGCCGCGTGAGAATCTCGAGCTGGGCGACGATCACCAGCTGAAGGAGCTTGTACTCGTTGGTCTCGTAGTTGAGGAGGGTGCGGAGCAGCTCGATCAAGGAGGGGGTCAGGTTCTGGCCCTCGTCCACGAGGAGCACGACGGTCTTCCCCTCCTCGACCCCCTTCCGGAAGAGGTACTTCTCGATGACCTCCAGGCAGTCCTGGAGCGAGCGATGCGGGGGGGTCACGCGGAAGAGGCGGCAGAGGTAGTTGAGGAACTGAAACTCGGACTCGAAGCGGGGGTTGAGCACGAGGAAGACCTCGAACTTCTTCTCCTGGGAGAAGTTCTGGACCAAGGTCCGGCTCAGCGTGGTCTTGCCGGTCCCCACGTCCCCCAGCACCAGGCTCAGTCCGCGCCTGAGCCGGATGGATATCTCCAGCCGGCGCAGGGCCGACTCGTGCGCGTTGGAGCGGTAGAAGAAGGCCGGGTCGGGGCTCGTGGAAAAAGGCTCCCTCTTGAGGCCCAGCCGCTCGTAATAGCTCACGGCTTCAGCCTCTTCTGGATGGACTTGATCGAATGGCCCTGGCTGCGGAGCTCGCGGATCTCGTTGAGCCGCCTGAGGGCCTTGTCGTCGAAGAACCGGTAGTTCGTCTCCGGGCTTCTTCCGAATTCCTTGAGCAGCCCCAGATTGAGATAATAGTTGACCGTGTGGATGGAGTGGCCGCTCAACCGGGCCACGTCTTTGATGAGGTAGATGTTTTTGCTCTTTGTCATCTACTCTATACCCATAGAGTGAATGGTGAAAAAACAAAAAAAGCCGGCGCAAAGCGGCTCTATTTCAATAAGTTTAACCCCTCGGAGCTCTCCTGTCAAGGCCCAAATCAGGCCCAAATCAGGAGGGGCGGAATCTCCTCGACGGGCTCTCCTCCGCGAGCCGGGGTCGGGCAAACCGCCCCGAGCGACGGATCTCCGCCGCCGGGGCCGAGGAGCGCTGCAGCCCGCTCAGAGTCCCGCGATCGAGTTCGTGGCGAAGGCCTTAAGGAGCTCCGCCTGTTCCTCGGTCAGCTTCTTGCCGCGTTGGGCGTTGACTTGATCGGAGAAGCGGACGGAAGGGCTACAGGAAACGCCGCAGCAGGGAGTGGGGCCTGCGGTAGTCGAAGCGGTGGAGTCCCGCTTCGCGCGCGAGTTCTACGGCCCGGCGGTGCTCCTCCTGGGTCAGGCATCGCTGGATCTCGGCGAAGCGGTCGTCGTATTGCGCCGCGCCGGCCGGGTGGTACTGGTCCATGATGTTGACGTAGGTGTCGCAGGAGAGCTCCTCGGCGAGCCACTTAAAGATCTTCCCGGAGTCCTCCAAGCATCCCGGCATAACGAGGTGCCTGAGCAGGATCCCGCGCTGCGCGAGGTCCGTCTCCGCGTCGATCTTGAGGGGGCCGACTTGGCGGTGCATCTCCATGAGCGCCTCGCGCGCCCTGTCGGCGTAGTCTTCGGCTTTAAGGTACTTCCTGCACAGCTCCGGGTCCCAGAACTTGAAGTCCGGCATGTAGATGTCCGCCACGTCGTCCATGAGGCGCAGGCTCTCCACCGAGTCGTAGGCGCTGGTGTTGTAGACGAGCGGCAGCCGCAGGCCCTTCTCGGCGGCTATCAGGACGGCCTCCAGCACCTGCGGCACGACGTGCTCCGGGGTCACGAAGTTGATGTTGTGGCAGCCCCGCTTCTGGAGTTCCAGGGCCATCCCCGCGATGGCTTCGGCTTCGACCCCCTCGCCCCGGCCCGCCTGCGAGATGTCCCAGTTCTGGCAGAACTGGCAGCGCAGGTTGCAGGCGGAGAAGAAGATCGTGCCGGAGCCGTTCCAGCCTCTGAGGACGTCCTCTTCTCCCAGGTGGGGGAAGCACGAGTCGACCCGCGCCTTGCGCCCCGTCTTGCAGGCGCCGATGTCGTCGCCCAGGCGGTCCACCTTGCAGTCGCGCGGGCAGGCTCTGCATGAGCGCAGGCCCTCGACGGCCTGCTCGACCTTTTCTCGGAGGCGGCCGGAGCGATAGGTATCCACGTACGCGGGGTAGGACATGTTCTTCCTAATTGTAGGCCGGCGCGTCGGGATTTGCCAGTCCTGTCGGCGGCCCCCCCACGGGGGGCTGCCCAAGTGGGGGGCCGATCGTCCTGTCGGCGGCCCCCCCCACGGGGGGCTGCCCAAGTAGGGGGGCGATTGTCCTGTCGGCGGCCCCCCCGCGGGGGGGCCGCCAATGTGGGGGGGCTGTCTGCCTCACGGAATACGGCGCATGTCCACCGGCATGCGCCGGGCGCCCCAGTCCCCGGGCCGCGCTTCGAAGACTCCCGGCAGGCGTTCGCCGCAAGACGCGCAGCGGCCCTCGGCCGTCAGGCTCCACTCCGATAGCTCGTACCAGTCCCTGCCGATCAAAAGCCTGCCGCAGGCGCGGCAGTAGGTGCTCTGGCCGGAGGCGTCGTGCACGTTCCCCGTGTACACGTACCGGAGGCCGCGCGCGCGCGCGATCTCCCGCGCTCGGGTCAGCGTCCGGGGCGGCGTGGGGGGCTTGCCCAGCATGCGGAAGTCGGGATGGAAGGCGCTCAGGTGCAGCGGCACGTCCGGCCCCAGGTTGTCCATGAGCCAGCGCGCGAGCCTTTCGATATCCCGGTCCGAGTCGTTCTCGCCCGGGATGAGAAGAGTGGTTACCTCGAGCCAGACGTCCGTCTCCCTCCTCAAATAGACCAGGGTGTCGAGGACGGCCTCCAGACGGCCCTTGCAGAAGCGCTCGTAGAAGTCCTTGCTGAACGCTTTCAGGTCCACGTTGGCCGCGTCCATGTGGCCGAAGAGCTCGCGCCGCGGCTCCGGGAGGATGTAGCCCGCCGTGACGGCGACCGTCTTGAGGCCCCGCTTCCGGCAGGCTTGGGCCACGTCCACGGCGTATTCCATGAAGATGACCGGGTCGTTGTAGGTGAAGGCGACGCCGCGGCAGCCGAGCTCTTGCGCCACGCGGGCGATCTTCTCGGGGGGAGGCCTCGTCCGCCAAGGTGTCGGTCTCGCGCGACTTGCTGATGCCCCAGTTCTGGCAGAAGGCGCAGGCCAGGTTGCAGCCCGCCGTCCCGAACGAGAGGACCGCGGTGCCGGGCAGGAAATGGTCGAGGGGTTTCTTCTCGATCGGGTCGACGCAGAAGCCGCTGGAGCGGCCGTAGGTCGTCAGCTCCAGCCGGTCGCCGCGCCGGGCCCTGACGAAGCACAACCCCCGCTGCCCTTCCTTCAGCTTGCAGAGGCGCGGGCATACGTCGCACTGGATGCGCCCGTCGGCCAGCCGGCGCCAGTGCCTCGCTGGAGAGGAATCCCGCTCAAGACGCCCTTTCCCCATCTCCCCCACTCCCGGATGCGGCCCCGGCCCCGGCGACGGTCGCGGGACGCTCCGGCATCCGCGCTCTAGAAAACGTAGCCGAGGCCGAACCGGTACGCCTCACCCAGGTCGCCCATCGGCTGGAACGCGAAGTCGAACGTGAACCTCTTGTGGATCATGCCCACCCCCAGCGTGAGACCGGTCAGGAATCCGAGCTCAGGCGCGGACAGCGACTTGTAGCCGAGGCGCAGCGCGGCGGTCGACTCGTCCGCCACCGGGAAGGAGTACTCGATGCCGAGCTTGGCGAAAGGCGGTCCGTACCAGGGGACGGCCAGCTCGAACGCCGGAAGCAGCCGGCGCCGCTCCCACACAAGGTCGTAGGCCGCCCCGAAATCGGCCTCGCCCGGCAGGTCCTCGCGCTGGGTGATGAACTTCGGCTTGGACCCGACGTTGCGGAACGCGAAGCTGAAAGCCAGCTCGGGCAGGTCCATGTGCCGGAATAGGGCGCCTCCGTCGGCCGCGATCGCGCTGGCCGAGCGGTCGTGGATGGTCTCCTTGACGATCTTTAGCGCGGCGCCGAGCAGGAGGTTGCCGGTCCAAAGGTCCGGGCCGCGGTCGAGGGGACGCATGGTCCCGGGGTGCTGCCAGAGATCCTGGAAGAAGTGGCGGTCCCGGGCGATGTAGTCCTCCCCCACGCCGAAGCCGCGCGCGTACGCCAGCGTGTACGCCTCGCTGTGGGGGCGGAAGGTGCCGACGACCTGGTTGGCGTTCGTGACGAGGTCCAGCTTGTCCTGGTAGAAGAAAGTCGCCGAGAGGCCGACGGTCCCGCGCAGCAGGGGCACCGGATGCGCGTAGGCGATATGGTCGTGGTGGAAGTACCGGAGCATTTCGACGTGGGTGTAGGCGATCTCCGGCTCCCTCTGCTGCGCCAAGCCCGCCGGATTCCAGTAGATCGCGACCGGCCCTTCCGCGACGGGACCGAAGGCCTCGCCCATGGCGAGAGCGCGCGCTCCGGCGCCGATCCGCAGGAACTGCGCGGTGGAGCCGCCCGTGTTGCCGGTCCAGGCTCCGGCCGGGGCGGCCAGGGCGGCGATCATGGCGAGCGCCGGGAGCCTCATCGGATCACCACCACGCGCCTCACTATGCGCGAGCCCCCGTCCTTGATGACCGCCAGGTACGTGCCCGACGCGGCCCGGACGCCGTTGCCGCTTCTGCCGTCCCAGGTCAAGACGGTGTTGCCCGGGTCGTCGGCGCTCCAGAGCGCTTCGCCGAGGATGGTGAAGATCTCGACCCGCGAGCCCGCCGGCAGATTCGAGAACGTCAGCCAGGGGGCGTCGAAACGCGTGCCCGAGCCCGGCTCCCATGGCACGGGGAATATCTGGACGGCGTCCAGCGACGCGGCCGCGACCGAGAGGAACGGGGCGAAGAGCGAAAAGTGGTCGGTGAGGGCCGTGATCTTGCTGCCGCCGGTGTCCACCCGGCTGGGCAGGACGGTCCATTCTCCGGCGTCCTCGCGGTAGCGCGCGATGACCAGCCTCCGGGGGTCGGCGCTCGCGGGCAGCATGGCCGGGTCGTAGACCATCGTGATGGTGACCAATCCCTTGGGCTGCCTGCCCCCGGCCGAGATGTCGATGCCCACGTCCGCGCCGAGGGGAGTGAGCCGGGCCTGGCTCGAGACCGGGGGCGGCAGCGAGAACCGCACTCCGGTGTCAATGGTGAGCGTGGTCCCCGCCGGCAGCGCGTTCGCGGGGACCTCCAGGCTCACGGAAACGATTTCCGGGTAGGCCGGGGCGACCGAGACGCTCATCGGCTCGGAGTTCGTCGGCACGGTCTCATCGGTCGCGGTCGCGTAGAACGTCGAGGTGGAGCCCAGGACGAGGTAGTTGGGATCATCGTCGAGGTTGAGCGAGCCGACCCGCACGTAGTACGTGCCGCCGGGCCTCAGCCCCCCGACGGAGAGGGAGCCGGCCGCTCCCGCGACGGATGCGGAGGAGACGGCGCCGCTGAAGTCGGCGGCCTGGAAAGCCTCGAGCACGTAACCCTCGGCCGACGCGGACGGCGGGGACGCGGGAAGCGGCGTCCAGCGCGCGGTAATGCTGCTGAAAGTCACCGCGACGAAGGGGCCCGCGGCCGCTGTGGGGGCGTCGGCCAGCGTCGCGAGCGCCAAGGCCGAGGGGGGCGCTGTCGTCCCGCCGGAATGGTGGAGCGCCCGGACGCGCAGGTAGTAGCGGGTATTGGGGCTCAGTCCCGAGACGGTCGCCGACAGGTTCCGTGTGACGCTCGAGGCGTTCACCGACGCGAAGGAAGGGTCGTCATCCGTCTCCACGAGATAGTCCGTATGCGGGGAGTTGCCGTTCGCCTCCCACCGCGCCGTTAGCGCGTCGGTGGCCAGGCCGTCGGCGGAGGGGGCCGAGGGGGCCACCGCGGGGGTGGCCGTGGCCACCGGGACGCTATAATACTCGTCGGTGACGGTGGAGAGCTTGACTCGGAAGTAGTAGGTGGTATTGGGCGTCAAGCCGGAGAAAGTCCCGCTTTCCTGGCCCGCGGACCCCGTGCGCAAGGACACGCCCGTCGTGAAGAACCGGTCCTGGGCGAGGGCGTGTACCGGGACCTCGGTCGGAGCCAGGAGCGTCCACCCGAGAGTCAGGGACGTCGGGTCGGCGGAGAGGAAGCTCACGTCCCGGGGAACCGGCACCTCCTTGACGGTGGAGGTGGAGGGAAGGTCGGTGAACGCGGTGTCGACGCCTTCCCGGTTGCGCGCCTTGACGCAGAAGTCGTAGCCGGTCTCGGGCGTCAGCCCGGTGAAGGCGAACGCCGTCCCTGTGATCCAGCCCGAGGCCGCGGCGTCGGAGGGAGTGCCGGTCTTATGCCTCTCGACGTAGTACTGCGTGTCGAGCGCGTTGCCGTTGGCCCCCCAATTGGCGACCACCGAGACGTCGAAGACCGAGCTGGGCGCGGCGCTGGCCGGCTGGGCGGCCAGCGTGACCGCATCGGTCGGGACCGCCGTCGCCGTCTCGACCTGCGCGCTGTTGCGCGCCCGGACCCGGAAGTAGTAGCGGGTGTTGGACGCCAGCGAGGTGAAGGCATGGCTGGCGGCGGTGATCCAGCCGGACTGGTTGACGCCCTGGGTGAAGCCGGCGTCGGCCGCGCGTTCCGCCAGGAACAGCGTCCCGTCCGGGTTGTCCGCGGCGCTCCAATTGGCGGTGATGGAGGTCTCGGAGATCCCCGACGGGGACAGGCTCACCGGCGGGTTGGCCAGCGTCACCACGGGGGGCAGCTCGGACGCGGTGCTCTCGTTGTGCTCGGCGTCCCGCGCCTTCACGCGAAGATAATAGGTCGTGTTGGCGTCGAGGTCGTAGAAGGTGTGGCTCGTGTCCATGATCCAGCCGGAGTCCGCGAGCCCGCCCGTGAAGGCGGCGTCCGTGGCCCGCTCGATGGAGTACTCGGTGCCCTCGGGGTTGCCGCCCCCGTCCCAGACGGCCATGATCGCCTCCGAGGCGATGCCCGGCGACCCGCCGCTGGAGGGGGGCGCGACCGGCGTGCGGGCGCTGGGAAGGACCGTCGCGGAGGTCGCAACGGCGTCGACGTTCCTGGCTCTCACGCGGAAGTAGTAAGTCGTGTTCGGCGTGAGGCCGGTGAAGTTGTGGCCCAGGGCCGGGAACCAGCCCGCGCCGACGATGTTCCCGCCGAAGTCCTCCTCGGTCGAGCGCTCGACGTAGTAGAGCGTCTCCGGCGCGTTGCCGTTGGCCCCCCAGTTGGCGGTCGCGGCCGTCGGCCCGATCCCCGACGGCTCGGCGCCGGCCGGCGGCAGGGCCAGGGTCGCGGCGCTGGGCAGCGCAGTCCAGCCCGTCTCCTGGCCGGCCGGGTTGCGCGCCTTCACGCGGAAATAATAGCGCCTGTCGATGTCGAGCCCGCCGAAGGGGAGGCTCGTGCCCGTGATCCAGCCCGAGTCCGCCAGTCCCGCCATGAAGCTGGCGGCGGTCGTCCGCTCCACGAGGTATCGGGCCGCGGGCCCGTTGCCGCTGGACGTCCAGTTGGCCGTGATGCTCTCGCTCGTGACGTCCGACAGACCGGAGCTCCCCGGCGCCGCGGCGAGCGCCACCGTCTCGGGCAGAGCGGCGTCCTGCGTCTCGACCCCGCCGTGGTTGCGCGCCCGGACGCGGAAGTGATAGGTGGTGGCCGGGGTCAGGCCGGTGAAGGTGTGCTGGGTCCCCGTCACCCAGCCCGAGTCCCCGGAGCCGGAGGTGAAGCCGGCGTCCAGGGCTTTCCACAACAGGGCCTGCGTGCCGGCCGGGTTCCCGTTGAGGCCCCACGCGACGGTGATGCTGCTCGAGTATACCCCGGCCGGCGGGGCGCTCGACGGCGTCTTGGCGAGCGTGGCCTGGGTCGGGAGCTCCACGAGGGACGTCTCGATGGCGGCGTGGTTCCTCGCCCGGACCCGGAAATAGTACGTGGTGTTGGGGTCGAGGCCGCTCGCGTCGAAGCTCGTCTCGGTCGTCCAGCCCGAGTCCGCTGCTCCGCCGGCGAAGCCGGCGTCGAGCGCGCGCTCGGAGATATACTGCGTGCCGGCCGGGTTGCCGGCGGCGGTCCATTCGGCGCGGATGGAGGTCACGGCGACGTCCGAGGCCGCCGCGGCCACGGGGGCGTTCGCCCAGGTGGGCATCGAGTGGACGTCGCTGTAGAAGACGTCGTTGGCCGTGGAGACCTTGATCTTGAAATAGTAGGTCGTGTTGGGCGACAGAGACCCGAAGGAGACGCTCTCCTGGCCGGCGGCGCCGGTCTGGGAGGCGATGGTCGTCGAGAAGTCCTCGGCCGCCGAGAACACGTAGAGCGGCGCCTCGGGGGGCGACAAGAGGCTCCATGTCGCGTCGAGCGAGGTCGGGCTCGCGGGGCTCAAGAGGATTCCCTGGGGCGGGAAGGTGGCCGCGAACGGCAGCGTCCTCGTGGACGTCAGGTTCGTGTAAGCGGTCTCGACCTCGGCGGCGTTGCGGGCCTTCACGCGCGTGTAGTAGAGCGTGTCGAGCGTGAGCCCGTGGAAGGGGTGGCTGCTCTTCGCGACCCAGCCGGAGTCCCGCGCCCCCGCGGTGAAGCCGCTGTTCTCGGCCAGCTCGACATAGAACTCGGTCCCGGCGGGGTTGCCGCCCATGCCCCAGACGGCGGTCAGCTGGGTGTCGGATACGAGAGTCGGCTCCGCGCCGGCCGGCGGCGCGGCGTACGTGAGCGCGGGGGGCAGCTCCGCGCCCTGCGTGGGGACATTGCCGTGGCTGAGGGCGGCCGCGCGGAAGTAGTAGGTGGTGTTCGGGGTCAGCCCCGTGAAGGTGGCGCTCGTCACGTCCACCCCGACCGCCGCGGTCTGCGTGGTGAAGCCCGCGTCCGTCGCCCGCTCCGCCAGGTAGAAGGTCCCGGCGGGGTTGCCGTTGGCGCCCCAGGTGGCGGCCACGGAGCCCGAGGAGATCCCGGTCGGCGCGGCGCTGGCCGGCATGCGGGCCAGCGTGACCGTCGCGGGCGACGATGTCGGCGTCGATTCCACCGAGTCGCCGTTGCGGGAGCGTACGCGCAGGTAGTAGGTGGTGTTGGGGCTTAGGCCCGAGAACGCGTGGCTCGTCGTGGAGTCCCAGGCGGAGTAGTCTTGGCCCGATGTGAAGCCCGCGTCGGCGGCCCGCTCGGCCCGGAACTCTGTCCCCGCCGGATTGCCCGCCGCGCCCCAGCTCACGGCGATGGCGTCCTCGGAGACCGGGCCCACGGCCCCGGCGGCCGGCGCGTGGGAGAGCGTGTAAGTGGCCGGGAGGGAGACCGTACTCGTGTCGACCCCGATGTTCGGGTCGCGCGCTTTGACGCGGAAGAAGTAGCGCACGTTGGCCGCGAGCCCGCCGAAGGCGTGGGTGGCGGTGGTGATGAAGCCCGAATTGCCCACGCCCGATGTGAAGCCTGCGTCCATGGCCCGAACGACGAGGTACTGCGTCGAGGGGGGGTTTCCGTCGTCGCCCCAGGCCGTGGTGATGGAGTCGGCGGCGACGTGCGACGGCGACAAGGAGACGGGGGGGCCGAGGTCCAGCACCGTGATCGCGACCACCCTTTCGCCCGTAAGATAGCCGTCGGAGGCCGTGAAGGTCACGTTGTAGGTCGCCGCCTTCTGGCCGGAGGTCGGCGTCCAGGCGAAGGTCCGGCTCACCGAGTCGAAGTCGGCCCCGCTCGGAAGGCTCGAGGCCGAGTAGCCGGTGATGGGGTCGTCGTTTATGTCGTCGGCGCTCGAGACCAAAGTGATGGGCTCGCCCCACGGGATGGCGACCGCGGTGACCGGCGTCCCGTCCCTCTTCACGGTCACCGCCGGCGCGGAGTTGACGTTGATGTATATCTGGCCCGGGACCTTCATCTCGTTGTTGGTCTCGTCGAACTCGGCGATGTCGTCGTTGGGGTCCACCGCCACCTTGAAGGTGTAGTAGGCGGGAGGGATGTCGAGGGGCATGATCAGCACGCGCGTGTCGGTGGCGGCCACCCCGGAAGCGCGGGTGGCGCCGATATTGGCGTCGAGCAGGCGCCAAGCGCTGTCCTGGAAGATGTAGAAGCCCACGTCGAAGGTCGCGCTCGAGGTGCCGCGGTTCTCGATCGAGTACTCCAGTTGAACGCCCCCGTCGCCGCGGTCCACGATGTACTCATCCAGGTCGTCGGGCGGGGCGACTCCCTTGGTCACCCTGCGGACGACGGGGTAATCGTCCTGGGTGTGGGAGAACGCCCACGGCAGGATGGCCACGTCGTTGCCCGTGCTGCCCGCGGGGTAGAGGACGCGCATGGCGGCCATGTCGTCCGCGTGTATGTCGATCACATTGTTCGGGTCGTAACCGAACGGCCCACTGGCGCCCGGAATGGAGTAGAGCCCCATGATGCTTATCTTGTCTATGGGATGCTTGAGGCCGATGGCGTGGCCGAACTCGTGCGTTATGGTGGTCTTCAGGTTGAGGGGCGGCGCGTAGTCCGAGGCAAGGGCCAGACCGTACTCCCAGACCCTGTCGGTATCGATGAGGATGTCCGCGTCCGGGATCGTGCAAGGGGCCCTCTGCGTGTTCGAGGGAGGGTCCAGAAAGGTATAGATGCGCCATACGCGCGCAGCCGCCAGGGCGCCCTCGCCGATGATGTCGTCCACATCCCAGCTCACGCAGTTGACCTGATCATAGCCGTCGCGCGCGCACTCCCCGTTGGAATAGGTGGCGGAGAGGGCTGAGCCGGGGATGCCGTTCCACTCATTCAGCGCGGACTTCAGCGCCGCGTCTTCGGCGGAGCCGCTCGTGAAGTCAAGGGTGTTGATCGTCGCGGCGTATGTGCCGTTGTCCCGCTCGGCGTTGCATCCGAAGACCCCGCTGTCCACCCATCCTCCGTCGACCCAGTCCTCTCTGTTCGATTCGTAGAATTTGTATGCGGAGGCGTCTTGATGAGCCGCGCAGAGCAGCAGGCAGACGAGGCACGCGGCCCGGACCCAGTCTTCTCGCGGATGTGAAAGGCGGCTCATCGCGGGGGCGCGAGGTCCCGGCGGGGGTCCGCGGAGCGCGCCGGTCTCGGCGTCTTGAGCCTGCCGTCGCGCCGCCGCCGCTCGACGCGCTCTCTCAGCTCGCGGATGAGGTCCTCGGCCGCTCGGCCGGGCCGGGCGCTAAGGGCCTGGGCCTTGGCCCGCCTCTGCGCCTCGATGCGCAGGCGCGCGGCCCTGGCCCTGGGGTCGCGTTCCACGCCCGGGCTGGCGCGCGCCGGAGACACCGCGCGCTCGGGTCTGGGACGGGCCGTCACGTCGTCGTCGAAGCCGAGCACTTCCGAGCCGCCCGGGCTCGTGAACATGAGATTAGTCCCCGTCTCGGTGTCCCGGATGACATGGAAGACCCCCTGTCCCATGCCCACGATCGGGACCATGCGCCTCAGGTTCCCTTCAACGAACAAGAGCACGCGCTGGTCCGCCTCGAAGCGCGGGCTTCCGATGACCTCCTCTGTGCCTAGGTCGGGTATGGTCCCGCCTGTCTGCCGGAGCGTGAAGGTCGTGGCGCCCGCCTCGAGGCTCCCCTTGAGGATGTCCAGGTCCGCGAACGTGACGAACGTGAATACGTCGGTCCGTTCAGGGGTCCAGCGGGTCTCGACGGACTCGACCGTGCCGACGAATACCAGATCCGCCGACTCGATCATGTGGTCCAGGCCGAGCTTGGCCAGGATCGTCCCCCACGCGGGGCTGGTCGTGAGGAGCAGAACGGCCGGCATCACGAGCCGCAGCGGCCACAGGGCCTGGAGCGAGGTCCGGCGAGCGGAAGGAGCGGTTCTCATCATACGCGCGTGGGCGCGAACGTATATATTCAAGTTTGGCTCTGGAAGCGTTAAATTTCAAGTCCCCGGTTGTTGCATGTCGGCGCCCCCCGCGGGGGGGCCGCCGACTTGGCCATGGCGTTCCGCATTTAGATTTGGCAAAGTGTAGCGGAGACGCGTCACGAACGCCGCGGCGCGGCATGAGCCCATGAACGTCCCCGACTCCAGGCGCTTTCCGTTCGTCGCGATCGCCGCCGCGCTGGCCGCTTTGCTCTTCGCCGACTACATCTACACCGCCTGGACGTGGCTGGCGTGGAACCGGCATCCCGGCCTCGCGCAGGACCCCTGGCTCCTGTACGCGCTCGACGTGAGGGAGGGCGTCTCGGTGCCGATGGGGAACGATCATCCCCTCTACCCCTTCATCCTCTCGCTATGGGCCGGCCGGACGCCGGCAGCCTTCACGATCTCAAAGCTCTTCAGTCTCGCGCTCGGAGCGGCGACGCTGATCGCGGCCTACCGGGTCGGCGGCGTCCTCTTCGGCCGGCCGGCCGGGCTTCTGGCCGCGGCTTGCCTGTCGGTCAACTGGATATTCTTGTCCTTGAGCATGTCGCTGCGCGCGGAGGTGCTTCTGCCTCTTCTGTTCCTGCTCAACTGGTACTGCGTCTGGCGGGGCTTCTCGGAAAGCGGGGCCTGGTGGCTGGCGGCGGGCGCGTTCGCCGGCCTCGCCTACCTGGCCAAGGGGACCGGGACCCTCCTCGTCCTCTCCTGGGCCGGGGCCGCGGCCGTGGTCTGGCTCCGCGACAAGAGCGTGTGGCGCAAGGCCCCTTGGTACCTGGCGGGCTTCCTGCCCCTCGCGGCGATCCTATGGTGGGGGAACCACCAGCTCTTCGGCGACATGACCTACAACTTCTCGGTCCGCCACGCCATGTGGCTCGACGTATGGCAAGGCTACTCGGACCGGCCCCTCGAGACGTTGAGCCCGTGGGGATACGTGGCGAGCCACGGGTTGTCCGGAGTCGTCCGCCGAGTCGTCACGGGGGTCTGGAGGTTCGCCCCGGTCTCCGCCGCGTGCCTCTCCCCGGCCTCCTCGTTCCCTCTGCCGTACATGCTGCGCTGGCCGCTTTTCCTGGCCGCGGTCGCCGCCGTTTGGACGACGCGCCGCAGGATCCTCGCGGCCTTCGCGGGCTTGGAAGGGGGAGCTTGGTTCACGGGGATCCTTTGGGCGCTGTTCTTCGTCCTATTCTCCTGGTACCATCAGGTCTCCCCGAGCGAGCGCTTCGTGGGCCCGCTGAACCCGGTCATCTTCATCCTGATCGCGGCGGCGGCCGCGGGGGCCTGGGAGGTCGTGGAGTCGCGGCTGGCGGCGTACCCGTCGTGGCGGCGGCGCGTCGTCTGGCTCTTGGGCGGCGTTGCCCTGCTGACCGCCGCCGCGCTGTCGCTCAAGGTCCGCGATTGGGGCTGGCGGAACCCCTTCGCGGAGGACAGGCCGGCCGCGTGCTACCGCCACGTCTACGAGTGGGTGTCCGGACGCGAGGAGCCGGTCCTGTACGGTCCCAGCGGCGACCTGCCGTTCTGGTTGCTGCGTGCGCGGCCGCCGACGGTCGGATTGCCCGAAGGACCCCCGCCCGAGGACCTGGCGAGGTGGCTGGCGGAGCGGAAGGTGCGCGGCGCCGTGGTCGACTGGGACATGGCGGACAGCCCCTTCCTGGGCGGGTATTTCGAGACCGCGGGGGGGCAGGGCGTTCGGATGAAGCGTCCGTTGCCGGGCTGGAGGACCGTCTACGCCGATCCCCATCACCGGCCGCCGCACGTGCTGCTGCTTGAGAGGGATTGACCCGATCGAGAAGCGGGCGGGCGAGACTTCAGGCGAGCGTATCAGTCCTTTTCCCGGCGGACGCCGGCCATGATCCAGAGGAAGAGGTCCCCGACGCGCGGGTCGAACATCCCTTCATGGATGTCGCGCTGGATCTCCGCGAGCGCGGCGTGGGGAGTGCGGGGCTCCTGGTAGGGGCGCCAGGAGGTCAGCTCCTCGTAGGTGTCGGCGATCTGCACGATGCGCGCCACCGGGTTGATGTCCTTGCCTTTGAGCCCGTCGGGATAGCCCGAGCCGTCGACCCGCTCGTGGTGATGCCGGATCGCCTCCTTGACCTCCGGGCTGATGGGGAAGTTCTGCTCATCGAGGATCTTCTCCGCCTCCATGACGTGGGCTTTGATCAGGGCCTGGTCGGGCGGGGGCAGCTCCTGGAGGTGGTTCTCGAAGCTGAGCAGGTGCTCGGGCACGTTCCGCCTGCCCACGTCGTGCAGATAGCCGGTCAGGAACGCCGTCCGGACTTGCTCCGCGTCGAGCCCCATGGCGTTGGCCAGCGCCCCGGAGAGCGCCGCCGTCGCCTTGCCGTGCCCGATCGCCCCCTCCAGCGCCTCGACCGAGAGGACCAGCTCTTCGGGAAGCTTCACCTCGGTCGAGAGCTGGCGGTAGATCTCGACCACCTTGGCCGGCAGGCGTCCCGTGTCCGCCAGGGTGTCCTTGAGGCTGAGCACCTCGAAGGCGGGGACCCGTTCCTTCGTGCCGCTCATCGTGGAGTTGATCGTGATCAGGTCCCGGTCCTTGCCTTCCAGGAAGGCCGAGGCGAGCGCCTCCTCGATATTATGCCGCTCGCTGGGGTTCAGCTCCAGGGCGCGGCGGTGGTAGCTCAGCGTCTGGGTCATGTCGCCGAGCTTCGCGCATACGTTCGCCGCCTCGAGGCAGAGCTGCGAGGTGGGCTCCTCCGCGATCGAGTTCTTGAGGGTCACGAGGCGCGCCTCGAACCGGCGGACCTCCTCGGGGGTCAGCCCGCTGCGTATGCGGCGCACGTTGAACCAGCGGCGCACCTGCTCGTAGGTCCTCTGGTCGATGCAGACCCCGCCTTCCGGGCTCACGGCCTGGAGCCGGGCGGCGAGATTGACCGTGTCGCCGATGGCCGTGTAGTTCTTGCGCATCTTGGAGCCCACGAGCCCGACGATGGAGGTCCCGGTCGCGATGCCGATGCGCATCTTCTGAGGGAAGCGCTTCTCCCTGAGCCGCTTCTGCATCCTCAAAGCCGCCAGCACGGAAAGCAAGGCGTGGTTCTGCGTCGCGATGGGCATGCCGAACTCCGCCAGCAGCCCGTCGCCGAGGTATTTGTCCAGATGGCCTTTGAACCTCGCCAGGATCGGCTCCAGCGCCGAGAAGAGCTGGTTGAGGTCCTCGACCACCATCTCCGGCGGACGCGCCTTCGCGGACCGCGTGAAATCCACGAGGTCGGCGAAGAGGACAGAGAGCGGGCGCTTCTCGTTGCGGAGCTTGCGGTCCATGATGAGCTTCGCCACGTACGGGTCGATCGTGGCGTGCAGGATGGATTCCGCCCGGTCCTTGTTCGCTATGATGGCTTTCCGCAGCTCCTTCTCCCGGGCGAGCTGTTCTTCGGCCTTCTCGTAGCGCGAGCGGAGCCGGTCGCCCGACCTGCCGACCAGCGCCCCGGCCGCCGCCAGGAAGAAGCCCCAGAGGACGATGTGGAGATAGGCCCACCCGCCCGCGGTCCCGCGCGAGAACGGAGCCGGATCGACGATCGTTGAGAATACCACCCAGCCGGCGCAGAAGATCGCGCCCGTGACCGCGGCGCGGGTGCTGATGAAGAAGCCGGCCAGCAGAACCGGGATGAAGAGCGCGCTCAGGTAGACCGGCTTTTCGTTGAAGAAGACGAAGATGAAGGCGATGACGGCCAGCGTGGACAGCATGAACGCCAGCTCGTAGTTCTTGACGAGGACGTCGGGCCAGTTTTTCTTCAGTTCGGTGAGAATGCGTCGTCCGTCCTGCGGTTTTTCAGCCGGCATCTTGCGGCCCCCCTACCGTCTGCTTGGTCAAAAGAGCGGAAAGCGACGATAGCGTCACGCCCGATTTAAGGATAGACGGGAACATTCCTGTTGTCAACGTGACTAAAGTTAAATCTTTGTCAAGATTTTATGAACGAAATGCAGGCCCGGCCTATTCGTAGCGCAGCGCGTCTATGGGGTGCAGGGCGGCCGCCTTGCGCGCGGGCCAGAGCCCGAAGACGATGCCGACCCCGGCGGAGAACGCCACGGCCAGCGCCACCGAGGCCGGCGAGATGGCTGCGGCCCAGCCGGCGATCTTCGCCATGGCCATGGTGATGGACCAGCCCAGAAGGATGCCCGCCAGCCCTCCGGCGATGCTGATGACCACGGCCTCGATGAGGAACTGGGAAAGGATGTCGTTTCTGCTCGCGCCCACGGCTTTTCTCAGGCCGATCTCCCGGGTGCGCTCCGTGACGGAGACGAGCATGATGTTCATGATGCCTATGCCGCCCACCAGCAGGGAGATCGCCGCGATGGAGGCCAAAAGAGCGGACATGGTCTTGCTGGTCGACGTGATCATCTCTTGTATCTCGGCCATGTTGCGGATCCGGAAGGCGTCCTCCTGCCGGGCCGGGGGGACGCGGTGCCTGCGGATGACCAGCTGCTGCACGGCCGTCTGTACGGGCTCCAGCTGCTCGGCGCTGGCCGCCTCGATATCTATGGAGTCCACATACTTCTTTCCCAGCACCCGGCGCATGGCGGTCAAGAGCGGGATGGCGACCGTGTCGTCCCGGTCGCGGTGCCCGGCGCTCCCCTTCTCGGGCAGCACCCCGACCACCTGGAAGCTGATGCGGTTGATCTTGATGAACTCGCCGATGGGGCTTTTCCCCTCGAAGAGCTCCCGGGCCACCGTGAGCCCCAGAACGGCGACCCGGGCCCGGTTGAGGTTCTCCTCGGCGGTGAAGAACCGGCCGATCTCCGGCTCCGAGGCCCGCATGGCCGCGTACTCGGGCATGACCCCTTCGAGGCTCGTGCTCCAGTTCATGTTGCCGTAGACGATCTGGCCGCGCCCGGACACGCTGGGGCAGACCCGGCGGACCCCCGCGATCTCAGCGATGGCCCTCGCGTCCTCGGGCGTCAGCCGGGTCACGGAACCCGACTCCATGGCCACGCCGCCCGACCGGCGGGAGCCCGGCCGCAGGTTCAGGAGGTTCGAGCCCATGGAGGCGAGGCGCTGCTCGATGGAACGCTGGGCGCCGGTGCCCAGCGCGAGCATCGCGACCACGGCGGCCACGCCGATGAGGATTCCCAGCATGGAGAGCGCGGTGCGGACCTTGTTGGCGAGCAGCGCCCGCGTCGCGTGGCGGAAGTGCTCGAGGAACTCTTTGGCGCTGCCCGCGAGGGAAGTCCTGCTCCGGGAAGCCGGTGCGGGCGCGCCGCCGTCCGTCTCCGCGCGCGGGGCTCTCTCGGGCCCCTGGTCCCCCGACGGCTCGTCGGATTGGATCTTGCCGTCGTGCATCCGGATGATGCGCCGCGCCTGCTTGGCGATCTCGGGGTCGTGCGTCACGATCACCACCGTGATCCCCTGGGCGTTGAGCTGCCCGAGCAGGCCCAGGATTTCCTTGCCGCTCTTGGAGTCGAGATTCCCGGTGGGCTCGTCCGCGAAGATCACGCGCGGCTCGTTAATGAGGGCGCGCGCCACCGCCACGCGCTGCTGCTGGCCTCCGGAAAGCTCGTTGGGCTTGTGATCGAGCCGGTCGCCCAGACCCACGTTCTCGAGCAGCCGGGCAGCCCGTCTCGGATCGTGTCCGTTGCCGCAATAAAGCAGGGGCAGGCTCACGTTTTCGAAGCTGCTGGTCCTGGGCAGCAGGTTGAACTGCTGGAAGATGAATCCCAAAGTCCTGCCCCTCAGCGCGGCCAGCTCGTCCTCGGAGAGGGCCGAGACCTCCCTCCCGAAGAGGTTGTAGGAGCCTTTGTCCGGCACATCCAGCAGGCCGAGGATATGCATCAGCGTGGACTTGCCGGAGCCTGAGGGTCCCATGATGGCGACGAACTCCCCTTCCCGGACGGTCAGGGAGACCCCGCGCAGGGCATGGACCGTCACCTGCCCCATCTGGTAGGTCTTGTGGACGTCCCGGATCTCGATCATGATAGCGTCAAGCCTCAGTGCCCACCGGAGCCCCCGCCCCCGCCGCCTCGGTCGCCTCCTCCGCCGCCGCTCCCGCCTCCTCCGCCTCCTCGGCCGCCGCTCCCGCCTCCTCCGCCTCCTCGGCCGCCGCCGCCGCGCCCCCTTCCGAAGGGCATGAAGGGGTTGGAGCCGGCGCTCTCCCTGGACTTCGGCATCTCCATGGTGCGCAGCAGCACCTCGTCGTCCTCCCGGAGGCCGGACACCACTTCGACCCGTTTGCCGTCCGAGAGGCCGGTCTCGATGCGCATGCGCGACGGCCGTTTGCCGCCTTCCGGATCCCGGATCAAGACCATGGAGCGCTCCCCCCGGCTGTGCACGGCCTGGGCCGGAAGCACCAGGACGCCGTTCTTCGCCGCGATGAGGAACTGCACGTTGGCGGTCATGCCGCTGCGCATGAAGGAGGGCACCCGCTCCGGCAGGATGTCCACCTCGTAGACGGTCACATTGCTCACGGTCGTGGCTTCGAAAGCGATGTGGTCCACCTTGCCGCTTACGGATTCGTCGGGATAGGCGTCCAGGGTGATGGTCGCCCGCTGCCCGACCCGGACACTGCCTATGTCCGTCTCGTCCACCTGAGCCTTGATGATGAGCCGGTCGGACATGATGAATACCGCGTCCTGGGCGGTCACCGCCTGTCCGGGCTCCACCTTCCTGGCGATGATCTCCCCGTCCAACGGAGCCACCAAGGGAGCGGGCTTGTAGAGGTCCTGCCAATGCGCCAGCTCTTCCGGACCCTTGGCCCGCGCCGCGTCCAGGAGGGCGGCCCGCTCCGTCGAGCTCATCCAGGCCAGAAGCTGCCCCTGCTTGACCTTCTGCCCCTCCTTGGCCAGGATCTTCTCGGCGCGTCCCGAGATCGGCGGCTTGATCTCCACGCGGTTCTGCGGCTGCACCATGCCCGTGGCCAGGATGGTCACCTCGATATCGCCCAGCTCCACGCGTACGGGTTCGAATCGCGGACCCTCATCCTTGTCGCGGATCCAGCGCCATGCGCAGACGGAGCCCACGACCAGCACCGCTAGGGCCGCCCAGACAAGCCTCTTCTTGGTCATGGAATCGCTCCTTCGCCCTTCGCCAGATCCCAGGCCGCGCCCGCGAGCGCGGCGCTGCGGAGGCTGGAGAGCAGGGACTTCTGGTTGTTGATGAGATCGTTCTCTATGATATCCCAGTCCTCGAACGTCAGCAGTCCGCTCGTGTACTGGCTTCTCGCGATCTCGGCGCGGACCTCGGCGGCGTTGAGGAACTCCCGCTGCACTTCGGTGCCGTCGACCGCGTCCCGGTAGGCGGTATGGGCGTTCAGGAGCCTCGAGACCAGCCCGTTGCGGACGTCGGACAGGCTCGCCCGTGACTGGCGCCGGGCCGCCTGCGCTCCCTTGACGTCATAGTAGTCTCCGCCGCCGGAGAACAGCGGCAAAGATAAGCTGATCCCGGTGGACCAGCGGTCTGAGTCGGGCGGCCAATCGCTGGCGCTGCGGGAAGCCGAGGCGCTCGCGGAGACCTCCGGGATGAACTGGCTCCGGGCGATGGTCACGCTCGCGTCCGCGGAGGCGACCCGCGCGGCGGCGCGGCGATAATCCGGAGTCGCCCGGGCGAGCATATCCACGTCCGGATCGCCGTCGGCGAGAGGCGCGATCAGGCTGCCTGTCGCGCGCAGGACGTCGAAGTCCTCGCGGCCGAGAGCGGTGGCGAGCTCTCTCTGGGCGACCTTGAGGGCCCGCGCGGACTTCGCGGCCTCGAACTCCGCTTCCCGGTAAGCGGCCTTGATCCTGAGATAGGAGCCCTTATGCTCCTTGCCGGCCTCGTAGCGCAGCTCGACCAGGCGCCGGTTCTCCTTGCGCCGGCCGGCGATGGTCTCCGTGAGGGTGACCCGGTCCTGGGCGTAGAGCATCTCGGCGAAGGACCTGCGCAGGTCGTAGCTCACCTGCGCCCATCCGGCCTGGAGATCGCAGCGGGCGATCTCCAGGTTCGCCCGGCTGCCGTCCACCGACGCCTTGTTCCGGAAGCCCGAGAAGAGGCTCTGCCTGGCGGAGAGCCCCATGCTGTACGAGTTGGATTGGACGCTGCTGTCCGCATCGCTCTTGGAGTAGCCGGCGCTGGCCGAGACGTTCGGCAGGAAGGCGTTATAGCTGCCCCGATAGGCCGCCTCGGACCTGCGCACGGATTCCCGGGCCGCGGCCAGGGAGGGATTGTTCCGCGAGGCCTCGGCCACGGCGGCCTCCCAGGTCAACGCCGCGGCTCCCGCTTCGGCGGGCGGGGAGAATACCGCGAAGGCCAGGACCGCCGCCATCGCCCGCGCCATGTTGTCCTCCTTGTTCATGGATGCCACAGCCGCTTACCTGTCCGGTATTAGACTGCTCAAAGGCCGCGAAAGTGTCGCCGCGCGCGCGGCACGGATCAGTCCTTCTCCTGTTTTTCGCGGCGTTCCTTTCGGCGGGCCTCCCATTTGGCCCGCATCGCGTCGAACTTCTGCCGTTGCTCGGGGTCCAGGTGCTTTCGGATATCCTCCCCGGTCGAGTCGTGCAGGGCCTTGAACCGCGGCCTGATCTCCGCGCGCAGCTCCTTGATCTTGTCCCTTTTGTCCTTCAGCACGGCGGCCACCTTCTCCTTCTGATCATCGGTCAGGTCCAGCTTGCGGCTGAAGCGCTTCAGGATCCATTCGTAGCTCTTGCCGTGCGAGTGCTTGCGGTAGGCGCACCGCGCCGACCAAAGGCCGCAGGCGGCCCCGGCCAGCGCGCCGATCAGAAACGATATGGCGACGTGTTTCCAGTTGATCTTCATGGTCGCCTCCCACGGCGATCGACGCGACCATTCCCTGCGCTATGCTCGGTCACTGGTCCTCCAAGCTGACGCCCAGAAGTGCTTCGGGCTCCGGTGGCTCCGGCTGGAACGCCCAGGCCAAGGCTGTGGATTCCGCGCCGTCGGCAAGAAGGAGCGTTTCTGTGGAGATATCCGTCTCCCTGCCGGGCCAAGCCGTCAGGATCAGCGCGACCGACGCCGCGGCAAAAGCCGGGACCATCCAGCGGATCGCCGCGTCCCAGGGCCCCGCGGGGACCTCGAATTCCGGCGTTTCTTCCCGCTCGACGCCTTCCATGACCCTGGCGACGAAGGCTTCCGAGGTCAACGGCTCGGGGGTCCTGAAGAAGGCGGCCGCGACCTTCTCCCAGCGCCCGTGGTCCAGGCGGCAGTCGGAGCATTCCACGATGTGGGCTTCCACCTCCCGCCTTTCGGCTTCGGGCAGCTCCCCGTCGCGCAGGGCGTGCAGCTTCTCTTTCAGTTCCGCGTGATCCATGGCCGTCCCCTCACCTGTTTAGACGTTGTCCGGCTCCAAAAAGTGTCGCAGCCTTTCCTCGAAGTCCCGCCGCGCCCGGCGCAGGCGGGCTTTCACGGCGTCCAAAGAGCAGTCGAGCGCCTCCGCGATCTCATCGTAGCTCATCCGTTGGAGCTCGCGGAGCACGAGGACCATCCGGTAATCGGCGGGCAGGTGGGACAGGACCCGTCGGACCAGATCGGCGTCCTCCAATGAGCGCTCCGGATCGGGAGGGAGGTCCAGAAGCTTGTGGATGCTCTCTCCCTCAGCCTCCACCAAGGCGTCCCACGACTCGGTCCTTTGGCGGGCTTCTTTCCTTAAAAGGTCCAGGCAGTGGCGCGAGGCGATGCGATAGAGCCAGGTGGAAAACGCGGAAAGTGCTTGAAAATCCGCCAGGGACCGGTACGCCTTTATGAAGACCTCTTGCGCGGCGTCTTCGGCCCGCGACGTATCGGAAAGGATGGAGGCGCAGAGACGCCGGACCTTGCCCTGGTATTTCCGGACCAGCTCCGCGTAGGCTTGCCTTTCCCCGCTACGGACTCTCCGGATGATGTCGGTGTCTTGGAGGGGCTCCACGTGGGGATTATATCCGGGCCGCTCTGGGCTGTCTACGTATACAAGACAGGGTATGCCAAAGCCACGCCGTCCGGCGTCGGCTGCAAGGGATGTCGCATTTCCAAGAAGCTCCGCCGGGGTTGTCCCGCCGTATCAGAGATATGCGGAGCACCGGTCAGGCCGGGAATCCAGCGCCGGCGGAGCGTCTTGCCGTTCTCTTTGTCGGTCAGCCTTTCTTCGACTTGCCCGGGGGAGCGCTTCCGGTGCGCCCCGGCGGCTGGATATTCAGGCCTGGCGGCCCCTCGCCGTCGGGTCCGGGCGCCCTCTTGATGCCCGGCGGACCCTGGCCGTCCGGGCCCGCCGGGCCCTGACCGTCCGGTCCTTGACCGGGCGCGCACCCTTCATCGATAGCGCCGTCACAGTCGTTGTCGAGCGCGTCGTAGCACGTTTCCTCGGCGCCGGGCCGTATGTCGGGGTTCGAATCGTCGCAGTCGTCGACGCACGCAATAGCGCCGTCGCCGTCCCCATCGTCGATCACGCCGCAGCCGCAGACGCCCGGCTGGGTCTTGCCGGCGTCGTACGGACAGCCGTCGTTGCAGTCGAGCGTTCCGTCTCCGTCCGAGTCGGTGTCGGGTACGCCGCAGCCGCAGACGCCGGGCTCGACCTTGTCCGGATCATCCGGACAGAAGTCTTGGGCCGTCGCCAAAGCCGTGTCGGTGCCGGTGTCGCCCTGGTCGTCGGTGACGGTCAACGTGACGGTGAATATCCCCGCCTGCGAGTAAGGGTGGCTTACGTTCGCGCCGGCGGCGTTCTCCGAGCCGTCGCCGAAGTCCCATTCGTAGGAGACGATGGAGCCGTCCGGGTCGGACGATCCGCTCCCGTCGAAATGCACGCTCTCGCCCACAAGGGCCGTCTGATCCGGGCCGGCTTCGGCCACCGGCGGTCGGTTCGTCACCGGCGGCGCGAACACCTGAACCCGGTGGTTGTGGTTGTCGGCGACATAGACTCTCCCGTCCGCGCCGACCTGCGCTTCGTTGGGGTAATCGAACTGGTTGTCCCCGCTTCCCCGCCCCGTGCCGATGGTCTCGACCACGTTGAGGTCGGAGTCGAAGATCACGACCTGATGCTGGAACGAGGCGGCCAGGTATATCTTGCCGTCCATTCCGACGCTGATGCCGAATGGGTCCTTGTAGCTTCCCGCCGATTGGCCGAGCAATTGGCCCGATTTTGAGAACTTCTTGATCACGTCGTTACTCGCGTCCACGACGTAGGCCGCGTCCGGCCCGACTCCCACGGCGAGCGGCAGGGGTGCCGCGAACCTCTGGAGGAGTTCTCCGTCCGGGCTGAACCGGCTCACGACGGCGGCTCTGGGCTCCGAGATCCATATGGATCCGTCCGACTCGTCCACGTCGAAGCCCACGCGGAAGGAGGTCGGCTCGATGACGCCGTTCCCGAAGCTGAATAGCGGGGCGCCGTCTCCCAAAGCGAAGACGTCCACCTCCTTGCTGATATCGTCCAGGACGTAGAGCCGGTCCCTGGCGGTGTCGATCGCCATCCGGCTGGAGCCCCCCGGAGTGATGATGTATCGAAGCAGGCGTCCGTCCGGATCGAGTTCCGCGACGCGTTCCCTGAGGCCCACATAGATCGAACCCGGCGCGATCTCGACGCTCTTCGGGTCATCCAGCGACGGAAATTCGCGGACGAACTCGCCGTCCGTGGTGAATAGATGGAGGCGGGTGCTCTCCTGGACGTAGACCCCGTCGGTATTGACAGCCAGACCGGTCGGGCCCCAGAACTGCCCGGGTCCCGACCCCCGCTCCCCCCACTCGCCCAGAAGCGCGCCCGATGGAGAATATTTCCGGAAGGCGTAGTTCGAGGGAAAGGTCACGTACACGTCGCCCGAAGGGCCCACGGCGATCCTGTGGGGGTTCGGGCCGGCCGGGAACTTTCCGATGAAATCCCCGTTCAGGTCGAACTTCTGGATTCGGTCGTTCTCCCTGTCCGCCACATACACGATGCCGGCCGCGGAATCCACCGCGATCCCGATCGGTTGCGCGAACTGGCCGTCGCCGAGGCCCAGCGGTCCCGCCTCGTCCGGGTCGGAGCATGGCTCTCCCGTGATGTAGTCGGGCCAATCCGGACTGCCCATGTAGCAGTGCGAGCCGACGTTCTTGATGAAGCCGCCGTTTGAGTCGAATATCTGGACGCGATGCAGGACGGAAAACGTCGCATAAACTCGGCCCTGGGCGCTCACAGCCACGCCTGCGGGCCGCTTGTGCCAAGACTGGGATGGCGCGGGGGGCGGGACGAATTGCCATGAGGTGACGTACGTTCCGGCCGATGTGTATTTCTTAATCCTGTTCTCGACTTCTTGAGCCACGTAGATGTTGCCGGAGCTATCGAGAGCCACGTCCGCCGAGCCCCATCCGGAATCGAGCCTCATCAGCACGTTCCCGTCCGTGTCGAACTTCACGACGCCGCGGGATTGGTCCGCGCTGTAGACGTTGCCGTCTCCGTCCACGGCGATGCCGTAGGCGTTGCTCAGTGAGATGCCTAGGGTCGCTTCGTAACGCAACTGGTCGGCCCGAACCGCGGTCACGCCAAACAATGCGATCACCGCCATACTCGCGCACATCCTCGCTATTCTCATCGCTGCACCTCGCTATTCTAGACCTCGTGCCCGACCACCCATCCGGAAACGCGAGGCCCAACATCATTGTAGCAAGCTGTTCTTGAAAGAGGCAATTTCATTTCGAGCCCTGCGTCCTCAAGCCTCCGGAAGAGCTCGATCGGAGCGGCCCCGACCCTGACTCCACCGCTAATGCATCGCGCTGATGGCGTTGTCGTCGTCGTCATCGCACGCGTCGCCGTCGAGGTCGTCGTCCGCCTGGCCCGGGTTCGCGATGTCGAGAAAAGGCGTCAAGCATTGAGTTGTTTGAGTAACTTTAGCTCGGCTCCCGGTACCGGGCCCCAAGTTACTCAAAGAACTCAAACAACTCAATGCTTGACGCCGCTGTACCGCCGATGCCTTCTCGCCGAGGATGTGCCCGCTCCGGGGTCTGTCCGGCCGGGCGTTCCGGCCCGCTATCTCAGGTTATTGATGATCGACTGCGCCGTGTCGTGCTGCTTCTTCAACGCGTCCGACATCTGTTGGAGCGCCTGCGACCCGGAGTTCCCGGTCTGGTTGATGAAGGCCTCGAGCTGGTTGATCGCCGCGTTCCTCCGGCCCCTGACGATCGACTCCCGGGCGGCCTCCAGCTTGGAGACGACGCTGTTCTCCAGGCCTCCGGGCAGGCCGAGTCCCTGGATTTCGGCGATCATATCTGCGACCCACTCCTCGGGCGCCCGCACCGTAATGATCGCCGAGTCGGCGGCCTGCGCCCCGGCGTCGTCGGTCACGACCAGCGTGGCGGTATAGGTCCCGGGCTCCTCGTAGGCATGCTCGGCGGTGAGCCCGGCCCCGGCGCTGTTGTCGCCGAAGTCCCACGCGTAGGAGACGATCTCGCCGTCCGGCTCTTGGGATCCGCTCGCGTCGAACGCGACGGTATCCCCGACCAGGACCCTCTGGTCCGGTCCGGCGTCGGCCGTGGGCGGCTCGTTCGAGGGGTCCGCCACGCACTCGTAGATGTTCTTGATCTCGTCCGGGCCGAGCGCCCTCTTGTAGACCCGCACTTCGTCGATGCGGCCGTAGAACCGGTACGGGGAATCGAAGTCTCCTATGGAGCCCAGGTGGAACTTGTCCGCCCGATTCAGGCCGTCGCAGAGCGAGTTATCTTGGATGCCCTCCAGCACGCCGTCGACGTACATCTTGCTTTCGTTGGCCGCCCAATTGACGGTGACGGCGACGTGGTGCCATTCGTCGTCGGGCGAGAAGTGATCATTCGCGGAATACACCCCCCACGCGTGGATGCCGTTGTCGCATCGGCCGGAGGCCGACACGCGTCCGCTCCCCTGGATGATGGAAATGACGTAGCCCTGATAGCGCCCCTGTCTAGCGTCCAGGAAGATGGGATAGCTGGGGCTCAGCTTGCGCCAGCTGATCCACATCTCGATGGAGAAATTTTGGCCCCGGGCGAACGGGTAGGCCTTGTCCATGCGCACGCGGCCGGGCTGGAAGCTCGCCGCGTCGCCGACGATGCCGGGGGCGACGGTCGCGCCTTTCTCGATGGTCCCGTTGTTCGATCCGGTCTCGTCGATCACCCTGTTGCCGCTCACGTTGTCGAAGGTCCACTCGGACAAGACGCCGGCCGGGGCCGGACATGCTCCGGGCTCCACGTACCCGTCTCCGGGCAGGCTCGCCTCGGCTCCCATCGGGATCGCGGCGAAGAGCAGGACGGCCAAGGCGGCGTATCTCATATCTCGTTCTCCATGGAACAGTGTTCTTTAGATAAATATAGCCCCGCCGCTGGAAAAAATCAATGACAGGCCGCTGATAGCGGGATAAGAAAAATCGTTACCAGACAAGCATTCCAAATTTTTGTCAGCTTGGCGGAGGACTATCCGCGCACGCAGGGCGGCGTCACGCGATGAGAGGGCGTCATGCGCGGAGCCGTTTGATCGGCCGGGGTCGGAACGGGGAGCAGCGTGAGATGTTCGGTGCCTTCCAGCCCTGAAGTGCGGTACAATCACGGCGGGCGGTCACGCCCCCCGAACGGAGGTGCGCGATGAGCATACTGCAGTGGCTTGAGACGCCGGTGGTGATCGTGGGCGCTAAGGCGGGAGAGAAGAGCAACTGGATGACGGCGGCCTGGGTGACGCACGTGTCCTTTAAGCCGCCGCTGCTCGCGGTCTCCATCGGGCCGGAGCGCTACACCCACTCGATGATCAAGGCCTCGCGCGCCTTCTCCATCTCGGTCCTCCGGGAGGGCCAGGAGGACGTCGCCAAAGACCTCGGCTTCCGGTCCGGGGCCAGGGAGGACAAGCTCAAGGGATACAAGGTGACCACGGCGAAGACCGGCGCCCCGATACTCGAGGACGCCGGCGCGTATTACGACTGCCGCGTCGTGGGGCAGCACACGGCCGGAGACCATACGCTTTTCATCGGCGAGGTCGTCGGCGAGAAGCTCCTCGACGGGGGGCCGTTTCTTCCTTTCAAGTCGGACGAGTACTTCTAAGCGCGTGAAGCTCCCGGAGCTCAGGCGAAGGCTGCGCAGACTGGCCGACAAGGACAGGGCCAAGGTCCTCCGGGGCTTCTTCAAGACCGGGAAGGGGGAATACGGAGAGGGAGACGTATTCATCGGCGTCACGGTGCCCGAGATCCGGAGGCTCGCCAAGGAGTCCCGCGGCCTGTCGCTTTCCAGCCTTAAGCGGCTGATCCGGTCGCGCGTCCACGAGGAGCGGCTGTGCGCGCTTCTTATCCTCATCCTCAAATACCGGCAAGGGGGCGACGCTGATAAGAAGGCCTGCTTCGGCTTCTATGTCCGGAACATGGGACGCGTGAACAACTGGGACCTCGTGGACCTCTCTGCCGAGCATGTCGTGGGCGCCTATCTTTCGGACAAGAGCAAACGGCCCCTCGCCCGGTGGGCGCGGTCCAAAGACCTGTGGAAGCGCCGGATCGCGATCCTGTCCACCTTTCATTACGTCAAAAAGGGCGAGTTCTCAGAGACATCGCGGATCGCCGGGATGCTGCTCGACGACAAGGAGGACCTGATCCACAAGGCCGTTGGCTGGATGCTCCGGGAGATCGGCAAGCGCGACATGGCCGAAGAGGAGGGCTTTCTGGCCCGCCACCATAAGAGGATGCCGCGCACCATGCTGCGCTACGCCATCGAGCGCTTCCCGGAGCGCAAGCGGCAGACCTACCTGAAGGGGAACATCTAGCCTGGACGGCTCTCGCCATGTGAGGCAGAAGAACGTGTGGGCGTTCGCCAGAAAATATTTCGCGCTGATGTCGCTGCGCGGTCGGCGATAGAATCCGTCACGGCCCCTTCTCTTCGGGACGGGAGGAGGGAAGGTTATTGTCGCTTGACGTCCAGCAGGGCTAGCTTCTTGATCCGGGCCCGGAAGTAGACGAAGGGGCCGGCCGGCAGGTGCCAGGTGGCCTCCGCGCGCGTGGGGATCTGGAAGCCCGACATCTCGCGATACTCGGAGTACGTCCCGGACCACGGGGTCTCGACGAACGCCTGGCCCCGCTTTCGGGGCCGGCGTGAGGCGTGCCAGCCCACGACGCGGCCTTTGGCGTCCACCTGCAGCCCCACGGCGCCGGAAAAACCCGCGCCGGCGTATCCCACCCGGATCGTCGTATCGTCCACCGGATCCCACGTCAACCCGGGGTTCCGCACGTACGCGGGGGGACACAGCGGCAGCTCCGCCAGATAGCGCATGATCTGTCCTTTGTCCACCGCAGGCCCCTCGGAGGCGGCGACGCGCATCAGGCCCCAGAGCTTGACGCTCAAGCGGCCGCGGCCTTCTTCGAAGGCGTCGGTGACGCGCGTCGGGAAGCCCGGAGCCATGCTAACCCACGCGCGCCAGCGGAACTCGGTGCGGTCGGGGGAGATGGTCTGGCTGGCCGTGAGGCGCTTCCACGGGTCTTCGGGCTTGAGCCGGATCTCGCCGGCTTGGGTCAGCCGCACGCGCGTGCGGTGGGGGATCTGGAGACCCTCGGGGACGGCGAAAGACCAGACGCGCTTGGCTAGGGGCGGGAGTCTCGCGAAGCCGTCACTCGTCGGCTCTTTGGACTGGTCCGGAGGCCGGTCCGAGGGTTCGTTCGAGGCGCTCAAGGGGCGGGGACTTTAGAACCTGACCAGAGGATTGCCGCGCTTGCGCTGGTCCTTGATGATGGCGTCCAGCAGGGATTCGTAGAGGTGCTTGCGGTCGATGTGCAGGCTCTCGGGAGGGTTCTTGATGGAGAACAGGTAGCGCGGGATGTTCCATCTGCGCATCCCCGCGGCGATGGAGAGCGTCCCGCTCATCTGCATCTTCCGCCAGGCGCGATGGAGCCGGATGTAATCGCCGCCCTCGGTCACGGCGATCACGTAATCCTGCCTGGAGATCGCGCTGGACACGTTGTCCATCTGGCTGCTGGCGTGGCCGACCTCGATGTTTTCGAGGATGCCCCGGTCTTCCAGCATGCCCTTGAGAAGCTCCTGGATGACGGCCGATGCGCATGTCCCGTCATGGCAGAAGAACTTGACCTTGACGGGGTGGGAGAACCTGAACCCCGGCCGGCGCGACGGCCTCTTGGCGCGGC
>JBDREN010000072.1:0-16787 GCA_043819795.1 Elusimicrobiota bacterium
CACGTCCAACGAGTGAATCGGCGCGGGAACATCCTGGGCCCATGGGCCCTTGCCCGAATAGGAGGTGTCTGTTACACTAAGCTCACTATGATCACGCCGACCCCTCTGCGTGGCGGACTCCGGTCCGTCGTATCCGTATTCCTGACATCCATCCTCGCCTTCGCGCTCGTTTCCAGCCAGGCTCACGGCGGACAGCGAGGAAGCGCTTCCGAGGAGCTCCGTGGCCGGGAGGTCCAAGAAACCTACGAGGACAACAGCCCCCTCGCGCGCGTCGCGGAGAGCCTCGACCTCGACGATCAAGGGCAGTGCGACCGCGTGGCCGAGCGGCTCATGGAGTTCGCCTGGCCGGAAAGCGGCCGCAAGAAGTCGTTCGTCTCCGAGGAGGCGCGCAAGCACCCGGATGTGCGAGCAGTGGATTTCCTGCAGGCGGTCAAGGGCTGGGTCGAGAGCAATCAGGCGCAGGCCAAGGTGATCTACTACGTCCTGGGCCCGGGAGACATCGCTCCGGGCCGGTACTTGGTGCGCGAAGAGGACCGCCAGGATGAAAGGCTACGGGATTTCGAGGCGAAGCTGGCCGACTGCCTGGACCCGTGGGCGGGCGGCTCGTCGGAGACCCGGCCCGAGGACTGCTTCAAGGCGAAGCAGCCGAGCGAGCAGCAACCCCGGCCGCTGGAATCGAATAAGGAGGATTCGTGGGTCAAGGCCTTCTTCACGGACGCCTTCGCCGAGGCGAACGCTCTCCTTTTCCCCCTGGACCTGGACAAGGAGGTCGCCGAGGATATCGGCCGGAATGATCGGCCGGACATCGTCCTCGGCGGCACCTCGCCTGCGGACGTCCCCGGGGACGGCGGCGCCGCCCCCAGCGAGGTATTCGGCGCGGGGGAGCTCTTCGCGGAGTTGAACCGCGACCGGAACGCCTTTCAGCTCGGCGGGCGCAACTTCGCCCTCGTGATCCGGACCGTCCCGACCTTCGAGGGGGAGGACGGCGAGCGCCGCCTGGTCATGAAGGACCAGGTGGGCCTCTACGATATCTCGAAGAAGACCGACATCTACGGCCGGCGTTTCGATCTGAACAACTTCGATGAGCAGAAGTTCTCTCTGAAGGCGGGGGGGTTCACCTACACGCTCAAGCTGGTCCCGGGAGAGAACGATACGCGCATCGAGTTCTCCCGCGAGGGGGAGAAGATCATATTCGGGGTGGACGGCCAGGACCGGCTCCCCAGCGTGAACGAGCTCTACCAGATCCGGGCCAAGAAGGCGCTCGAGAGCGGCAACGAGGTCGAGATGGGGGGCAAGCGCTACAAGGTCACCGGCGAGGCGTCCACCACGGGCAAGCTCCTCTTCTGGGACAAGGAGAAGCTCGAGAAGGCCAGCCGGGCGATCAAGGGCGGAGGCCCCGGCCTGGATGCGCGCGACTGGCGCCCGGAGATGGCGGCCGAGGTCAACGAGATGAGGGACGCCAGGCCCGTGAACCTCGAAGGGCCGAGGTACATGGGCAAGGTAGGGGACGATTGGTACGCTCTCAAGTGGAACGCGGCCGATGGCGTGTTCGAGCCCGTGAACATGGGAAAGAAGGAGCCCGCCGCCACCGAGATCAAGTCGGCGGCGACCACCGAAGACGGCTCCGGAGGGCGGGCGGGCGACGACAAGGGCTCTTCCGAGAAGAAGGGCGGGGCGGACGGGAATCCGGTCGACGCGGACGGCTTCCCGAGACTGTCCGATTACACCCCGGATCATAAGGACGCGGCGGCGCTCAACGAGCAGCTCTCTCCCGAGCTCAAGAATAAGATCCGCTTCTACGGGAACGCCAAATTCGAGGAGGGAGGCGCGCGGGGCAAGGAGAGGATCCTGGCGGTCGTCGAGTCCGAGGGCAAGAAGGCGCTGGAGAACCAGGTGTTCCCCTTCCACCTCGGGAGGGGCGTCGAGAAGGTCTGGATAGCCCAGAAACGCTACCTCGTGACGCAGGGGGAGGAGGGCTACCGCTACTACGATCTGAGCACGTTCGGGGCCCGCCTGAACTCCCTGGCCCAATCCTCCACGGCGGCCGGCTATTGCGACGCGAGCAATGGACAGGCCGCGATAGGCGTCGGCTTCAGTAAAGAGCAGGGCGGCGGGCGCAAGTCCGACGAGGACGTCCTCAAGCTGGCGCTGGCGGACGCGGGCTACGCGGATTCGGTCACCACGATCATCAAAAGCCTCAGGGATGCGGCCAAGAGCCACGACGGCGACAACAACTGGATCGTCGAGGGTTGGGCGGCTTCCGGCGCGAAGACGCGCCCGCCGGCGGGGAAGCCGTGGCTGGTGGCCAGATTCGGCGCGGACGTCATCGGCCTTTATCCCAAGGACTTCGCGGGCAGGAACGACGTCGAATGGAAGGGCGCCTCGGCGGCGCCGAAGGCCAAAGGAAAGGACGGCAGCTACTCGGGAGTGACCGAGCCGGAGCGCCGGCAAGAGAAGCTCCAGGCCTTCCATGGGTTCGGCGAGACCCATCCGATCGACGAGGAGAGGACCGGAGTAAAGGAGACCGAGATCACCGGCGAACACGCGGCCCTCTACAAGTACGAGAAGGACGGCAAGACCTCCTGGTATCTGGCCCTCAGGGTCTGGGCCCAGGACCTCGCCAAGGCGCGGCTGCACGAGCCCTTCCTGGCCTTCCAAGACCCGTACGACCTGAAGTACCCCTTGCCGAAGAAGGACCCCCGCGGGATCCGAGGGCTCGATCTGAATGGGAAATTCCCCGATAATCTCCAGTTCCACTGGAAGCCCTGGAAGGGGGAGAACCTCAAGGACGCGGGCTACATCGCCGCCTACTCCGCTCCCAAAGGCAAGGACGAGAACTGCGTCGGCGTGGTGGCCTGGTGGGGCGTCGAGAAGGACGACGTCTGCAAGGCCTGCGGCGCGGACTGGATACCCGCCAAATGGTGGGGCTGGACGGGAGCAGGCAAGTGCAGCTGGTAAGCCGGCCGCGCCTCCTTCCCTAAGGGCTCGCTACGAAATAAGCGGCCGTTTTTGGACGTCGATGCATCCCGTCTGGCTGCTAGTATAGAGATCCGTCCCCGTACCCGGCGCGACATTCCCTCATCGCTCGGTTCCTGGGTCCATGGGCCCAGATCCCTTGGGCCAACGAGGCCCGCGGATTCTGGGCCCTTTCCCACTGGCCAAGATAGGCCTTTTCGGGTAACCTTAGTCTAGGGAGACATGGTCAAGAAGCTCATAGCCTGCCTGCTCTCGGTGTGCCTCGTGGCGGCGTGTCCGGGCCTGCCGTTTTTGGGCTCGACGCTGGCGCGCGTGCACGCGCAGGAGCCCGCGAAGGCGGGCGCGCAGGTCGCCGCGGCGGTGGACCCGAAGGCGGCCATGGACCTCTTCGACGGGCACGGAGTGTTCACCGGCCCGGACGACCCGATGCGCAGCTACGTCTTCGACGGCGAGTCGGGCCGCCTGTCGGTGATCGGGGAGATCCTCTACAAGTACTACAAGGCCGACCCGGACCGGGCCCAGGATTTCAAGCAGAACTTCCGGCAGCTGCGCGAGGCCGGGCCCATGACCTACAAGCAGAAAGAGGCCGCGGTGGGCGCCATGATGGCCGTGGACGCGGAGTTCAACGACCTCTTCAAGCTCTACGACAGGAAGGTCAAGGGCGAGCAGAACGCGTTTCAGATGGGGGCGATGCTGAGCGCGGCCTTCGACGGCGCCGCTCGCGCCGCGCAGCCCTTGGCCGACCTCAAGCAGGTGGACACCCAGGACGGCTTCGTGTTCGTGGACGGCGACGGCGAGGTCGCGATCCGCATGACCAAGAACATGGCCTGCCGCCACATCGACTGGGCCGAGAGCGCCGAGCCGGTCGAGATGTCCTTCGAGGAGTTCCGGGATTTCGAAGCCAAGCGCAAGTCCGCCGGAGATTCGAAGAGCTGGACCTGCGGCGAGGTCGGCGGGGTGACGGTCTTCAACCGCGAGCTCCAGAACAACCAAAAGAAGATGAACCGGGCCCCGGGCCTGCCCGCCTGCGCGCCCAGCATCCCGGAGAACGGCCGCTACAACTACGAGATGCTCGCCTACACCTACTGCCTGGTGGAGACCGACGTCAGGCGCGCGGAGCAGGCCTACCGGATCGACCTCATGGTCCGCCTCTCGCAGCTCCTCGGGCAGTTCTACCAGGACGACCAGTACCTCAAGGACGACGAGAACGGCAACCCCGTGCTCAAGAAGCTCCTGAAGCTGGCCGCGGAGAAGAAGCTCGACAAGTACGACAGCGTGTGCGACAAGACGGTCGAGACCGTCCTCGAGCTGGCCGAATGCAAGCTGGCCAAGCGCAAGGAATACATCGACAAGGCGGCGGAGCTGCTCAAGGGCTTTCAGCGGCGGGTCGAGGGCTACAAGGACCGGCAGGTCATCACCGAGGGTGATGTCGGCGAGCTTCAGGGAGACGAGCAGCACATCAAGAAGTACCTGATGCTGGGCTACCTGCAGACCCAGATCAACCAGACCATGGGCAGCCTCGAGGGGATCAGCTTCGAGGTCATCGAGCGCCACGGGGACCTGGTCGTCCGGGCCGTGGAGGACTCGCCCGACTCCGAAAGGCTGCGCAAGGCCATCGAGGAGGGCGCCTACAGCGAGCACGTCAAGAAAGACTACATGAGGCGCGCCGGGATGCTCGCCGAGCGCCTGCGCCGGCTGCTCCTGGTCTACCGGCGGCTCGAGGACAACCTGCTCGCCGCGGACCACACCTCGCCTCTCGGACGGCTCCAGGCGGCCCTCTTCTCCACCCAGAAGGACCTCGGCGAGGTCGGCCTCGACGTGCGCATCTTCTCCACCATCCCGCCCGTCGTCAACCTCGGCAGCAAGGAGCACGAGGGCAAGGTGCGCGGCGGGTATCGCAACATCGCCTGGTTCTTCAACAAGGTGAGCGGCGGCAGTTGGGCGTCCGGCTACCTGGAGAACCGCGACGTGCTCGAGCGCAGCCTGCCGGTGCTCAAGGGAGCGGCGGCCAGCATCGCGGACGGGGACTTCGACGCCGCGCGGGAGCAGATACTCACGCTCGCCCCGGACGCGCTGAGGACCCATTGGCAGATCGGTTCGGGGGCGGGCCCGGGCGACGATCCCAACCGCATGCAGAAGGTCGACGTCGTGCTCCGCCAGACCAACGCGGCCATGGGCCAGCTCATGAAGGCCCATTTGGTCGCCGACATCGCCAAGGACCTGGCGATCTCGTTCGTCGTCGGGGCGGTCGCGGCTCCCTTCATAGGCGCGGCGGCGCACGGCATCGCGACGGCCTGCTTCAAGTTCGCGACGGCCGCCGCCAAGCTCGGCAGGGCCGGGAGGGCTATGGCGACCATGGCGCGCGTGGTCGGCGGCATCTTCGAGCATACGGCTCACCGCATGCATACCCTCGGCCCGGCGGCGGACAAGGTCCGCGGACAGACCTGGCTGCAGCAGCAGGCCTTCAAGGCCCTGGTACGCGGGGTTAACACCGGAGCCCGCGTCGGGTCCTTCTCGCTCGGCCTCTCCGGCGGGCTCTCGGGCACGCTGAGCGGGCTCTCGGTCGTGAAGGCCAAGATCACCGGCGACAAGACCGTCCCCCACGCCAGCGTCGCCGCCGCTGTCAAGCAGGGCTACCTCCAGGGCGCGAGCTGGGGGGCCAAGCACGGGTGGATCCTTTTCGTGGGCAACGCCGCGAGCGCTTACGAAGGGACCGTCGTCTATCCCGCCGCCCAGTCTTTGGCCAACCGGGGAGTCATCGGCAACGCCGTGGGCATGGGGCAGTGGGCGCTGGGCAAGGTGGGCATCAAGACCGGGGCGAACCTCATGGACCGCGGTCTGCAGTGGGTGACCACCCGCGGCGGGCTCGTGGGCGGGGTCGGGACGGCCGCGGCCATGGCCGACCACATAATGAAGTACATGGCGGTGGGCCACGGCGCGGGCTGGGTGGCCCAGAACCTCAGCTTCCGCTTCAACACCCTCGACCGGGACAACCTCGAGCGCAAGTACAAGCGGGCCGAGTCCGAGAAGCGCGAGAACATGGAGCGCAAGTGGTGGCTGCTCATGCCGCAGTTCTCGGCGAAGTCCCAGGGCCAGGTGGAGGCCATGCAGCGCGCCCGCGAGGGCTTGAAGCAGTACGAGAAGTCCGGCGAGCTTCACCGCATCGCCAACGGCGCGGCCGACATCACCGAGCTCCCGCTCAAGGCTCCGGTCAAGAAGCCCTTCATGCAGAAGTTCTTCGACCTGGGCTGGCTGCGCGAGTCGGGCGAGCACGGGACCTTCAAGTTCGGCAAGGAGATGAAGTACGAGGCCATCCGCAAGGAGCTCGCGCGCACCGCCGACGCCGAGCGCGCCTCGATGATGAGGCACCTGGGGCGGGGCCGCGGGCCCGGTCCGGCGGCCAAGGGGGCGGCGCCTCCTTCCCGGTTCAGCCTGAGCAACCTGTTCAAGTTCAGGACGTTCCGCAATCCGAAGGTGGCCGGCGGGAAGCAGGCGCCCGCGCGGGCGGGAGAGGCGGGCAAGGCGAACCAGGTATACGAGGGGAACGCCTTCAAGGCGAAGCGGTACTTCGAGGTCAGCCGCAAGCAGAAGGGCATGTCCGGGCGCCTGCACATGTCCGACGAGGTCCGGGACCAGGCCCAAGGGCTCTTCGAGTCTACGGTCCTCAAGAGCGGCAAGCTGGCCCAGCGCATCCTGGGCGCCAAGCCGGGCACGACCGTCAAGGGCTTCGGGCGCGTGAGCATCGGGTCCCAGGAGGAGGTGGCCCGCATCCTCATCAAGGCCCACGCCAGCGGAACGCGCGTCTCGAGCGCCCGCCTGGCCGCGAGCCAGAAGATCCTCAAGCCGTACATCGAGTCCGAGAAGATCGTGGCCGACAGCGCCAAGGACCTCCTCAAGTCCTTGAAGGCGAACAAGACCCCGTCGAAGGTGTTCCAGGAGACCGTCGACGGCTTCCTGAAGAAGACCACGACGTGGAAGAACGACCCCGGCGTCCAGAAGCAGAAGACCTACAAGAACCTCGTCCAGGAGTTCCGCAAGGACGCGGCCGGGCAGAAGGGCATGAGCGCCCAGGAGAACGCCGTCCTGACCAGCATGCTGGACTACCTGGAGGCGATCGACAAGCGCTTCAACTACTTCAACCGCGCGGGCACGGCCTCCTCGAGGGCGGACCGGGCCTTGAGCGCGATCCGGGCCGAGTACCGCGGCGGCGGCGCGCCGAACAAGACCGTCATCCAGATGCTCGACAAGATGATGAAGCAGGTCCACAATTGGCGGGCGGCCCAGAGCAGCCTCGATGCCCCGGTCGGGAAGTCCTACCGCGACATGGTCGGCACGCTCAGAAAGCAGGTGGAGGGCCACGAGGCGAGCCTGACGAGCTCCGATTTCGAGGTCCTGCAGACGGCCGTCAAGGAGCTCGAGGCCGCGCCGTGGCTGCTGCGCGACTCGAAGGGAACGAACCTGCCCGGCTGGCGGCCCGCGCAGTTCGAGGGCCTCATGCACTTCCTGCGCTCGATCTCGGCCGACGGGGCCGAGGCCTCGGACGTCATCCGCACCTTCCTGCTCATGAAGACCGGGACCGGCAAGACCCTGCTTTCCTACGAGGGGCTGCTGCCGATCGCCCAGGCGGACTCGAAGGCGCGCAAGCTCAAGACCATATTCCTCACCGTGCAGTCGAACCTCGAGTCCCAGGCGCGCATCGAGTTCCGGGCGATGAAGAAGCTCACCGACCTCAAGATCGACACCTGGGAGGGCTTCAAGTCCAAGATCGCGCAGAGCAAGCTGGAGTGGAAGGGAGGCGCGGAGGATTACTGGATATTGGGAGACGAGATGGACGGCGCGGCCCTGCAGCCCGCGCTCACCATCGGCGAGCAGACGGCCTCTATCTCCAAGGATAACGCGGGCTACCGGCTGCTCAAGCGCATCGGCAACCGCATGAATGAGATCCTCAACCGCGGGCCCGCCGAGGTGGGCAAGCGCCTCGACGTCCAGATCCGCCGCCAGCAGGCGGCTCTGGACTCGCTGGATAGCCGGGGCGCCCACGTGAGCAAGCTCCGGGAGAGCCCCCAGGGCCTCATCAAGCTCTCGAAGAACCTCACCCAGCTCAAGCAGCGCTCCTTCAAGCCCTCGAGCGGGAAGATGGACGCTTTGCGCCGCGCCGAGGGCATGATCCGGAACCTTTCCACGGGCAAGGCCGCCCCCAGCAACGCCGCGACCGTCAAGAAGCTCAAGAGCCTGGTCGGCGAGCTCAAGAAGGCCGACGGGGCCGGGGCCCAGCAGGCCGTGAGCCGCGTGGACGCCCAGCTGCGCGAGGCTTGGACGCGCGGCCACGCCCAGTCCATCAAGCGCGTGACCGGCCGCATCCGCACTATCGTGGACGCGCAGATGAAGACGCTCGACGCCAGCGGCTCCCTGTTCAGCAAGGCCGACAAGGCCGTGCTCAAGCAGTTCCGGGAGGCGGGCGGCAAGATCAAGCAGACGGCCAGGCAGCACAATGCCGTGGGCAAAGGGGACCTGGACCTGAGCGTGCAGCAGATCCGCGACATGATGCGCGAGCAGAGCTCGATCTTGAACCAGACGGCTCCGGCCAATCGCGGCGCCGCGCGCAGCCTCAAGCGCATGGCGCGCACGGCCCGCCGGTCCGGGAACGTGATCGAGGCCAAGAAGCTGGAGGCCCAGGCCCGCCAGGTCCTGAGCGGGAGCAAGCAGGCCCGCGCCGGCCTCGACGCCAACTCCCGGGACATCCTCAAGACCCTCAAGGAGGGCAAGCCGGGCTGGCAGGGCAGGGTCCGCGAGCTCGCGCAACAGCGCGAGGGTCTCGTCGAGCGGGCCGTGGTCAAGAAGAACCCGATCTACGAGATCTTCCGCAACATGCGCCAGGACATGTATTCGCTGGTCCGTTCGCAGACGCGCGTCACCGACACCCGCGAGGTGCTCGACGCCGCGCCGGCCAAGGCCGGGGAGACGCTCAAGCAGGCGGGCCGGGGGCTCACCAAGGACCTCGTGTCCCTCGTCCGGCGCTATCGCGAGATCGTGAAGTCCGGCAAGGGCGGGCCCCAGGCGCGCAAGATGCTCCAGCGCGCCGAGAGCCTCCTGAAGGAGGGCCGGACCCAGCGCAAGGCCTGGCACTCGAAGTCCCAGGACTTGAGCCGCCTTCTCGACAAGCCGAGGACCGCCAAACAACAGGCGCTCTACGACGCTCGGGATAGGGCGACCATGGACCTGGCCAAGGCCGAGAGCGACCTGAGCGCGGTCCGCGCCGATCTCAAGAAGGCGGACGCGGCCTCCCGCCAGGCGGTCCAGCAGCGCCTGCGCCAGGCCGAGCAGACCGTGCAGCAGAGCTCGACGAAGCTCAAGGACGTGCACCGGAGCCTGCGCGAGTTCGAGAAGCCGCAGGCCCAGCTCATACAGAGCGCGCTGCGGGACATGCAGGCCGACGCCGGAAGGCTTTCGAAGTCCTGGAAGCAGAAGCTGGCCGGTTTCGATGGCCCCGAGGCCGACGTTCTTCGCTCGCGGATGGGCTCGCTAGAGCGCTCCTGGCAGAGCCAGACCCAGAGGCTCGACTGGACCCCTGAGCGGGCGGTGGAGGTCCTGCACCGGCGCATCAGCGGCGTCGGCACGGCGGAGCTCGCCACCCGCTACGCCCTGAAGTACACCGGCGCGCGGGCGCTCTTGTCCAAGGTGCCCGGCCTCAAGGGGAGCAGATGGGCCAAGCCCCTCACGCCCCACGACGTGGGCCTCACGCGCACCTACGCCAGGCAGCTGCTCAAGAACTTCATGAACGATCCCTTCATCCCGCCGGAGGTGCGCTGGAAGATGCTCTGGAGCATCGGGCCCTCGGCCCTCTGGCCGCGCGGCGTCACGGGCAAGGGCTCGAGCTGGGTGATGACCGAGCTCTTCAACCTGGCCCGGGGCTACACGGACAACCCGGCGAACATACGGATCGACAACATCACCGGCAGGATCAACGTCATCCACAACGGCCAGTGGTTCGAGTCCATGGACACGCCCACGCGCCGCTACTGGGAGCTCGAATACAACAGCGACCTGACGCTGCCCTACGAGCACAAGACGATCGTCACGATGAACGATTTCGTCAAGGACAACTTGAACGTGCGCATCGTGGGATTCTCGGGGACGTCCGGCCCGGAGCACACCTCCTACATAAAGAGGGGCGGGTTCCGGGTCGCGGGCGTGGGCTCGCTCAGCGCCAAAGACGTCCCGATCGAGATCCACCAGAGCGCGACGGGCAAGTTCAAGTCCATCAGCAACGCCCTGCGCGACGCGCGCGTGCACGACGCGGCGCGGGTCAAGGCGGGCAAGCAGGCCGACTCCCTCGTCGTCCTGAGCCTGCCGGACACGCAGATGGTCAAGGCGGTGCGGCGGTACCTGATCAAGACCGGGATGATCAAGCCCGGCGAGATCGCCTCGGTGTTCTCGGACGCCGAGCTCCTGCGCCTGAACCGCCCGCAGGCCCAGGTGGGCAAGCAGATGAACCTGGGCGCGCTCACGCAGGGCAAGATCAAGCTGCTGATCCTGGACACGCGGGTGGGCGGGCGCGGCCTCGACCTCAACTTCAAGGGCCCCCGCAACGCCGGCCCCGAGGCCTTCCAGGGCTACAACGAATTCATGATGCTGCTCGTGGACCCGCAGCAGGCCTCGGGGGCCCACTTCATCCAGGCGCAGGGCCGCATCGACACCGGGCGTATCCCTAAGGGAGCGGTGCGCCGCTTCAAGATGGTCATGGACCTCCAGGGAGCGGCCAAAGACCCGGTCTTCCGCCGAATGCTGAGCGAGGAGCCCTTGTTCCATCAGCTGCGCCAGCACCCGGACGTGGTCCGGGTCGCCATGAAGAACGGCCGCTTCACGGCGAACTGGAGCGACATCCACTCCACGGTCATGGATTTCAAGGGCAAGGGCAAGCAGGGCCACATCACGGATCGCTACCAGAAGGTCGTCGAGAAGTATCTCGTCGAGAAGCAGCTGACCGTGGAGAAGGACCAACTGCGCTCCGCCAGCGTCCTCCAGGACGCCGCCACCTTCGATCCCGCCATGCGGGGCCTCAACCCGGTCAGCGTCCCCGGACGATAGATGTCAGCGCCGGTTGCGCGCAGCGCCAACCGGTCGCTTCTGCCGCTGGGTTATCAAGGGATCGTCCGCCGAAGGCGGGCAAGGATTCCTGAGAGAGCAGAGGTCCAAGCGCTTCAAGCGCTTCAAGCGCGAGGCGTTTAAGGCGCTGACAATGGGCCCATAAAGCCCTGGGCCCATTACCTGCCCCGCGCTGACCGAAAGACTCAACCCGCTCGCGGGCATCCCGCTATCCTATTGACGTGCCACGCCACGAGTGGGCGAAACGCCATGCGGCCGCGACGCTTTGCGCGGCCTTGACCCTGAGCGCTCCCGGTCCGTGCGTCTACGAGGCCTGCGCCGCGCAGATCGCGGGCGCGCTCAACGCGGGCGCTGGGCAGGCGGGGTTCGCGTCCGGCGCGGCCGCCGGAGCCGGCGCACTCGTCCCGGGCTCGATCAGCGCTCCCCTTGGCGACGTCTATTCCGCGCCAAAGGCCCTGCGCAGCGGCCTGCCGGCCGCCTCCGCTGTCGACGTCACGATTTCTCCCGTCGGAGCCCCGGCAAAAGCCGCGCGCCCCGCGGCACCGGCCGCCAACGCCGCTCCGAAGGGCGTCCGGCACGGCGCCCCCGCCGGGGTCGACGCCGGCAGGATCGGGAAGCCGCTGCTTGAACGGCGCGCGGGCGCCGAGCAGGCTCCCGGAGAATTCCTCCGCGTCCTGCGCCGCCGGATGCGCGCCGGACCGGCTTCCAGTGCGGCGCCGGCCTCCAATAGTCCCGGCGGCCGTTCCGCGGAGACGCCCGAGAGATGGCTCACTCCCTCGGCCGAGACCCTCGGCTCCGCCTCCGCCTCCAAGGAGTGGGGCCGGCGCAGCTTCGCGGCGCTGAGGGGGGAGAATACCGGCGCGAGCCGGGGACCGGCGGCGACTGTTGACGCGCGTTCGGTTCGAGCTTCCGCGAGCGTCCGGAGATTCTCGTCGCTGAGACCCGCGCCGGCCGCCAAGGCCGCTCCCGTCGAGGACGCGCCCACGGTGCGGGTCGACGATGCTCCGGTGCGGACCGCGTCCGCGGCGAAGAAGCTCCCGTCCCTCATGAGCAAGGAGAGCCTGATCCCCGCCGCCGCGTCGATCGGCGTCTTCCTGCTTTTGAAGCTCGGGGTGGGCGCGGGCATGCTCGCCCCCGTCGCCACGACGTGGCCGGTCCTGCTTTCGGTCAACCTCGTCGTCGGGATCGGGGTGCGCATCGGACTGAAGCTGTGGAAGAAGCGGCAGGCCGGGAATGAGGAGAAGGGCGACGACGCGCCCGCCGATCTTTCTCCAGTGACCCTGGAGCCGGCGGCGGCGGCCGAGCGGCTCGCCGCGCTCCCGAAAGGCAAGAAGCCGGCCGAGGTCTCGGTATTCGATTTCGGGTACGCCGGGTTCAGGAGCTTGCCGGTCACCGACGAGCTCATCGAGCAGGTACGCGCCGGGCTCTACAGCGTCACGACCGACGATACCGGCGTCTTCTACCTCGTCCCCGCGACGGCTTCCTAGGCCCTTCGTCCCGGGCCCGCGCGGGCCCAAAGACCGCCCGACGCCTCCCCAAAGGCCCTTGCCCCCAAGACCGGGCTTTCGTACCATGCCTCTACATTAGGTGTCAGGCATTTAGATTTACACATTTCGAGCAATAGGAGAGGCCGCCATGGGTCGTCCGCACCGCATCCAGTTCCCGGGAGCCTGCTACCACGTCGTGCTCCGGGGCAACAACCACCGGGACATATTCCTCACGAACCAGGACAGGCGCTGCTTTCTCTCGCTTTTGCGCGGGTACAAGGACCGCTACCGGATCAAGGTCTACGCCTACTGTCTGATGCGGGGCCACGCGCAGCTGCTCCTGGAGACGGCCGAGTCGAACCTCTCGAAGGTCATGCAGGGCTTCAACACGGCGTACACGAAGTACTTCAATCAGCAGCACAACACCGCGGGCCACGTGTTTTCGGGCCGTTACAAGGCCTTGCTCGTCGACAAGGCCAACCACCTGCTCCAGCTGACGCGCCATATCCACCTCGCTCCAGTGCGCGACGGCCTTCGGGATAAGCCCTGGCGCTACCAGTGGTCCTCGTGCCCGGCTTATGTCGAGGCGGAGAGCCGCGAGCCTTTCGTGGACTCTGAGGCGGTCCTGCGCGCCTTCGCGCGCAACCGCTTGAAGCAGTCGGTCCGGTACCTGCAGTACGTCAAGCGGCGTCCGAAACGGACCGAGGCCGAGCTCCCGCTGGTGAGCGGCCTTTTCGTGGGGAGCCGGGAGTTCGCCGAGTCCGTCCGGAAGCGCTCCGGGTCCTCCGGCGGCGCGGCCGGCGCCGGGACGGACAGCTCGCGGTCCGCCGCGGACGCGAAGGCGATCCTGGCCGAGGTCTCGAAAAAGCACGGGATAGACCAGGAAAAGCTCTTCGGCCGCGGCCAGTGGCGGGAGGTCTCAGCGGTCCGCAAGGAAGCCATCTACCGCATGTGGAAGGAGGCCGGGATGGGGGTCACGGAGATCGGGCGCATCTTCAAGCGCACCCCCTCGGCCGTGAGCCAGCTCATCCGGTCCATGGAAGTCTCCCGCGTCTCCCGGAACTGACCGGCGTCCGCGCGCGCAATCCGGCCGGAGCCCTCCTCATAGGGCTTTCCGCGGCCTTTCCGAGCTCGCTGGGGGGCTCGCGGAATCGCGGCATGCCTCCGACGAGAAAACGCCTTAAAATAGAGTCTTAATCTCTAAAAGCCTGGCACTTGGGCCCTTGGTCCCATATCAATATGGGCCCATTTTTCAACAAAAAATGACCTTATGGCTCATCCCCTCCGACGGGGTTGGTGGTATTCTATTGACGTGATACAGAACGCGCGCGTAAAAAAGGCCGTCGCCACCGCGATCTGCGCCGCTCTGTTCTTTACAGCTCCCGGCCTTCCCGTCTACCAGGTCCTCGCCGCCCAGGTCACCGCGGTCAATGTCGCCGCGCCGCAGGGCAGCTCGATCCCCGGCGCGGTCTCCGGCGCCCACATCCAGTCGATCGGCTCCATCAGCGCCCCCATCGGCGGCCGCGTCTCGGCGCCCGGCGCGCTGCGCAGCAGCCTCCCGGACGCGGCCTCCATCGGCGTCGCGATCTCCCCCGCGCAGGCCGCGCCCGCTTCGCTGCAGGCGGCGTTGGAGCCGGCGCTCCTGAGCGGGCGGGTCGGCAAGGCCATCCTGGAGCGGGCCGCGAAGGCCGAGGATGCGCCCCAGGGCCTGTTCCAGATCCTGCTCCACCGGGTGCGCGGCAGCCAGGCCGGACAAGCCGCGGCCACGCCCGCGGAGCACGCCGCCATCGGGGCCGCCGAAAAGTGGCTCGCGCCTTCGGCCAAGACTCTCGGCTCCGCCTCCTCCTCCAAGGCTTGGGGACTGAGGAGCTTCTCGGAGCTGCGCGGGGAGAGCGTGCACGCGGCCGCTTCCCGCGGCGCGCTCCCCGTATTCGCGGGCTCGGCGCGGCAGGCCGGAGCCCTGAAGCCCGCACCGGACGCCGGCGGGATGCGGAAGGCCGGCGACCACGTGGCCCGCGGCTACGCCAAGTTCCCGGTCCGGGCCCGCAATATGACGCCCGAGAGCATGCTCGCGGGCAAGGCCAAGGCCCGGAAGCATGCCCGCAAGATCGCTCGTGACGCGCGCCTGGTGCGGGTCTCCATCAACCTCGACAGCTCCAAGGCCCGCTGGGTCTACCTCTTCCACTCCCGCGAGAAGGGCAAGGTCATCACGGTCTACTCCAACGGCGAGACCAAGGTCCGCGGCGACCGCAGGAGCCAGAAGGGCGCGGCCGGCTCCAAGAACCTGACCCCGCTGCGCACCTCCCAGACCCTCTGGAACGCGCGGCTGGCCAAGCTCGGCGGGCTGCAGGAAGCCTACAACCAGCTCAAGGCCGAGACGCATTGGTTCCGGCCCGTGCGCGTCTCGATCGTCTCCAAGTGGCACAGCGACCCGGTGTTCGCCTTCATCGACGCCGGCGGACGCGTGCGCGAGATCGCGGCCGTGAAGCCCCGGTCGCCCGCGGCCGCGGCTCCCGCGAAGGGCGCGGCGGACGCGAAGGCGCCCGGCGAGGTCGCGCCTCCGGCCGAGCGGCCGGCGCCTCCGGAGGCCCGGGCGCCTCCGGGGGGTGAGGGCCGGCAGGCCTCCAAACCCGCCAAGAGCCGTCCTCACCTGGTTGAGGACTTTTTCGGTTTTAGGAGGGTCCGCGGCTACAAGCACGACTCCTCGCTCAAGCGCCTTCCCCACGACGCGGACACCGCGCGGATCATCGACCAGATCGCCAGGCAGTTCAACATCGACCGCGCCCGCGTCCTCGATCTCGGCGAGCGCTACGCCCTGAGCGCCGCCTCCGACCGGAAGTCCTGGCTCGCGGTCTACGAGCGCCTGCAGCGCGAGAACCGGGCTGAGCGCGACCACCTGGACCAGAAGAAGTACCAGGGCAGCCTCCTTGGCGAGGCCCTCAGCCGCCTGTTCGTCCGGCTGGGCTGGAGGAAGAAGGTCTCGGAGGCCGGCTTCCGCAAGCTGGAGAACCGGCGGTATCCCGAGGGCATGAAGGGCCTGCTGATCCGGGCGCTCGAGGTGCACAAGCACGCCTTCGGGATGTTCCGGTTCGTCTACCACGTCTTCGACGCATTCTTCTTCGGCTACTTCCGCCGCTCATCCTCCTTCGAGCTGCTCCACAGCACCGAGGACTACCTGACGCTGCGCGCCGACCTGGTCCGGGACAAGGCCCTCGCCGATGGGCGCATGAGCTCGCTGTTGGAGGAGGAGCTTCCCACGGCCGAGAAGTCGCTGGAGGCGGCGCTGAGCGTCCAGTTCCATCGCGGGCTGAGCTTCTCGGACCGGGTGAACGCCTCCGCGATCGGCCGCTGGACCCGCTACCCGGTGCGGCTCGTGCTCGCCCCCCTGACCCAGTTCGTGTGGCGCCGCGCCACCCTGGCGCTTTTCAGCGCCGTGGCCATGGGCCTGGTGGCGGGCCTGGTCCCTCTGCCGTTCTTGTCGATCCACCTGACGGCGCTGCCGGTGCTCGGCCCCGCGCTCGAGGGCCTGGCCCACGGCGCCCCGATGCTCGCCTCCCAGGTCCCCTTCATCGGCGGGTCCTTGGCCAACATCACGGGCAGCGCCCTCAACGCCCTGGTGGAGGGGCTCTCGGTCGGGTCGCTCGTCCAGACCTTCACGCTCTCCTCCATGCTGACCTTCCCGGCCGCCGTCAAGCAGCGGCTCATGGAGCGGCGCGGCTTCAACCTGCGCACGCCGCATGCGCTGAGCCGGGCGTTCTTCACCGGCGTGCTCGGGACCGCGGTGAGCTGGACCTTCTGGGCGCAGAACCTGAAGTCCTTCTTCGGCCTGATCGTCATCGGCGCCGAGATCGAGGGCGTCATGACCTACGCGGCCGAGACCGACGCCTTTATCAGCCCGGCCTACCAGGCCCTGACGGGGCACCAGTTCAAGCTCTTCGAGAGCATCGGCGCGGCCATCGAGCGCCCGCAGGGCCGGAGCCCCATCCCCTTCGGCGGCGCGATCACGTGGGGCAACGCCCTCATCTACAAGCTTCAGAACCTGATCGGCTTCAACCTGACCGACGAGGTCTACCGGATCGTCCACGGCGCGGCCTACGGCTCCTATGACGGCGCGGTCTCGGAGGCGATGGTCCAGGCGCGCCACGCGGCGCCGGGCGCGTCCCGCGCGAACGCGGGCGCGTCGGTGGTGGCCGGCGTCGTGGGCGCGGCCGGCCACAC
>JBDREN010000073.1:0-12170 GCA_043819795.1 Elusimicrobiota bacterium
TGCCTATCGCGCCGGGGTAAAAACGGTATGGATTCCGCGACGCGCCGTCAACACCCGCCCCCCGGGGCGCGCCCCCGGGGGGCCGGTTCTCTTCCGCAGCAGCCTCGTCGTCAGTCCGCCGCGGAGTAGCCTTCCACGCCGTCTTTGACGTGCCGGCATAGGAGGGTCGCCCGGACCATGGCGTCCAGGCGGGCCTGAAGGTCCTCGCCCGAGGCGCCCGCGATCCCGCCCAACTGCTCGGCGGTGCGGAACTTCCCTTTATAGAGTGACTCCATGATCCCGCGGTTCTTCTCGTCGGCCAGCAGCTCGAGGATGTCCTTGCGCAGGGCCCGGCCCTGGGGCCCGGTCACCACCTGGGGACCGCCGGTCACGGGCTCCGGGACGGGACCCTCCGCCTTGAGCGCCGCCCAGATCGAGTCGTACTCCGCGAGGAACCGGTCGATGACGTCGGCGTGGCCCTTGTAGGCGCGCTCGAATACCATCAGGTTCTCGAAGTTGCGCTCCTCGGCGGACTCCGACCAGTTATAGCTGCCCGTGGCCAGCACGTCCTTGTTGACGATCATGAGCTTGTGATGCAGCAGCAGGCTGCGATAGTGGGAGAGCGCGGCCTCGCCCGCCTCCTCGTCGAAGCCGTAGGCGGTGGAGCGCCACTTGTAGCGGACCTCCATGTTCTTGAGCCCCTCGATCCGGATCCGCTCCTCGAGCCACGGACCCATGAGGCCTATCCGCCCCTCGGTGACGGCGAGCATGCTCTGGTCCAGGAGTATCCGGAAGCGGGCGCCCTTGCGCATCTGCGCGTACCGGACCAGGGTGTCGGCCAGCTCCCGGTGCGTGAAGCTGAACATGGCCAAGTCCACGCTGCCTCCGCGCCATCCCACCGCCTTGATCAGCCTCTCCAGCTCCTCGTCGATCCGGTATAACCTGTCTTCGGTCAGGGGCTCGCCGTTGAAGATCACCCGCACCCCGCCGGACACGGGATCGGCGGGGACGTACATCTCGCTCGCGCAGCGCTCTTGCGCGCAGGTGCCGTACTCGTTCCATAGGCGGGCGAACTCCTCCTGGAACTGGCGGGCCACGGCCGGCCGGTCCCGGAAGAAGATGCGGTTCTCGGCGTAGACCTGATCCGAGCCCTCGGACACATTGGCGCTGCCCGCGAAAGACTCGTAGGGGACCTTGGACTCCGGACCGTAGAACACGCCGAACTTCTCGTGCATGGTCCCGTGGATGATCTTGCCGTTTGCGAGCTCGCGGACGCGGCCGCGGTCCTCCATGGCGGTCTTCGTGATGAGCTTGATCTGGAAATCGAACGGGAGTCCGTCCCGCTTCGCTTTGCGCCGCGCCACGGCGACGCGCTCGATGAGAGCCTTGCGGGAATCCGCACTCCATTCGGCGCCGGCGTCCAAGATCAGCTTCACGGCGACGTCCCGATCCGCGGCGGCCCGGATGAGCGCGTCCATCGTGTCCATGGTGCCCATAGCGTACATGCAGAGCTTGATGGCCCCGCCGTCTTCGGTGCGCTCGATCATGTCCTGAAGGGCGTTGGCCAGGGTCGCCTTGACCTCGCGTCCGTCGGGCAAAGTCAGGGCGCGCTCGTTGTTGCCGGGGCTGAAGCCTCCGTCCGGCGCGAAATAGACCTCGATGGGACCGCCGAAGGCGGCGGTCCAGACGAAAGGCGCGAAAGCCAGCGCGAGCGCGAATGGGCGAAACATGCCGGGGCCCTCCCGTTGCGGGATGTGTTGCCGGCATTGTATCAGATGGGAAGCCGCACTCCCCATGCCGCCTCCGGCGACCATCGAGGCGCTCTACCGTCGCGAAAAAAGTGCCTCTGACATACGTATGTTTCCCTGCTCCGGCGACAGCAAACATACAGACATACCTCCCGCTTCCCCGCACCCAAGAGCCGAAGTCGGACAGCTATTGGAAACGGTTGAAATGCCTCTCGGATTAGGTCTACAATGGTGTTGTTCGAAGGTCGCGGAATCTCACCTCGCCATCCCAGCCAGCGACCCGCCGGAAGGGAGGAATCAATGCTCAAGAAGACAATGCCGGCACGCGCGCTTGGCCCGCTCGGCTGCGTTGCGATCGCCATGAGCTTTGCCTTTGTGACGGCTCAGACAGCGAGCGCGCAGATGACGTGTCCCAGCGGCATGGTGAACTATTGGACGTTCGACGACGGGACGATCGAGGGAAACACCGCTTACGATGTGGTCGGAGGGAACCACGCCACGATCACCGGGGCGATATCGGATTCGGGGCGCGTGGGTGGAGCGTTGAGCTTCGACGGCAACGACCATGCGCTCACCAACAGCGACATAAGCATAACGGGGAATCAGCCCAGGACCATGGAATTCTGGGCGAAGACGGATAATCTGACATCGACGCCCATCACCCAGCCGGTCCTCTGGTGGGGAGGCCTATCCACCGCGCGCCTGAACTTGATCACCTTCGGGAATTCGGGGAATACCGCCTTCTCCACGGCGATCTTCTTCGGCTTCTACCGCGACGTGTTGGGCGAAACGGCACTCCTTCCCGACGAGTGGACTCACGTGGCGGTGACGTACGATGGGACCCATATCAGGATATACATCAACGGGGTTTCGGGAGCCGCAAGCCCGCAAGCGCTCAACACCACCGCGAGCAGGATGACCATGGGCTACTACCCCGGCTGGCCCAGCTACTACATAGGCGAAGTCGACGAGATAGCGATCTACGACAGGGCCCTGACAGCGGCCGAGATCCAAGGCCACTATCAGAGCGGCCTCATGGGCTACGGATACTGCATGCCGGACACCGACGGTGACGGGATCGGCGACGACTTCGACGCGTGCGCCGCCACCCCGCCGGGAGAAGAGCTCGTCCGCGGATGCTCCGCCAGCCAGATGTCCGGCTCCGACGACGCGGACGGCGACGGAGCGACCGACGATGCCGACGCCTGCCCGGGCACGGACCCGGAACTGGAGCCGTACAGGCCCATCGCCGAAGGCTGCTCCTGCTACCAGATCCTGGAGATGAAGCCCGGCGCGGACAAGGGCGAGATGAAGAACGGCTGCTCCAACGGGACCTTGGGCGGCTTCCTTAATCGGAAGGGCTGGGCCAAAGACATCCCGCGACCGGGTCAATAGCCGAAGGATCCAGCGAGAAGACGTAGAGACACGGCCCCCGACGCTAAAGCCTCGGGGGCCGCGCTTTTGCGCTGACGGCTTCACTTGGGGGAAGGGTGGCCAGCGCCATATGGATGGCGCGCAGAATCCTGACATCCACCCTGAAGATTCGGGAAGCATGCTTGCTCCAAGGCCCGCCTCAAAGGGAATATCCCCGTCGAGCAAACGGCTCCGGCCGCGACGCGGACCAGGACGGATGCGTGGACTCCGTGGATGACCTCGGGGCCACGATCGAAGCTTTGGAGCTGCCCGCGGGAACGCCCTCCTCGATCACAGAGAAGGCCGACAACGCCGCGGCCGCGGCGGAAAGAGGCAACTCCAATGCCGCGCGGAACGTCCTGGGGGCGTTCATCAACCGGATCGAGGCCCAGCGCGGCAAGAAGATCAGCGATGAGGAGGCTCAACTCCTCATCGACTTCGCCTTGAACGCGATCGGTGGGCTATAGAATCCGTCGCCGCGGCGTCAGGGTGCAACGGCAGTCCTGACACACAAAAAAGAGTCTGATTATACCAATACTATTTCGTATTCGGTGTCGGGTGGATGTCATTGACTTGTCAGCGAAATGGGGTTATACAATCAGCAGAACAGGGTGGCCGAGGCCTTTGCCTTGACCGGCCGGATTTCTTTTTGCGCAGTGTTGACATTGAGCGATCAGTCCCATCGGATGGAGGAGACATGAACGGATCCATGAAGACTCTAATGATCCTCGGGGCCGCGATGGCCCTGGCAACGGCGAGCGCGACGGCCGGGTCGAACAAGGCCGAAGAGCATCCCGTCCAACTTGTGATCACGAAAGCGGCGGCGGACTTGGAGGCGGCCACACCCAAGCTGATCATCGAAGGCAGGAACTTCGGGAGCGATCCCCAGGTTCTGATGGGGAGGGGGGCGGGAGTTCTCGATGAGCTGCAGATCGCCTACTCCACCGACGACTGGATCGAGGCCGCGCTCGCGACAACCGAGCCCGGCACGTATCTGCTCATCGTCAACTCGGGCAACGGCGCCACCCAGACCTTCGCCACGGACGTTACGATCGGCGCGGTCGGGCCCGAAGGTCCCCAAGGACCGAAGGGGGACGAAGGCGACAAGGGCGACCAGGGAGATACCGGGCCGACGGGACCTCAAGGTCCCCAGGGAGAGCAGGGCGAGATAGGGCCGATGGGACCGGATGGGCCACACGGTGAGCAGGGCGATATCGGCGACACGGGCCCGCAGGGCGACAAAGGAGACCAAGGCGACAAGGGCGACCAGGGAGACACCGGGCCGATAGGACCGCAAGGCGCCAAGGGTGACACGGGAGATGCGGGACCCGCTGGAGCGGACGGCGCCAAGGGCGACACGGGAGATTCAGGACCCGCTGGAGCGGACGGCGCCAAAGGGGACACCGGTGACACGGGTCCCGCGGGAGCGGACGGAGCGCCGGGCCCGAAGGGCGACACCGGCGACACCGGACCGGCGGGGCCCGAGGGCGACTCATTCTGGACGCTGAACGGAGAGGACGTCTATCGGGACGCCGGCAAGCTCGGCATCGGGACGGCGAGCCCGGGGGGGGTCGCGCATTTCAGGTCGGCGGGCTACATAAATCCCGTCATCATCGAAGCCGCGTCGAACAGCGCCGCGCTGGATTTCCTGGAATCCGCCAGGAACCAGAGGTGGAGGCTTCAGATCCCCGGTGGAAGCTCCGCGGGCTACAGACTCGACAGCATGGAATACTGGGATGTGACCCACAACGCATCCCGGTTTATCGTCCGTGACGACGGGAACGTCTTCATGGGCCACAGCGGCGGCAACGTCGGGATCGGCACGACGAGCCCGGCAGCGAAGCTGGACGTGGCCGGCACGGTGAAGGCGAACGCGTTCGTCGGCGACGGCTCGGGGCTGACGAACCTGCCGACGGGGGGCGGCTCGAGCCCGTGGACGGTGGGTTCGGGGCTGATCCACTACGACGGCGGCAGGGTCGGCGTCGGGACGGCGAGCCCGGGCGGGATCGCGCATTTCAAGTCGGAAGGCTTCATCAACCCCGTCATCATCGAGGCCGCGTCGGACAGCCCCGCGCTGGACTTCGTGGAATCCGCCAGGAACCAGAGGTGGAGGATCCAGATCCCCGGCGGATGGTCCGCGGCCTACAGGCTCGACGGCATGGAATACTGGGACGTTACCAACAACGTATCTCGGTTCATCGTCCGTAACGACGGGGACGTCTTCATGGGCCACAGCGGCGGCAACGTCGGCATCGGGACGACCACCCCCGGAGCCAAGCTCGAGGTGGCGGGCCAGGTCAGGATAACCGGCGGATCACCCGGAGACGGCAAGGTTTTGACCTCGGACGCGAGCGGCACAGCAGCCTGGGAAACGTTGCCTGAAGCGATCAGCGGGATCCCGGAGGGATTCACGAAGACGGCCGGCGTGATCCACACCGGGAGACAGCCTCGGGCCATCCACAAGGACGCGGGGAGATACTGCGCCACGTTGAGCGCGCACATATGCGAAGCCGTCGAATACAGCCGGGCCGGCCTGGGCTGGTACGACAACTCGAACCCCATGGCCAGCGACCACTTGTTCTGGGCGGGCTCCACCGCCTGGAACGCCGTGGCCAACTGCGTGGAATACTCATGCACGGTCGGAGCGACCGTGGAGGCAGGGAGTCACGACGGCAATTCATACCAGCTCGGGCCGCTGAATCCCTGCTCGACCAGGTGCGACAGAACGCTGTACTACCACTGCTGCAAGTAGGACGTTGAGTTTGTTGAGTAAATCTTCGGCCCGGTCGCCGGGTCGTGGAAGAATTCAATGCCTGACTCGGTACCGGGCACCTTTATTGAGTAACTCTTACTCGGTGCCTGGCACCTTTATCGAGTAACTTCTCGGCTGGGTCTTACTGGTAGAAGTAGAGGGTTACCGCGTAGAGGCTCTCGCCGGCCGCGCCTCCGGACAACTCGGAGACCTTGGAGCCGATCATGCCCTTGCCCCGCGAGACGAGGAACTCCGTCCGCTCCGCGAGCCTCTCCTGCGCGCGCTCCATCGTCCCGGCGTAGCGGGTGACCATCCCGATCTCGCGGCCGATATAGACCATCATCCATGTCTCCGGCTTCTGGATGATGGCGACGCCCGCGTCCTCAAGGACGTCGAAGTGGATATCGCCGCCCGGCCTCAGGACCCGCACCTGGGTCTCGGACTCCTGCATCTTCTCGGCCGTGGTCAGGTAGTAGATGGAGTAGGTGGGCAGAAGGGAATCGACGTCCACGATGTAGGAGGCGAGGATCCTTAGGCCCGCTTCCCCCATCTTTCCTACGACCATGTCCCGGTTGGCGCGCAGGGCCTGCTCGTCTTTGGGGGGGAACTGCTTGGGCTCCGCCATGAATTCGCGGATGATCGTCCCGTTCCCGGTCTCGTAAGGGATGATGTAGAGGGCGATGTCCTCGCGGAGCTCCGGCTTGCCGACCTTGATGCCGGCCGCGGACAAGATCGAGGTCCAGCGAGCCAACGCCTGCCGGTACTCGTCTTGGTTTTCCGCGCGCCCGACCAAAGAGCTGTCCCCGCACCTGGGCAGGAGATGAACGCTTTCCACCCTGTCGTGCGGAGCCCCGTCGAAGACCGGGACATCCGCGGCGGCCTCCCGGACCTGCGCGGCTCCGGCGAACAGAAAAACGGTCGACCCCAGAAGCCGCGAAGATCCCGCCCAAGCCGCGTTCGCCGTCATCATGGAGACAATCAGGATCGAAATCATTTTCATGGATAAACCCGCCTCCGCGGACCAGCATGTATATTATAGCATGGCCGGTGCGATTCCTCGGACCGGATTAAGAAATCTCCCTCAAAAACCCCTATAATGGATTAACGCTCCATGGCCCGCCGGGCCGGGAGCCCAAGGCAAGGAGATATCTATGACGCGATACGGATCACCCCTGGAAGTGAAGTTCGCGCGCTCCAAGGAGCGCCAGACGGTCGATCTCGGCAGGCTCCGGGACCGCATCGTGGATTTCCTCGAATACTACTGCCATGAGCCGCTCGTGGAAGGCTCCTTCGTCGAGCGCGTCGGCGGCGAGGACGGCCAGGCCCGTTTCGGAGCCCTGCTGCGCGAGAGCGGCTTCCCCGAGGACTCGCACGGGTTCTTCGCCGAGCTCATCGGGCGCCTGGAGTCCGCCGGCTGCCGGGACCACAAGCCGGTCGTCATCGGCGGCCTCACGCTCCCGTACCGGCTGCTGCTGGCGGCGATGGAGGAGCTGCTGCCCGGGACGGAGTGCAAGGCGGTCAAGAAGCTCTCCCAGCTCGAGGAGCTGGCGAACATCGCCGTGCCGGCCAAAGAGAAGCGGGCCCTCCAGGACGTCCTGGACCTCTATCCGGTCCGCCTGTCCATGCACGCGATCCGGCAGATGCGCCTTTCGCCCGCGGTGGCCGCGCAGTACCTGCCCTTCGCCGCCGAGCTGGACGCGTCGGGCGAGGTGCACACCTGGGTGGGGCAGTTCTACCGGGGCATCATGGAGCAGATGTATCAGAACCGGGTCATCCTGCTCATGAACATGAGCTGCCCCGTGTACTGCCGCTTCTGCTTCCGCAAGCACAAGGAGTGCCGCAACCAGAAGTCCCCGACCAAGCTGCACGTCAAGGCGGACCTCGCCTATCTGGCCCAGAACCCGGCGGTCACCGAGGTCGTGCTCACCGGCGGGGATCCCTTCATGAACAAGGCGACCCTGATGTTCGCCGTGGACGAGCTGGCCAAGATCCCCCACATCAAGACTTTGCGTCTGGCCACCCGCTCGTTCTCCTACTATCCGGACCTGTTCTACGCCGACAACTCCTTCTGGCTCAACTACCTGATCCGCAAGAACCTGGAGCTCCAGCAGAAGGGCAAGCGCCTCGAGGCCGCGACCCATTTCGTCCACCCCGACGAGGTGTCGGTCCAGACGTTGGAGCTCGTCTCCCGCCTGGTCGCGGAAGGCGTGCCGGTGTACGTGCAGACGCCCTTCGTGAGCGAGTGCAACGACTCCGGGCGGGAGATGGTGGAGCTCTTCAACATGCTGCGCGGCGCGGGAGCCGAGCTGCACTACATCTTCATGCCCACGAGCCCCATCCGGGGCAACTGCGTGTACTGGTCCCCCATCTCGCGCGGCCTAGAAGCGGGGCGTTACCTGCGGGCGCATCTCTCCGACCGGGCCGTCCCGCACCTCACCACCGCGACGCGCATCGGGAAGGTGGACTGGAACACCAGCGGCTGGATCGTGGAGCCGGCCAAGGAGAAGCCGGGCTTCGTATGGATCCGGACGCCGTACACCAAGGACTATTTCGAGTCGTTCACGCCCATCCTCCAGCTCTCGGACGCCGTGCGCGCCAACAGCGAGGGGACGATGGACGCCATGTTCTTCTCGGAGATCGGCGACGACCGGCTCGTGGCGGGCCCCCGGGGGCTGACCTCCTCCCCGCAGGCCTACGAGAACAAGATCGCCCGCACCAAGGAGACGGTCCGTACCTCCCTGGAGGCGCTCCAGGCCAAGCTGCTCGACGACCAGCGCGACCCCAAGACGATCGTCAAGGCCGACGCCTGGCCGACCGCCTCCAGGCAGCACAAGACCCGCGTCGAGATCGACTGCGGCGCGCCGGACGACGGCGTCGAGGCCTCGCTGAAATACGTCGCGGAGCAGAAAGCCGTGACCGACGTCGTCCTGTCCCGACGCAACGATATCACCGCGTCGTTCTCTCGGACAGCCGAGATCATCGGCCGGCTCCAGCGCATACCCCACGTGCGGGCGATCCGCCTCCGGAGCTTCGCGCTCAACCTCGCTCCCCAGGCCTACTCGCGGGCGTTCTTGAGCAGGCTGACGGGCCTCAATAAGCTCACGGCCGTCGACCCGAAGCGGCTGGAGATCGAGACGTGCTTCCTGCACTCATCGGAGTTCCAGCCGGAGCACTCCCGGATCGTGGACACGCTACGCTTGCGCGGGGTGACGGTGTACAACAACACCCCGCTGCTCGGCTACGTCAACGACAACGAGGAGGAGATGCTGCGCGTCGCGCACGGCCTCCGGGACCTCGGCATCGAGTTCACGAACGTCTACGTGGCCGGCCTGCCGGTGCAGGCCGACTGGAACCGGCGATACCCCATCGAGCTCAACAGCGTGCTCGACATCGGCAGCCGCATCCGGAAGCACGGCAGCGGGCGGGAGGTCCCCCGCTACCTCGTCGGCACGGCGCTCGGCGAGGTGGACTTCTCCATCGCCCCCCGCATCTTCGAGCCCGCGGAGGGCGGCCGGGTCCTCGTGCGCATGCTGCCGCACGACCTGGCGTATTTCCGGGCCATGGATCCGGACTTCCGGTGGCCGGACGACGTGCGCCAGGACGGCGAGGGGCATCCGCGCGTGCCCGTGGCCGGGATATCCCTGCGGAACCAGGAGTTCTTGTTCCGCCCTCTCAGCGGGAAGGCCCCAAGCGGCGAGGGCGCGGCGGCGCAAGCCCCGGCCCGGACCCGAGGGAAGCCCACGCCCCCCAGATGAGCGCGGGCCCGGGCCGCTTCTTCTTCGATAACGGGCCCATCCATCCCTGCGAGGGCCAGCCGCTCCGGGACGGGGCGCTGGGCGTGCAGGACGGGCTCATCTCCTACGTCGGGCCGCGCCAAGAGGCCGATCCCGCCTTGATCGAAGGGGCCGAGAGGATCGACTTGGACGGCAGGGCCCTGTTCCCCGGCTTCTGCGACTCCCACGTCCACTTCCTGCTCGCGGCCGAGATGCTCGACTACGTGGACTGCCGGGACGTCTCCGACGTCCGGACGATCCAGGACCGCGTCGGGGAGAAATGCCGCAAGACCGGCGAGGGGGAATGGGTGCTCGGCCGCGGGTGGGAGAAGCGCCTGCTCTTCCCGGACGGACATCCCTCCCCGGAGATGCTCGACGAGGCATCCCGCGAGCATCCGGTCCTGCTCATGAGCAAGGACGCGCATTCGGTCTGGCTGAACTCCCGAGCGCTGCGCCGCGCCCTCTCCGGGGGGGACCTGCCCGCGGCCTGCGTGGTCGATGAGCGCGGCGGCAAGCGCACCGGGCTCATCCTGGAGGAGGCGGAGGCCGTCAAGAACCTGCTGGTCCCCCGGCCTTCGGACGAGAAGAAGATCCGCCTGGCCGAAGGGATGCTGAAGGCGTTCTACTCCCATGGGATCACGACGGTGCACAATATCGAACCCCCGGAGGGGTTCTCGCTGTGGAAGCGCTACGCCGAGGAGCATCCCGGCGTCCTCCGGATGGTCTGGAACTTCGTGTTCCCGTCGCCCGAAGCTCTGCGGGAGGGAAGGTCTCTCTTCCAGGAAGGCGTGCCCGGCCGCCTGGCCACGGGCGGGGCCAAGCTCTTCCTGGACGGCAGCTTCGGCTCGCTCAGCGCCGCCGTATCCGAGCCCTACGTCGGGACCTCAGAGCGCGGGCTGTTGAACTTCGAACGCGAGGCGCTCATGGAATGGCTTCGGACGCTGCGCGAGCTGGGCTTGAGCGGCCTCTTCCATGCCATCGGCGACCGGGCCACGGATCAGATCCTCTCGTGCCTCACCGAGCTCGATCGGCCCGCCGGATGCCGGCATCGCCTGGAGCATGTCCAGCTCCTTTCGCCGGACATCCTCGCCAAGCACGACTTCCGGAGGCTGATCTTCTCGGTGCAGCCGTCGCACATGTGGGACGACCGCGGGATACTGGAGCGCAACATGGCCGAGAACTTCCGCGAGCGCTACGCCTACGTCTACCGCACCATCTCGGAGCGGGGGGGGACTTTGCTGATGGGCTCCGACGCCCCCGTCGAGGACATCAACCCCTGGAAGGGCATCCAGGCCGCGGTGACCCGGCTGGGAGACGCCGAAACGCCGCCCTGGAACCCGGCGGAGGCGCTGACCCTGGAGGAGGCCATCGCCTGCCATACCCGGCATCCTTCCCGGGCGGTCCATCCCGGCTTCTCCGCCGGCGTCTTGAAGCCCGGGATGAAGGCGGACTTGGCTGTATTCAACAACGATCCGTACCGGGTCGCGGCCGACGATCCCGCCCGCCTGTGGAAGTCCTTGAAGACCGAGATGACCTTCGTGGACGGCCGGCTCGTCTATTCCTCGGGCTGAAGGACCGCGCCGGCGCCCAAGCTTGGTCCGGGCCCGGATCGTCCCGGGGCGCCGCGTCGGCATTTTGTACAATCGCCCCGCGAAGGCGGCAAGCGACATGCCCGACACTATCGAGAATCTCGGCGACAGCCTGGTGCAGCACGGCGCGCACAGCGACCGGGTGTATCTCATGAGGCTCGACAAGGCCGACCTGCCGGGCATCGTCGAGCGGATTGACGCCCTGGCCCAAGAGCGCGGCTACTCCAAAATATTCGTCAAGGTCCCGGCCGCGGCCGGCGACGCCTTCCGGGGCCGGGGATACGAGGTCGAGGCGACCATCCCCGCCTTCTTCAACGGCGAGGAGGACGCCCTGTTCATGGCCCGCTACCCGGACCCGAAACGGAAGGAGGGGGCTCCGCGCCAGAAGATCGAGGAGGTGCTGGCCGCCTGCCGCGCGCGCGGCGGCGCGGAGGCCCCGCCCGCGCTCGATCCCGGCCTGAAGGCCGCCCATCTCGAGCCACGGCACGCCGACGAGGTCGCCGCGCTCTACAGGAAGGTGTTCGACACCTACCCCTTCCCCATCCACGACCCCGCCTACATCGCCAAGACTATGGGCGAGGGCTTCGCCTATTTCGGGGTGTATGACGGCCAGAGGCTCGTGGCCGCCTCGTCGGCGGAGATGGACCTGGCCGGCGCCTACTCCGAGATGACCGACTTCGCCACGCTCCCGGAATGCCGCGGCAAGGGACTGGCAACGATCCTCCTGGGGCTCATGGAGGATTTCGTGCGCCCAAAGGGCGTGCGGACCGCATTCACCATCGCGCGCGCGGTGTCCTTCGGGATGAACATCGCGTTCGCCCGCGTGGGCTATTCCTTCGGGGGCACTCTTTGGAACAACACCAACATCTCCGGAAACATCGAGAGCATGAACATCTGGCACAAGCGCCTCGACCGG
>JBDREN010000074.1:0-3565 GCA_043819795.1 Elusimicrobiota bacterium
TCGTCGTCTTCCCGAAGGATGACCGGCATGCGGGCGTGCACCTCGGCCACCAAGCTGTTGGCCGAGGTCGTCAGGACCGTGAAGGTGTCTAGCGGCGTCTCCCCGGGGACGCGCCACCGGTCCCACAGGCCGGCGAAGGCGAAGGGGGCTCCGTCTTTGCGCACGAAGCGGACCGGGACCTTGGCGCGGCCCGCCCTCCTCCACTCGTAGAACCCGTCCGCCACCACGAGGCAGCGCCTTTTCTCGAAGGGCTTGCGGAAGGCGGGCTTCTCCGCGATCGTCTCGGAGCGGGCGTTGATCATCCGGTGGCCGATCGCGGGGTCTTTCGCCCAGGAAGGCACCAGCCCCCAGCGCATGAGCGCGAGCCTCCGGGCCTCGTCCCGGACGACTAGGGGCGCGGTCTGACCCGGAGCGATGTTGTACCGCGGCGCAAAAGCGGCGCCCTCCGCGCGAAAGCCGAAGCGCCTCTGCAAAGTCTTGATGTCGGCCGTCTGGGTGTAGCGTCCGCACATATCGGGTCGGGGCCCCGAGCCCGTACGGGGCCTCTTCATACGGTGACATGATAGGAAATTCCGCCGCGGCCCGACGAGCCGGCTTTCCTCATCCCGGACGCCGCGGAAATAGCCCTGGAAAACGCGCGCAAGGAGAGGCATACTTTGAGTGAGCCGGCGGACTTGGCGAGCGGCTGGGCGGAGTCAATTCAGCTCCGCAGGCTTGCCCTGCGGTGCATAGTCCTCTGCGTTGTCGGGAACTCCGCCGCAAGAATGCCGTTGTCCTTCCAGCGCCCGGGGGATGCGACATCCAATCAGCGATGAAAAAAAAGTGCCCGATCTGCGAAGCGGAAGTCGAGGAGAGCTCCGAGAGCTGCACCTATTGCAAGCGGGTGTTCGCTCCTGGAGATTTCGCCCCGAAGCCCGATCGGCCGGACGGCCCGCCCGATGACGACCTAGAGGAGCGGTCCCGGGCTCCGAGCATCCCCCGCCGAGTCGCCCGCTACATCTATCCCGCGGCCGGGACGCTCGCCTTGGCGCTGGTCTTCCTGGCCCGCGACGATGTCAAATGGCTGGCGTCCTCGAAGCTGGCGTCGCTCCGGGAGAGCATGCAGCCCGAAAGCCCTCCCGAGGAGCCCCGCAGCCCCCCTGGAAGGAAGCCGCCGGAGGCGAAGCCCTCGGGAAAACCGGGCGCCTCTCCGGAGAAGCCTTCCGAGCCGACGTCGGTCCTCGCGACCGGCAGGCATATCCCCAAGAGCGCGGCCAGGTTCATCATCCAAGGAACGGTCTTCGAGGTGACGACCTTGAAGCGCGTGGCCAAGGCGCGGCTTTTCTTCATAGACCGCGACACGAAAGAACGGTATCACACCGTCACCAACTCCAAAGGCTTCTACCAGGCGAGCCTCCAGGCGAGAGCGGGGGGATATCGCCTCTCCATCCGGCATCCGGCCTACAACGCGACCTATACCGAGGACTGGATCCCCTCGATCAGGACCTACGGGGAGGAGAAGCGGGCCGAGTTCGCGCTCGACCTCGCGGGCCAGCCGCCTGCCATAGACGCGGTCTTCGGGACCGACGGCCAGCGCCTCGAAAAGGACTTCGCCGTGGCCCCCCTCAAAAAAAGGCGCTGAAGGGCGTCAGTCTTTGAGTTCTGTGAGTTATTTGAGTAACTAGCGAAAGGTGCCAGGCACCGACCCATGATGCGCGGACCCCGCGGCAAGGCTCAAGTTCTCTCCCTGCCGCGGGGTCCTTCGACGAAGGCGGCGAACCGCTAAGGCTGGTATTTCGTGAAGCAGAGCAGCGGGCTCTCGGCTCCCGGGAGCCGGAAGGCGGCCACCGTGGTCCCGCTTTCGAGCCGGATATGGAACGCGGGCTCCTTCCCGGTGAGCTTCCTCCCCACACTCGTCGCGCAGGTCCGGACCAGCGACTCCAACTCTTCGGCGCCGGCGAAGCCCCATCCCGCCCGCTCGAAACTCTCCTTCTTCTCCACGTAGACCTGCTCGGGTCCGTTGACATAGACCCTGACGGCGTCCTGAGCGCCGAGGAGCCTCGCGATAGGCGCCAACCGGTCCTTCAACTCTCCCTCTTTCATGATGGCCTCCCTGATGGGCGTCTTTCCATCCAGAGGGTGGCCTCGAGCCGTTAGCCCTTCATTGCCGGGAGGTAAATCTTAGGTAACCGCAAGGCAAAGGCGTCATCGCGTCGCTTGACCTACCCGCCCACTGGGGCGCGGGTTCGCTTGAGACGTTCGATGACGCACTCCTCCCGGAGGCCCTCAATCCCGCGACTTTTTCTTATCGTGGGGGACGGTGACGGCCGTTTCCGCGTATGAGCTGTTGCCGGAAGCGTCGGTGGACTCGATCGTGATGGTGTAGACGCGTCCGCTTCCTTTGCCCGAGCGTTCGGCTCTCAGATCCAGCTCCAGGCCGCCTCCGATGCTCCAATCCGGCGACGCATCCCCGTCGCCCAGGCCGTCGCCCGGCTCGTTGCTCGCCACGCCGGCGACCCGGCCGACGGGCTCCGCCTCGCAGTTGTCCGTCGCCTGGAAGGAGATCATGACCGGCGCCATCTTATGGTTCGGCGGCCACAGGACCGCGGGCTCGGCCGCCACGCCCCCGATCAAGGGAGGCGTCTCGTCCGCGACCGTGATCACGGCCTCGCAGCTGGACGACTCGCCGCTCGGATCGGTCGCCGTGAGGGTGACCGTGTGCTCGCCAAGGTCCGCGCAGCCGAAGCTGTCTTGGCTGAGCTCCAGGGCGATCTCGTCTCCGTCCGGATCGGACGACCCGCCGTCCACGTCCGAGGGATCGATCACCGCCCGCCCCTCGCCGTCGAGCGCCGCAGCCGCGTCCCGGCACCGCGCCTCCGGCGGGGCGTTGCACGGGTCCTCGTCCGAGCAGATGATGTTGTCCCTGAGGATGTTGCCGGTGGACCCTTCCGCGATGAAGATGGGAACGCCCACGTTGGTGAGCTCGTTCTCGGCGATGAGATTGGCATTGTTCCCCCATCCATCGATGTGGATGCCCCGGGACGCCGGCCCGATCTTGTTGGCGCTGATGACGTTGTTGCGGTTGCTCCACCACATGGTGATCGCGGCGCCCGATACCTCCGTGATCGTGTTGCGCGTCACCGTGCTGTGCCACACCGAGTCCCCGAACCGGATCCCCGTCCCTACCGAGCTGATCGCGTTGTCCTCGATGAGCTGTCCCCTCTGCACGTAGTACAGGTTGATCCCCGTGCCGAAGCCGCTTATGGCGCAGTTGCGGATCGTGACACCGTTCATGTACCGGTCGACCATGATCCCGTGCCCGCTCCCGTCGCCCGTGATCGAGTGCCCTTGGCAGTCGAGCGTCACCCCGTGGAAGCCCAGCAGCACCCCCTCGGTCAGGTCCGCCGTCAGGTTCACGTCGTAGCCCGCCGCCGTCTCGACGTTCACGCACGCCGCGTCCGCGCAGTCCTTGGCCAGCCGGCCGAACGTGTTGCCCTCCAGAACGTTGTCCTCCGAGCCCTCCGCGATGATGATCGGGTCGAGCACGTTCGTGAACTCGTTGTACGCGATCAGGTTGGCGTTGTTC
>JBDREN010000075.1:0-6316 GCA_043819795.1 Elusimicrobiota bacterium
CTCTTGGCGCGGCGAGCGCGCTTCTGCCCGCGCCGGCGCGCATCGGCGGCCGGCCGCGAGCGGCGCGCTCTGCGCGGTTCGGCCGCGCGTGAAACGGCTCCGGGCCGCGGCTCCGCGACAGAGAGCCGCCCGCCGGAAGCGCCGCCGTTATCGAAGAACGTCCGGAACGACGAGGCCGCGCGGACCGGCTCGCGCCGGATATTCGTGACCGCGCGGTTGAACTCGTCGAGGGCTGTCATGGTCCCGAGCGCGCGGCCTTTAGGCCTCGTTTGGGCTTGAGGGGCCGCCCGGGGCGGTCCGTTCGGGCGCGACGGCCGCGCTTGGGGCACGGCCGCAGCCGGGGTCTTGGTCTCGGCGGAAACGGCCGCCGGCTTGGCGAGTCCGGCGGCGGGGTTCAGGGAAAGCGGCGCCACCGGAGCGAACTCCAGGGGCAGGATCGAGCGAAGGCGCATCCCCCCGGTGCCGGGCCCGCCGAGCCCGCCGGAGGGGGCCGGGAGGGCCGTCGGCGCCATGCCGCCCACGGCCGTCTGCATGCCGCCGGGCGCTATCTGGACGGGAGACGGCGCGATCATCCGCGCCCAAGCCGGGGAAGAGGAAGTCCCCAGCAACAGCGCCAGGACCGCGCTCAGAAGGCGGCGTATGCGCCGGCTCCGGGAGTCTTTCGGATGAACCACTATGGCCATTATTCCCTTGATAGTCACTCATAGCGTAATGGGGCAATAAGGCGAGAACATGGGCCGGTTGGTCCCTTGAAAGGGAGCCCGAAGGGCCTATTCAGGATTCGGCTCGACCTTCAGCGCGCATCCTTGCATTATCGGCGTAATGGGGCTATAGAGCAGGGAGGTCGGGACATGCGTGACCCGCCGACAAGACCGGCCGCAAGGCGCAGCGGCGGCGATAGAAGCGCTCATGATAGACGAGAAAGATGAGGAGCTCGATCTCATGATGGGATTCCTGAAACGTGAATCGGTCGTCCTCCGCCGCGCGAGCGCCGGGGTCCTCGGCGTTCTGCTGGCGATGACGATGGGATGCCTCTTGTGCTGCGGCCAAACCGCACCCCGCACTGTCCCCGGGGAGATAACGTCAAACAGCGTCCGGACTTATAAACTGGTATACTGAAAGCAACGGCGCGTACCGCAATTGGTTTTATAAACTCTCTGGCAAGTCCTGCAGCGCCAGAGCGCCTATCGATCCAGTCGCCGCCGGTGAAAACCGTCCCCGGCCTCTTCAGTCCGATGGAGAACTTGGAGACGACCGTGCCGCGCAAGAAATCCAAGGCCCGCAGGAGGCCTAAAATGAACCACTGCGACGCAAAGACCCTCACGTCGTCTTATTCCGAGGCGCATCGCTGTCTGAAAAATACCGGGCTCAAGAAGGTCGGCGACAGACTTCTCTGCGCGCACCACAGGGCGATGCGAGTTCGCAAAGACGGACTCGCCGCCAGCCTCAAGCGCCGATGCCGGCTTGACAGCTTCAATGGCCAGCGGAAGAACGCCTTATTCGCGCATCGCGGCCGGCCTGCCGGAACTCCAAGGCCAAATCAGGATGGTCTATCGGCCCTCTTCCTCGACAGCTCAAATCGAGCAGGGCCGGTGGGTGGGTCTCGGCAACTTGCTCGGCGAGCTCCACTCTCAGCCGCGGCGTCGAAAACAGGTTGTGGTTTACCGCTGCGGCAAGGGGCCTTCGCCCGACGGGCGACGCGGGAGGTGACTTTATGAGATATGCCAGGCGACAAAAGCCCCGCCGACGCGCCGACGCGCCATCCGGAGCGCTCGCTCAAACCAGAGAAAATCAGAAGGTGATCCAGGCGAGCATGAAGCGCTGGCGAGGTCACAACCAATATGGCCGTTCCATAGGCTACGGCTTGAGCGAGGCCGAATTGATAGACAAAGTGGCGGGAGAAACAGGCGCCACAAAAACATATATACGCCACTCGCTCAGGCAAAAGGACTGAGCAGGCGGAGACGAGACAGCTCTGTGCCGTCACAAGGCATGGAATGACTCAGGGGCCGATGGCGGACCAAGCCGCGATGATGGGTAGAGCCTCGGGCGACCGGGGAAACTGGGCGACGTCCGTCGCCGATATCATCGAGGCCGGCAAGATCGAGGCGTGGCTGGATAGGAGTCCTGGGCTGATCCGCGATGGCTTAGCCAGAGAGGAATGGCTCGATCCCGCGCAGGTGACCGTGTCGAGGCCTTCTCTCACATAGGCCCAGCCGTGGCGTCCGCGCGGCAGTCAGGCTACGCCGCGTTGGGCCTACCCACGTCCCGGCTGATCCAAGAGGACGGCGTCTGGCTCATTTACCCCTGAAGCCGCCGCTGGGCTTGCGCTTGAAGCCGCCGGGCTTGCGGCCGCCGCTCGGGCCGCCGGCGCCCCACTTCTTCTTGCTGCCGAAGCCGGGCTTCTTGTCCCAGGGCTTGTTCTTCCCGGGCTTCTTGTCGCCGGAGCCTGGCTTCCTGTCCTTGTCCCAGGGCTTCTTCTCCCAGGGCTTTTTGTCACCGGAGCCTGGCTTCCTGTCCTTGTCCCAGGGCTTTTTCTTCCAGGGCTTTTTGTCGCCGAAGCCTGGCTTCCTGTCCTTGTACCCTGGCCGCCTCTCACTGGAGACTCCGGCGGCGGCGGGCGGGCTACGCCGCCGGTCCTTGCCCGAGCGGCGCTCGGGGCCGGTGTAGCCGCCGCCGTCGGGCTTCTCTGAAGGGCGCGCCTCGGTGACGAATATCCGGCGTTGGCCGACCTTCGTGCCGTTGAGCTTCTTGATGGCGGCCTGCGCCTCGGCGTCCTTGGCCATGACGACAAAGGCGATGCCGCGGGAGCGGCCCGTTTCGTGCCCCATGAGGATCTTGACGCTGACGACGCGGCCGCACTCGGCGAACAGCTCGCCCAAATCCTCCTGGGTCAATTCGTATGGGAAGCCGGTGACGAACAGGTTGTTGCCCATGGAAAGTCTCCTTGCGGCTGAATAGAGATATTCTACTAAACTCCGTTGAGCGGCACGGCCGCATAGGACCTCAGTCCCGGCTCGGTCTGGGCCGTATGCCCCTCCTTTTTCGCGTCCCAGGGTATATCCTTAAAAGAGAGTCCCGCCATGAGATCCTTTTGCCGCCTGAGGCGCCCCTCCTTGCTGGCCGTCGTGATGGCCGGGCTCCTCTCAGCGCCCGATTGTCTCGGCGCACCCATCGAATCGCTTTACGGCCGGGAATTGCGCCTCCCGGCCTGGACCGATTACCAGCCGCCCGAGATCGGCGAGGCGGGTCCCGTCGCCTCGCCGCGCAGCATCACAGAAGGCGGGACTCTCCCTGCCGAAGAGCGGTTCGTCGGCTTGGTGGTGCGCGTCTATGACGGCGATACCCTCACGGTCATGCGCGACGGGGAGAATACCAAGGTCCGCTTGGCTGAGATCGACACTCCCGAAATGAGCCAGGCCTACGGGCAGGAGGCGAGGGACTTCTCCGCCGGCCTCGCGCTGGACAAGGAAGTCACCATTGAAGTCAGGGCGATCGACAGGTATCGGCGGATCGTTGGAGTGGTGCTCCTTGCGGATGGGCGGAGCTTGAACCGGGAGCTGATCAGGGCGGGGGCGGCCTGGTGGTATCGTCATTATTCCGACGATGAGAGCCTGGGGGATCTGGAGCGGGAGGCCCGCGAAGCCAAGCGGGGGCTATGGGCTCAGGAAGACCCGGAGCCGCCTTGGGAGTATCGTCGGAGACGGCGGGAATTTGAGGCGTTCGATGATCCCATGGAGGAGCCGGTTCGGCATGCCCCCTTAATCCCGCGGCCGTATTGTAGGGTCCCCGGGAAGGACGCTCAAGCCCGCCACGTAAGCCGTCTGTAAGGCTCTCTCGGTTCCGGACGGAGCCGGCTCCCCGTCGAAGAGACTCTTCTCCCCTTATGGCACTCGAAAATAGATTCCGGCAACTTTAGCGGAGTGGGGGGCGCCGGGGACGGCCGAGGAACCCATGAATGGAGCGCCCCTATCCTTCCCGAGGAGCCGCGAGGTCAGGACTGAGCGACGGCGGCGGCGAAGGCGAACTCGAAGGCGTTGGCGGTGCGGGGGCGCTTCTCCGGTTCGCAATGGAGGGCCGAGGCGAAGAAGGCGTCGAGCGCGGGCGGAAGCCCCGGGACCTTGGTCGACGGCGGGTCGAAGCGCATGTCGAGCTTCCGCATCAGCATGCCCGCGCTGGTCCCGGCGAAGGGCCTCTCCCCGGTGAGCATCTGGTAGAGGGAGACCGCCAGGGAATATAGGTCGGATTCGGGCCGCACCGTCCCGGTCTCCGACTCCGGAGCCATGTAGGGAGGCGTCCCCGCCATCGTGTTCGATATCGACAGGCGGCTGAGCGCTTCGCGGGCCTGACCCGCCACCCCGAAGTCCGTCACCTTCACCCGCCGGTCCTTGGTGAGCATGATGTTCGCGGGCTTGAGGTCGCGGTGGATGACGCCCTCCCCGTGGGCGTAGGTGAGGGCCGCGCAGATCTGGCCGACGATCCGGCGCGCCTCGGGGATGTCCGAGCGTCCGCTCAAGGTCAGGGCCGCGTCCAGGCTCGAACCGTCGAGGTACTCGAAGATCAGGAATACCTCCCCCTCGTGCTCGACGATGGAGTGGATCTCCACGATGTTGGGATGGCGCAGCTTGGCCACGACGCGCGCCTCCTTGAGGAAGCGCCCGCGCTCGCCCGGGTCGTCGCGGATCTCGTCGCGCATGCGCTTGATCGCGACGCGGCGCTGGAGCGCCAGATCATCGGCCTCGAAGACCGCGCCCATGCCGCCGGCCCCGATCTGGCGCACGATGCGGTAGCCCGCGGGCAGGCGGGGGGGCGCCTTCGTCGAGGAGCCCGTTTCCCCGATGGGGATGCCCATGATGGGCGTCCCCGGCGAGGTCGGGATGGGAGTCCCTCCGCCGGCCATGCCCAGCCGGACGAGCCAGTCCGCCAGCCGCCCGCGCATCAGCAACAGGACCATGAGCACGACGGCGGCCGCTGCCAGGAGGGCCCACGGCAGGCGCCGGATCCGGCGCTCGAGCCGGCTCCTCGGCTGGCGCATGACGAACCAGGAGGACTCGATGGCCGGGTCGGCCTGGAAGAGGACGAGCAGGGCCTTGACGTCGGGCGCCTTCCGCGCCCGCTCATAGCGAGCGCCGTAGCGCGCGGGCTCGAGCACGGCGGCCTGCTCCAGGGAGCGGAGGCTGCCCTCCCGGTCGCCCAGGCCGGCCGGGGAATAGGCCAGCTGGTACCACGACCAGGAGCTGGTCGGCCGCCCCTCGATGGACCGGTCCACGGACCGCTCCGCCTCCATGAACTTGCCGGTACGGTTGAGTGCGAAGGCGAGCACCCCCTTGAGTCCCGAGGATTGCGGCCGCAAGCGGATGGCGGTCTTTATCTCGGCGATCGCCTCCTCGTCGCGGCCCCGCATGGAGAGGGCCAGGGCCCGGAGCGGGTAGGCGAGATGCTCCTGCGGGGCGATCTCCTGGGCCCTCTGGGCGGCGGCCTCGGCGTCCTCCCAGCGGCCGCGGCGCAGGGCCTCCTGGGCGCGGAGCGTCTCGCTGCGGTACGACTGGGGGTTCGCCCCGGCCTCGGCAGGCCGCGGAAACCACAGAGAGAAGGCGAGGAGGAGGACGCGCACCATCATAGAGAGTGTACGGCCCGCCCAGGGATTGTCAACACGGATGCGCCCATCCAGTAGCGCATGGGTCGCGCAAGCGGTAGATCCCCGGAGAATCCCGTCAAGGTCCTGGCCCAATAAGGGTCTGACTCCCCGATGCGGGAATTTGAATTGGAGCTGCTGACTGAGTAGGATGCCGAGCGGTCGGACCAGCAGAAGAATCCTTCGACTTTGGATGATGCTATCGAGGCGCTGGATGAGAGGGGTATCTGCGCAGGCAAGAAAAAAAGGTCGCCATCAATAAAGAAGGAGTCTTGGAAATCCCAGCGCTTTTCGCGGGGACCACTCACCCGAATAGGACACTGCTCGGACGGGAACCGGGGAAAGGCGTTCATCTTCGGGAAGGCATCAATTCGCCGCTTTCTTGATCTTGCCTAAGGAGACGCTTCTCCTGATCGTCTTATCCCCACGCCGGATTTCAAGCTCGATCGTTTGTCCCGCTTTTTGGATCACCCAAGCGTAAAACTGCCGGGCGATGGGCGGAGATTCCCCGTCGATGGCCGTTATGATGTCGTCTTGGAAAATGTCGGCGTTGAAAACGGGAGAACCCTTCATCATGGCTCTTACTTTCAGCCCGCGGTTGGTCTGCAGCCTGACCCGGTCCTCGGGTCCCAGGTCCGCGACGTAAGCGCCGAACACGGGATTGTCGAACTTTTTCCAAAA
>JBDREN010000076.1:0-16492 GCA_043819795.1 Elusimicrobiota bacterium
GAGACGATCAGGGGACCGGGGCCGGATATGTCCGTGACGACCCGCTGCTCCGTGGAGCTCGGCCCTGTCCCGGTCGTGGGCCCGATGGCGATCGTGTCCCCGACGGCCCATCCGGTCGCGCTGGAGGCGGATACCGTGAGGAACGTGCCGGCCGCGTCGATGTTCCCGAGCGCGAAGCCGTAGGGCGACTTCGTCGCTCCCCGCGCCGTGAAATCACCGCCGTCCTGGACGATGAGGCCGTACTGCCCGGCCGTCCGGCCGTAGGCCAGGACGAGGTGGGCCGTGGTCCCGGCCGGGATGGGGGACGCCTCGGTGCCCAGGTCCAGATGCCCACCGGGCTCGACTGTCACGTCGCCTCCGACGATCGTCAGGCTGCCGTGGGCCACGCGGCTGAAGGACAGGGTGCCGTTGATCGTCGTGGTGCTGGCCGTCGCCGTTGTAATGTCCACGGAGACCGTGTGGCCCGCCGTGATCGTGACCGCGTCCCCGGCGGCGGGGACGACGCCGCCGGCCCAAGTGGCCGTGTGGGACCATAGCCCGCTCTCGGCGCTCGTGATCTGCGCCCGGGCGGGAGCCGACAAGACGCATGCGAACACGCCTGCCAGAGCGAGGCGGGCCGATAATCGGGCGGCGATAGGGGACGCGGCGGAAAAAGCCCGGAGCAGAGAGCCTGCAAGCGGGATAAAAAGTCGTCGAGGCTGGGCTAGAAGGTGGTCCACATCCGTCTCAGCGCAGGGCGCGTCAATTCACTCGGCAGCGATTCGCTTAATTGTAACAGGTAGACCGGAAAATAATGTTTCCTGGTTGCGAAATTTGGGTGACCGGGCGCGGCATGCTCCAAGGCTTGAGCACGGGATAGCGAGAAGGAGAAAAACGTTCCGTTCTGCGGGTCTCGGCGCGGTGCGGCGGGCATGAAAAATGGTTTTGGAATAAGGCGAATCTACAGGCCCGTCCTGTAATCTATGTACCCCCGGAACCCCGGATTGTCAAGAGGGCGCGTCGTCGGGAGAAATAGAGGCTCAGGCCGATCAGCACGGGAAAACGGGGTCTGCCCCCCAATTCAAGTAGCGGAGCACAGAGCAGGGGACCCGTGGATCGTCCGCGGGTCCCCTTGGGTCCGGAGCTCGGGCCGGGGCTCGGCTTAGCAGTCCGTGGCAGGAGGTCGTCTAGGAGAGACGTTCCTTCAGGGCCGCGAGTTCGTCCTTCAGGCCCTGCGGCAGCCTGTCGCCGAACTTGGCGAAATGCTCCTCGATGGACCCGACCTCCTTGGTCCACTCGTCTTTGTCCACGCTCAGGAGGGTGTCCAGGTCCTCCGGCGGCATGTCGAGCCCCTTCAGGTCGAGGGCGTCCTTGGTGGGCAGGTACCCGATGGCCGTTTTGACCGCTTTGCCCGCTCCGTCGATCCGGCCGAAGGCCCATGCCAGGACCCGGCTGTTCTCGCCGAAGCCCGGCCACAGGAACCGGCCGTCGGGCGATTTCCCGAACCAGTTCACGTAGAAGATCTTCGGCAGTTTCTCCGGATCGGCCTTCTCCCCGATCTTGAGCCAGTGGGCGAAGTAGTCCCCCATGTGGTAGCCGCAGAAGGGCAGCATGGCCATGGGGTCGCGCCGGAGCATGCCGACCTTCCCGGCGGCGGCGGCCGTCTTTTCGGAGGAGGCCGTGGCGCCCAAGAAGGTCCCGTGCCGCCAGTCGAACGCCTGGGTGGCCAGCGGGACGACGCTGGCGCGGCGGCCGCCGAAGAAGATGCCCGAGATCGGCACGCCCTTCGGGTCCTCCCATGCGGGATCGATCACGGGACACTGTCCGGCCGGGGCCGTGAACCGCGCGTTGGGATGCGAGGCCACCTTGCCGCAGCCCGGGGTCCACTCCTCGCCGAGCCAGCTCGTGAGCTTGGGAGGATTCTCCTCGGTCATGCCCTCCCACCACACGTCGCCGTCCGGGCTGAGGCCGGTGTTGGTGAAGATGGAGTTCTTGGTGAAGGAGAGCATGGCGTTGCGGTTGGAGTCCATGGAGGTGCCCGGCGCCACGCCGAAGAAGCCGTACTCGGGGTTGACGGCGTAGAGGCGGCCGTCCGAGCCGAACTTCATCCAGGCGATGTCGTCGCCCACGCACTTGACCTTCCAGCCCGGCAGCGTGGGGATCAGCATGGCCAGGTTGGTCTTCCCGCAGGCGCTCGGGAAGGCCGCCGCGAAGTACTTCGTCTCGCCTTCGGGGTTGGTGATGCCCAGGATGAGCATATGCTCCGCGAGCCACCCTTCGTCCCGGGCCATGGCCGACGCGATGCGCAGAGCGAAGCACTTCTTGCCGAGCAGCGCGTTGCCGCCGTATCCGCTCCCGTAGGACCAGATGGTGCGCTCCTCGGGGAAGTGGACGATGTACTTGTTGTCCGAGTCGCACGGCCACGCGACGTCCTTCTCGCCGGGCTCAAGCGGCGCGCCGATCGAGTGGAGACAGCGCACGAACCGGCCGTCGCCGAGCACGTCGAGCACCTTCTTGCCCATGCGGGTCATGATGCGCATGTTGACGGCCACGTAGGGGGAGTCGGTCAGCTCCACGCCGATGTGGGCGACGTCGGAGCCGAGCGGGCCCATGCTGAAGGGGATGACGTACATGGTCCGGCCCTTCATGCAGCCGGCGTAGAACTTCTTCAGCGTCGCCTTCATCTCCTCCGGGTCGCACCAGTTGTTGGTCGGTCCGGCCTCCTCCTTCGTCTTGGCGCAGATGTAGGTCTGCTGCTCGACGCGGGCCACGTCCGCGGGGTCGGAGCGGCAGTAAAAGCTGTTCGGCCTCTTTTTCTCGTCGAGCTTGATGAACGTCCCGCTTTTGACCATCTCCGCGGTGAAGCGGTCGTACTCTTCTTGAGAGCCGTCGCACCAGTGGACGCCGTCCGGCCGGCACATGGCTGCCATCTCTTTGACCCAATCGTGCAATTCCTTGTTCGTTGTCATTGGTTTTGTCTCCCTCGTCCGTGGGGGGGCTTGGCGGGCCGCCCGAGTCGCGCCGACAGGATGCGGATACGAGATCGTGTGACGGCCCCATCTTACATTATCGCCCGCGGCCCCGTCACCCCGGACCCGGGAACCGTTCCGTTTCCCCCAGAAGGTCCCTCCTCCAGGCCGGGGCTGCGAGCAGTATCCCCGTCGGCGCCAGCCGGGTCCCGTCGATGTTTGGTGATGCAAAGGATCGGGGCATATGCGGATCGAAGCGCCTCGCGCTCCATCGGGAGACAACTCCAGAAGGGCCGTTGAAAAGCCGCGGGTCTTTTAACCCGCGAGGCGAATTGCGCGCCCGCCCGGATATCGCGATGTCTCCCGGAAAGGCCTTCACTGGGACGGCGGGGATGGATGCCCGAGAAGCTCCGTGATGGCCTTGCCCAGGGTCTCGAAATGCACCGGTTTCGGCAGGAAGCGGATCCTCGGTCCCGAGGGGACGAGCTTCTCCGCTTGATCGGGGGAGATGGAGGTGATGAAGATGACGGGGGTGGTCTTCGTGATTCCCGCCGACTCGAGGCTCTTGTAGGCGCTGGTCCCGTAGACCCCGGGCATCATGATGTCCATGATGATGAGATCGGGCTTCCATTCCTGCGCCTTGAGGGAGGCGCTGACGCCGTCGTTGACGGAGACGACCTGATGGTTGCGCGACTTCAGATAGTCCTCAAGGGCGGTCACGAGGTCGACGTCGTCGTCCGCGATCATGATGAGAGCCATGGCACCACCTCCTGTCCGCTAAGAGTATATCCAGGAAAGCCCGGCCTGTCCATCGCGCGAATCGCGCCGCGTAAAATGTTGCCGAAGGGTTGACACTTCGGCCCAGGGGTCATAATCTACCCCCGTATGGGACGCAAGCGGCTCTCGTGGGCCTTTCCTTATCTGTTGCTGGCCGCCGTGCTTTGCGTCTTGTTCGGCGAGGCCCTCTTCCTAGGCAAGGGCGTCATGCCGGTGGACGGCATCCGGCTGTTCCCTCCCTGGAGGGACGTCCCTCCGGCGGCTCCGTCCAACTATCTGCTCGTCGACCAGTTCCTGGCCTTCCTCCCGCTGCGCCACTTCCAGCACGCGCAGCTGTGGGAGGGCCGCCTGCCCCTGTGGAATCCTCTGTCGGCCTGCGGGGTCCCGTTCACGGCCGCGATCCAGACCGCCGCGCTCTATCCGCTCAACCTCCTGCTGGCGCCGCTCGATCCCGTGCGGGCGAGCGCCGTCGCGGCCTTCCTGAAGCTGCTCTTGGCGGGCGCCTTCATGATGCTCTATATGGGGGCCCTCCGGGCCGGCAGGGGCGCGGCCCTTCTCTCCGGCCTGGTCTTCAGCCTCTCCGGGTTCATGGTCGTGTGGCTGGGGCACCCGCACGTGAACTGCGCGCTTTGGCTGCCCCTGCTCCTGTACGCCGTGGAGGGTGGGCTCGAGGACCCGCGCCGCTGGGCGCTGTTCGCCGCGGGCTACGCCTGCATGGTCCTGGGGGGGCATCCGCCCACCGTCATCCATATCACTCTGGGGGTCGCGGCCTACGCCTGCGTCCGGGCGGCGATGCGTCGCGGCCGTGCCGAGGCCGAGCGCGCTCCCGGCCGGGCGATCCTCTTGCTGGCGGCGGCCGTCGCGGCGGGCCTGCTCTTGGCCGCGCCGCAAGTCCTCCCGTATCTGGAGTACGTGCGTGAGGGCTCGACCACGGAGATCGCCGCCTCCCTGCGGCGGGGAGTCGATCACCTGTCGCCGAAGGGCTTGATACACTTCCTCTTGCCCTACCTGTCCGGAAGTCCGGCGGCGGGCTACGAGCGGCTCGGGCCGGTCTTCGGCTTGGACGCCGGGGACAACTTCAACGAGCGGACCGGCTACGTCGGGGTGGTCCCGCTTCTGCTGGCTATGGCGGCCCTCTTTCTTAGGCGCCGCCGTGTCGTCCGGGTCCATGCGGCGGCCGTGCTCCTGTGCCTTTGCGTCGTCTACGGACTGCCTCCTTTGTCCGCCCTGCTCGGGATGGTCCCCATCCTGCAGTGGATGAGCCATACGCGGCTGCTGCTCTTCGTCTGCTTCTCGCTGGCGGTGATGGCCGGCTTCGGGCTGGAGGCGCTGGACAAGGCCGAGGCCGCGCCGCGGCTGAAGAAGATGGCGGCCGGGACGGCGGTCGCCGCGGCCGTCTGCCTCGCCGCGGGATGGATCGTCTTCCGCTCAGTGGGGGCGGGCTTGGACGGCTCGGAGAGGGCGTTCCTCCTCATTCAGGGCTTCATGTTCCTGGCGGGCCTGGCGGCCGCGGCCGGTTCGGCGGCCTGGGCGGGCGCGGGCCGGAGAGGGGCCCGGGTCCTCTGCCTGCTTTGGACCGCTTGCGACCTCCTATGGTTCGCGTACGGCTACAATCCGACGGCGGAGCGCGCGGAGTACTATCCCGAGCCGGCCTCGGTCGGGTTCGTCAAGCGCGATCCGGGCGTGTTCCGGATCTTCGGCCTGGGAGACATCCTCCCTCCGAATACCGCCGCGGTCCACGGGCTGCAGGACGTCCGGGGAATGGATTTCTCGACGGTCCGGCGTTACGAGGAGCTCATCACCGGCCGCGCAGGCGAGCTTTATTTTTTCTCCGCGTCGACGGCGCTACCGGCCAACTTGAGGCTGCTCAACGTTAAGTACGTGCTGGCTCCCAAGGCCTGGGCGCCTCCGGCGGAAGGGTTCGAACTCGTATTCGAGGGCAAGGTCGACGTCTACCGGTACGGCGCCGCTTCGCAGAGAGCCTTCGTGGTCTTCGAGCACGAGGTCGTTTTGGAGAGGACGGCGCTGTTGGCGCGCGCGCGCGCCGAGGGATTCGATCCTTCCGCCGTCGTGCTGCTCGAGGAGGAGCCGGAGCGGCCGCCGGACCGCGGCAGGGACGCCGTACCGGCCGCCCAAGCCTTTCCTGAGGGCGTCCGGCATGGCGCCCCTGCCGGGGTCGACGCCTTCCCCGGCTCCGCCGCGGCCGCGGTGCGGATAGTGGATTACCGTCCCGGCGAGGTCCTGCTGGAAGCCTACGCGCCCCGGCCGGGGTTTCTCGTGCTGCTCGACACGTATTTCCCGGGCTGGAAGGCCGCGGTGAACGGAAAGCCGGCGCGCATCCACCGGGCCGACTACGCGTTCCGGGCGGTCGTCCTGCCCGCGGGCACGTCATCGATCCGGTTCCGCTATCGCCCGGCTTCGTTCTGGATCGGTCTCGCGTTGGCGCTCGCCGCGGCTTTGGCCGTGGCGGCGGTATTCCTCAAGGGATCTCGGTCAGCCGGCCGTAGTGGTTCGGGCGGCGGTGGGCGATCCGGTCCAGCTCGTATTCGCCCGGGACGTTGACGACGCGGTTGCGGTCCGCGGCGGCCATGTCGATCTCGGCGGTGATCAGGGCCTCCTCCCGGCCGGCCTCGGCCAGCAGCCGGCCGTCGAAATCGCAGATCTTGGACTCGCCCCGGAAACGGAACCCCGCCTCCTCCCCGACCCGGTTGCAGGACAGGAAATTCACGTGGTTCTCCTGGGCGCGCATCATGGGGGAGTGCCGGCACTGCACCTCCGCGGCCATGGGCCAGTTCGTGGGCAGGCAGATGAGCTGGGCGCCGCCGAGCTTCAAGGCGCGGGGCGCCTCAGGGAAGCTGCCGTCGTAGCAGATGAGCAGGCCGACGCGTCCGATGGGCGTCTTCAGGACCGGGAACCCGAGGTCTCCCGGCTTGACGAAGCGGTCCACGCCCAGCAGAGGAAGGTGCATCTTCCGGTACCACCCCACGAGCCCGTCCGGACCGACCAGGGCGGCCGTGTTGAACAGATCGTCGCCGCGTCGCTCCAATAGCCCCACGACGGCCCAGGCGTCCTCCCGCCGGCACGCCGCCGCGAGCCGGTTCGTCGAAGGGCCGGGCACCGCCTCGGCGAACCGCAGCGCCCGCTCCCTGGACTCGAAACCATATCCGGTCAGCGCGCATTCCGGAAAGACGACGAGCCGGGACCGCGCCTCGGCGAGTCCCTTGAGGATGCGGTCCAGATTCTCCGCGACTCTTCCCAAGCGGGGGTCCATCTGAACCGCGGCGACGCGGATCTTGCCCATATCGGGATCAAGAATACCGCATTCGGCGCGTCTCTGCCAAGGCTCGCGCAGGCCCCCTAAGTCCGGGCGCCGCCGTCCTCATCATCGGCGTTTGAACGAAATTTGATTTTTGGGAAGCATAATCCCACGGGTGTTTGAAGCCCGCTCACGCGCGCGTTCGGGGGCTTCATCCGGGCGGGGGGCTTGATTTGTGTTCCGCACCTTTGATAAATAGATTCTCGCGGTCGGCGTTCGAGCCGGCCGGGAAAAGAAATGATCACCGTACGCGAGTTGAGCAAGCGCTTCGGAGCCACCGTGGCCGTCGATCGGATCTCCTTCGAGGTCGGGCGCGGGGAGGTGCTCGGCTTCCTGGGCCCGAACGGGGCGGGCAAGACCACGACGCTCCGGATGCTGAGCGGGTACCTGCCTCCGACGGGCGGCACGGCCGAGCTCGGCGGCCGCGACGTGGTGGAGGCCGGCCTGGAGGTGCGCCGGCGCATCGGATACCTTCCGGAGAACAATCCCCTTTACGAGGAGATGGACGTCTGCGAGTACCTGGAGTGGACCGCCGAGATACGGGGCTTCTCGGGCCAGGCCCGCACGAACCGCATCCGCTCCGCGGTCGAGGCGTGCGGACTCGGCGAGGTGCTCGGCAGGCCCATCGGCCTGCTTTCCAAGGGCTACCGGCAGCGCGCGGGGCTGGCCGCCGCCATCCTGCACGACCCCGACATCCTGCTCCTGGACGAGCCGACCTCCGGCCTCGATCCCAACCAGGCCCGCGAGGTGCGGGACCTCATCCTCAAGCTCAAAGAGGCGAAGACGGTCGTCCTGTCGACGCACATCCTGCCCGAGGTGCAGGCCTCCTGCGACCGGGTCGTCATCATCCACCGGGGCAGGATCGCGGCGTCCGGGACGCCCAAGGAGCTCAAGCGGGCCGCTTCCGGGCTCGGGCTCATCCATCTGTCGCTCAAGGCCTCGGATGTGGACTTGGCCTCAGCGCGGGAGACGCTGGAGACCGTCCCGGGCGTGGAGCGCTCCGACGCGAGCGAGGAGGACGGCGAGCTGCGCTTCAGTCTGACCTGCAGGCCGGAGGCGGGGGACCTGCGCGAGACCTTCTTCCGGATCGCGGTGGAGAAGAGCTGGACGCTCCTGCATCTCAACCGGGAGGAGGCCTCCCTGGAGCACGTCTTCCGGGAGCTGACGCTCAAATGACCGACCGGCTGCCGCTCGTCTGGGCCCTCTATAAGAAGGAGATGCGGGCGAACTTCGACACGCTCACGGCCTACGTGGTCACCGTCGTCATCCTTCTGATAAGCGGCTACCTGTTCGCGTCCCCGATGTTCCTCCATAACCAGGCGGACCTCTCCGCCTTCGTGGGCGTGACGCCGCTCTTGTTCCTGTTCTTCATCCCGGCGGTGACCATGCGGCTCTTCGCGGAGGAGTACAAGTCGGGGACGATCGAGATCCTGGCGACTCTCCCCGTGCGGGACGGCGAGGTTCTGGCCGTGAAGTACCTCGGGGCCCTGAGCCTGATCACGTTCATGCTCGCGGGGACTTTGGTCTATCCCGTCACGCTCTATATCCTGGGCAAGCCGGACCTTGGGGGGATCTTCGGTTCCTACCTGGGGCTTTGGCTCACCGCGGGCCTTCTGACCGCCGTGGGCGTCTGGGCGTCTTCGCTCACGCGCAACCAGATCGTGGCGTTCATCCTGGCGTTCCTCGTCAGCTTCGCTCTGTTCTTGCTGGGAAAGGTCAACGTCTTCATCCCGCCGGCCCTGGGCTCGGTGGCCGACTTCCTGGGGTTGGACTCCCACTTGGCCAACATCAGCCGCGGGGTCCTCGACACCCGGGACCTGCTCTACTACCTGGGCTTGAGCGGCTTCTTCCTCTACGTCACATACCTCAGGGTGAACGCGCGGAGGATCAACTGATGGAAGCCTTGCGCCGCGTCCTGCAATCGATCGGAAGGTGGCTCGTCCGCCTGGCGGGCTCGCGCGAGAAAGCGGGGGAGCCGGCCTCCAAGCCGGCGGGCCGCCAGGTCGGGCTGCTCTCCACCGCCGCCGTCCTGCTGGCCGGCGGCAGCCTGGTGTTCCTTTTCCTGCTGTCCAGCCAGTTCTATCTCCGGCTGGACCTGAGCGCGGGGAAGCTCTACTCCCTGAGCCCGGGCTCCAAGCGTCTGCTCCGGGCGCTGGAGGTCCCGATCGAGATCAGGGCCTACTTCTCCAAGGAGCTGCCTCCACAGTACGCCGCCAGCCGTTCCTACGTCCGGGACCTGCTGGCCGAGTACCGCAGCGCGTCCGGAGGCAAGGTCCGGGCCCGGTTCATCGATCTGGAGCGGGAAGACGAGGGAAAGCGGGAGGCCATGAAGCACGGGGTGGCGCCCATCCAGTTCAACGTCGTCTCAAAGGAGAAATACGAGGTCCGCGAAGGGTTCATGGGGCTGGTGATGCAGCACGCGGACAAAAAGGAGGTCATCCCCGTCGTCGCGGAGACGGAGGGCCTGGAGTACGACCTCACCTCTCGGATCGTCCGGCTCACCCGCGAGAGGCGGAAGGTCATCGGCATGGTCTCCAGCCACGAGGCGCTCTCGCCCGGCAAGCTCAACGACCGCGTGCGGGACTTCGTCGAGAGGAACTACGAGCTGCGCGGCATCGACCTGGCGGAGCTTGCGCCGGGAGCGACCATCGCGGCGGACGTCTCGGGCCTTCTCCTCCTGGGCCCCATGGAGAAGCTGACCGACGCGCACCTCTACGCCCTGGACCAGTTCCTGCTCTCCGGCAGGCCGCTCGTGGCGGGGCTGGACACGCGCAAGGTGGACCTGCAGTCCTTCTTCGCGACGGACGTCGACACGGGGCTTCCCGGCTGGCTCGAGCACAACGGCGTCCGCGTCAAGAAGGAGTACGTGCTGGACCTGCAGAGCCAGAAGGTCTCCCTGGCCCAGCAGCGCGGGTGGTTCACGGTCACGAACATCATCGACTATCCCTATTTCGTGATCTCCACGGACCTGAGCGACACGCATCCGGTCACGCGGCATCTGGATTCGCTGACGCTGCCCTTCTCCAGCCCCCTCGAGGTCAGCACGCGGACGGCGGCCGGCGAGGCCCTGGTCCTGGCTCGCTCCTCGCGGGCCAGCTGGCTGAGCTCGGACGGAGGCCGCAGGGGCTTCCAAAGCGTGAACCCCATGCAGAAGCTCTTCCCGAAACCGGGCGACGCCAAGGGGCCCTACGCCCTGGCGGTCTCGCTCGAGGACTCGTTCACGAGCTACTTCTCGACCGCGGCCGGGAGCGCGCGCCCGATCCCTGCCGAGGCGGACGCCGGGGCCTTTCTGGCCGCGAGCCGGGGCAAGAGCCGCCTCCTGGTCGTGGGCACCTCGCGCTTCATCGACCCGCAGATGTCCCGGCGGGACACGGGACCGGTCTTCCTGCTCAACGTCATCGACTGGCTGGCTCTGGACTCGGAGCTGATCTCCATCCGGTCGAAAGGCGTCGTGTTCCGGCCGCTGCGCGAGATCCCCGCCGGCTTGAAGAAGACGGTGCGGTGGGGCAACATCCTGGCGCCGGCGGCCCTCGTCATCGGCTTCGGCATGTTCCGCTTCTACGGGCGCCGCCGCCGGCGCGGCTGGCGCGTCGCCGCTTACTCCCCGTCCCCTTCAGAGCCATATGCAGCCCAAGACGCTTAAGGTCCTCGCCGGCGTGTTCGTGGCCCTGTGCGCCGTATGGACGCTGGCGCGGGTGGTCCGGCGCTCCGCTCCCCCGGAGCCGCTCCTTTGGAAGGAGGCGAAGCGGGCCCGGCGCATCGAGATCCGGAAGCCGGACGCGGCGACCACGCTGGTCAAGGCGGATGCCGGCTGGAGCCTGGAGTCCCCGTTCAAGTTCGCGGCCGACGGGTCCGCGGTGGAGCAGCTCCTCGAGAAGCTGGCCGCGGCGACCCTCTCCGAGCCGCTCAGCAGCGACCCGCGGCGCCATGCGGATTTTAACGTCGACCGGTCGAGCGCCCTCCACCTTCAGGGGTTCCCGGAGGGGGGGGAGGGGCCCGGGCTGGACCTCCTCATCGGCCGGCAGGGCGGGGACTACGACTCTTTGTTCGTGAGGCGGCCAGGGACCGACGAGGTGAGGGAGGCGAGGGGCATCGCCCGCTACCAGATCGACAAAAAGGCGGGGGAGTGGGCGGACAAGCTGGTCTGCGGGATCGGGACCGAGAAGGTGACGTCCATCGAGATCCACTCGCCGGGCGGCGTCGTGCGCCTGCAGCGCAAGCAGGACAAGTGGCGCCTGGGCGCCTCCGAGGAGCCGCTTCCTCCCGAGACCGTGACGGAGCAGGTCGAGCCCATGCTCACCAAGCTCAGCGACCTGAAGGCGGACAGCGTCTCTCCCGAGACGGAGCTGTCCTCAGTCTTGTTGCGCGGCCTCGCGAAGCCGGAGCTGCGCGTGGTGGTCGGATACCGGGATGAGGCAGGGGACGGCGAGAAGGCGCCGCGGAAGTCTCTGGAGCTCTCGGTGGGTCCCGAGGACACGGGCTCCCGGTATCCGCTGCGAAAGGCGGGCGTGGACGGCGTGGTCTACCAGATGCCGGGATGGAAGCTGGAGCCCTTCCGAAAGAAGGCGGGCGACTTCAAAAAGAAGGCGGGCTGATCCGTCAGCCGGGCGCCATCGGACACGGCCCCCCCGCGCACCCTCCGCAGGGTCCGGCCTCATCCGGTCCGCTCCCTGATCCCGAGCCCGCGTGCGAGGCCACGCCGGGGATGCGGTCCGATTTCTTGACGATCTTGCCCGACTCCTCGTCGTAGACGTAGGTCCCCGAGATTCCCTCGCCCGACTTCTGGGCCTTTCCCTTCTTTTCCCGGCCTTCGGTTTTGCGCTTCGCCATGTCCGATCCTCCGTGCCGGTCATATTGTACCCCATCGGGCCTCTTCCGGCCACCTGTCGCGGCCCTCCGCCGCCCGGCGGGCGTCGGGTTCCCTCGCTCCGGAGAGGTGAGGACGCTTCCGATGCGGCCTCCGCTCGGCCGCCTACGGCGCGGCCTGCGTTGTGAATGTCTTTCGCGCCGGGCCCTCGCCGTTGCCGCGAGGGCCTGATCGGCCGCGGCGCGCGACGCGCTGCCCGCGATGGAGTCCTCGGTCGCCCCGGCGTTGTCTCCACTCGCCTTGTCTTCGGCGGCGCTCTCCGAGGAAGCGCCCCCGGTCTCCCCGGCCCCGCTCCCAGTTCTCCGGCCTCCGCGGGCGATGCGCGAGGAAGAGTCCTATGCCGCCGCGTCCCTTCCAGGAGCCCTGCCGCCCAGGGCGCTGCCCGCGATGAAGCCCCTTGTCGCCGAGCGGCCCCTTCCGTCCGTCCTTGCGATGGTATCCCCCGCGGGGCGGCCGGTCGGGTCCGGCGCCGTTTTCGCGACTCTTCCCGCGCCGCTGCATGCGCTCTCCACGGCGCTGCTTGCGCTCGCCCTTGCGCTGGACGCGCTCGCCGCGCCGCTGACGGCGCTCGCCTTCGCGCTCCATCTTTCTGCCTTTGTGCTCCAGCCGCTCGGCCGCGCGCTCGCGGCCCTTTTCGCGCAACCGGTCCGCCTTTTCCTGCATCCTCTCGCCCTTATTCTCCAGCTTCTCGCCGCGGCGCTCCAGGCGCTCGCCTTTGCGCTCGAGGCTCTCGCCCCCGCGTTCGCGGCGCTCGAGCCTGTCGGCCGATCGCTCGCGCGGCTTCTTCTGGCGCCGTTTCCGGATATCGTCGCGGACCCCCGGATGGTGATCTAGAAAGGAGGCGCGCTCCTCCGGGCTGAGCTCACCCCACTTCTTCTTGAGGACCTTCTTGCCGAGCTTCGGGTGCTTCTTCAGGAACGCTTTCTTCTCCTTGCGGGAGGCGTTCTCCCACTTGTCCTTGAGGCGTCCGGCGGCCTCGGGGTCTTCGTCGAGCATCCCGGCCTTTTCGTCCGCCGACTTCCCGTCCCACCCGTCGTAGGACTCCTCCGTATCCACGGATTCTTGGACCTCGTCGGACTCCGCGTCTTTGGGCTTTGCCTGCGTCGCAGCGGCGTATCCCAAGGCGACAGCCATGATGACGGCCGCCGTCACCGCATGCGTCCGCGTCCCCAAGCTCAGTCTGCCCATCGTGTCCGCACCTCCCTTTCCGGATCGTTTCGGAAGGTCCCCGGCCCGTCCGGCCGCGGCCTCCCTTCATGTAGACGACTGGAAGGCGTTTAGGTTTATATGGTAATTGTGTTTCTGCGGACAGCGGAATCCGAGAAAGGCCCTTGAGATGCCGCCGCGACTCTCGCTCTTGTGGACTAAACCCATGAGGTCTTCCCGCGTCATTAACGAAAGGAAGCGAACTTGACCGTTCAGGACCCGGACCAAGAGCTCGTTGAGCGGGCCAAGCGGGGCGACACCCAGGCTTTCGGCGCCCTCGTGGAGCGTTATCAACGCCTGTTGACTGCTTTGGCGTTCGGGATGCTGCGCGACGAGGGGAAGACGGAGGACGTGGTCCAGGAGGCTTTTATCTCCGCATGGAAGTCGCTTCCAGGCTTTCGCGGAGCGGCCAAGTTCAGGAACTGGCTTTGTCGCATCCTGCTCAACAAGGCGCGCTCCGCGCTCCGTTGGGGCCGCCTGCGGAGGTGGATCAGTCTCGATGAGCCGTCGGGGGAGAAGGAGCGGGCGCTGGAGGGCAGGCTGACGGATGAGTCCGCCGAGGCGGACCCCGAAGGAAGCAGCCTTCGCGAGGAGCATGGGCGGGCGGTGCGCGATGCCGTCGCGGCGATGCCGTTGCGGCAAAGGACCGCGGTCCTGCTCAGGTCCGGCGGCCTCGACGTCTCGGAGGTCGCCGAGGCGATGGGCCTGGCCGAGGGTACGGTGAAGGCCCACCTGCATCAGGCGCGGCTCCGCCTGGAGAAGGTCCTGGGGGGACGGTGAGCGAACAGAAGCGCGACGATTTCTGGTCGAAGGTGGGAGACGCCCTGCGGGCGCGTGGTCCCGAGGCCTATTGGGCTTCGCGGCGCGCGCGGATCATGGCGCGCGTGGGGGACAGGCGCCCTTCGCGCGTGCGCTACTGGGTCGCGGTCCCGGCGCTGGCCGCGGCGGCGCTCACCTTGGTCCTGTTCATGCGCGGTCAACGCCCCGTCCCGGAGCGGGCGCCGGTGGAGATCGCGCGCGCGCCGGACGAGACAGCTCCTGCTCCGGACGAGACGGCCGCTCCACCCGATGAAGCCGCCCCTCCACCGGATGAAACCGCCCCTGCCCCCGGAGAGGAGGGCGCTGAAGAAGAGACGCCCTCGTGGGACGCGCGGATCACGGCATTTGAGGGCGAGGTGACGGTTTTCGCCAAGGACGAGGAGGAGGGGGTGGCGGCCGTGGCCGACGCTCCCTTGGAGGCGGGCGACCATCTGGAGACGGGCGCCGACGGGCGCGTCGAGCTGGCCCTGTCGCCCGAGAGCGTGATGGAGTTCGGGCCGAACGCGTCGCTCACCATCGGAAGCCTGGATGAAGAGGATTCCTGGTTCGATTTGGGTCTCGGCACCTTGGTGGCCAAGCTGCGCTGGCGGATAGAGAGCGGAAGGAACCTGCGGGTGAGGACCCCCACGAGCGTGGCCGCGGTGCGCGGGACCGAGTTCGGGGTGAGCGTCTCCACCGAAGGCGACACGACGGTCGGCGTCTTCGACGAGGGCAAGGTCGCTGTCTCGGCCGCGGACGACCCGTCGGTGGAGGAGACGCTCATCGAGGCCCGGCAAGAGGTCATGGTCCCGCGAGCCGCCAAGTTGAAGGCCGAGATGCCCAGGGGACGCGGGTCCCTGCGCGTGCGGAAGCTGGAGCGCCTGCGCGCCTATCGCGGGCGCGTCAAGCACATCCGCGCCCGCCAAGCCAAGCTTCGCAAGGCCTGGAAGCGGATGAAGCCGGCCCAACGCAGGGAGCTCCGCGCCGAGATAGGGCGGCGGCATGGGGAGCGGCTCAAGAATCTCTCGCCGGAGAAGCGTAAGCGTCTCAAGCAGCGCCTGCGCCGGCGGCGCCCCGAACTGATGCGCGGCAAGCTGCCACGCGTCAAACGGGGCCTGCGCGGCCAGGGTCCGGGCATCGGGCCCGGGCAGCGGGGGCGAGGGAAGAAGCCCGGCATGCGGCGCGGCGAGCGTGGACGCGGCAAGGACCCGGGCGTGAGGCGGGGCGGGCGCAATCGTGGCCAGGATCCCCGCGCGGGACCCGGCCAGCGCGGTCCCGGGAAAGGCCCGGGCACGAAGCGCGGCGAGCGCGGGCGCGGTCAGGGTCCGGGCATGAGAGGCGGCGAACGCGGACGCGAGAAAAGCGCCGGCGCGAAACCCGGCGAGCGTGGACGCGGAAAGGAGTCCGGCGTGCGACCGGGCAAGCCCGGCCGTGAGCAAGGCCCGGGCACGAAGCGCGGCGAGCGGGGACGCGGAAAGGAGTCCGGCGTGCGACCGGGCAAGCCCGGCCGTGAGCAAGGCCCGGGCACGAAGCGCGGCGAGCGCGGGGATCGGCCCCGGCGTCAGAGGCCCCGGAGGAGCCAACGCGGCTCCGGAAAGCCGCGCGGCGGTCCGGGCCCGGGCGGACCGTAGCGCGATGCTATCGCGCCTTCCGAGAGGGGTCCTCACGAGGAAGTCCTTGGCCGTCGCCGCGCTCTTATGCCCGCTCCTCGCGGGCTGCTCGGCGGAGCGCAAGCGGAGGGTCGCGTTCGCCCAATACAACCAGGCTTTGCAGGCCACCGATCCCGGACAGGCGGTGGCTCTGGTCCCAGGCGGCGCGGGCGAGCGGCGAGCCATTGAAAGATGGGTCCTCCTGTTCTCGGACCTTAGATCGGAGCGGGTCCGGCTGACGGCCGGGGAAGTCTACGCGACCGACGCTTATTTCGGCGACGCGCTCAAAGCGGTCCGCGGGATCGAGGCGGTGGAGGATCACCTGGCCAGGCGCGCCGAGGCCGTGGAATCGTGCGCCCTCGATATCGTCGACTCCTTCTCACATGACGGCGAGTATTATTTCAGGTGGAGGATGCGCGTCCGGTTCAAGGGGTCGACGAGCGGGGATTCCGACAGCTTCATCGGCATGACGCACATCCGCTTCGGGCCGGAGGGGAAGGTGGTCTTCCACCAGGACTATTGGGACGCGTCGGGGGGCTGCTTCGAGAAGACCTCGGTCCCCGGACGGCTCCTGCGGGCGATCAAGGGCAAGCTGTAGTCGTTCCCTTGAGCATCCGCATGTTCCCGCCGAAAATCTTGCCGCAGCCGCGGGAGGCGATGCCCAGCCCCTGACTTCCGCAAGGCTTCCTGAATCCTCCGTCACTCCGACGGAGAGGCATCAAAGATTGGGTGTCCCATCGACAACAGTTCTGTCCCCTCCGCCCCGCTTCGTGGGGGAGGAGGCCGGGATCACCTCTCCCGCTTGCGCTGAGGATGTCCCATAGATTTCACTGGACACAAGCGCTTCATTTTCTTAAACTGCCCGCATGTTCACGATTGGCGGCCGGACATTTTCGGACGAGATTCTCGCTCGGATTGAGCAGACAGTCGA
>JBDREN010000077.1:0-4569 GCA_043819795.1 Elusimicrobiota bacterium
GTCCATGAACCGAAACGGCGAGATCCAGGGCTGCTTCTCGCACGAGACGGCGCTCACCCTATACGAGCTCTCCGACGCCATGCCGTCCAAGCTCCACATGACGGTCCCGCCCGGATTTAGGCGCATGGCCCCGGCCCCAAAGGGCGTGGTCCTGCACCGAAGCCGGCTCGCGAATGAGGATATCGAGCACCGGCAGGGGTATCGGATCACCCGGCCGCTGCGCACCCTGGCCGATCTCGCCTCCGAGGGCCGCATGTCGCCCGATCTGCTCAGGCAGGCGGCGAAAGAGGCTCTAGACCGCGGCCTTGTGCGTCTGGCTGCCGTCGAAGGGGCCGGGCATCTTCCGAAATCCGTGCGGAAACGGCTCAAGAAGCTGCTCCATGAGGCGTCCAGATGACGGCACCGCGCAAGTACACAACAGCTGCGGCGTTTCGCCGGGCCCTGGAGGACCGCCTTAAGCACATCTCTCAGGCCGAGGGCATAGACCTCCAGCGCCTGCGCCGCCAGGTCGCCTTTGACCGCCTCCTAGCCAGGATATTCTCGGAGCCCAAGTCCCCTTGGGTCCTCAAGGGCGGCTACGCCATGGAGCTCCGTATAAAGCAAGCGCGGGCCACGCGCGACATTGACCTGGGCATGAAGAGGGCGCCCGATTCCAGAGCGAGCGAAGAGATCGATGACGTCCTGCGCGACCGGATCCAGGACGTGGTGGAGCGCGATCCAGGGGACTATTTCACCTTCGCCATCGGAAAGAGCCGCATGGGCCTTGAGGCCGCTCCCCATGGCGGCTCTCGCTATCCGGTCGAGGCCGGAATGGACGGCCGCCCCTTTGTCAAATTTCACCTGGACGTGGCCATAGGTGATCCCGTGATCGGGCCGGTGCAGGCGACCAAGGGCCGTGATTGGCTGGGCTTCGCGGGCATCCCGGCCGGCAGCTTCCCTACGCTCCAGGCAGAGCAGCACCTGGCGGAAAAGATCCACGCCTACACGGTTCCGCGCCAGACGCCGAACTCGCGCGTGCGGGATCTCCTGGACATGGTGCTTCTTGTCCGCACCGGTAAGCTCTCCATTCCGAAGGTCACGGCCGCGCTTCACGCGGTCTTCGACCGGCGCAAGACCCATCCGGTCCCCACCGCCCTCGAGCCGCCCCCGCGAGACTGGTCGGAGCCCTATCGGGACTTGGCGCGGAGCTGCGGCATCGAAGAGGACATCGGGACGGCGTTCCAGGAAGTACTTCGTTTCTGGGAGGACCTCAAGCCCTGAGGGTCCGTCGTCCTTCGCATTGGTCAAGCGGACTGGCAAGACGCATCATGAAGCCGCGCCCGCCGCGGAATGCCGGAAACGATGATTGCATGCTCCCGCGGCTGGTGCGTGAAGCTACTATATTTTGGGTTGGGGAATATTACGGTAAATGGGATTTGCTGCAATCATCGAGAACCACAAGGTTCCTGGGCGGGCGCGAGGCGCCGCCAGGGGGGGTCTCGACGGAGAGGTTCTGAGCGAGCCGTTTTGTGAGGTTCGAGGCTCATAACCTTGAGGTCGCGGGTTCAAATCCCGCCCCCGCACCCATCTCAACGAAGGAAGCCCCGGCGGAACCGGGGCTTCCTTCGTTTACACCTTATCTTTTTCAAGGAATCCCAGTCGCAAGGATCGCCGTTCTTTGTTGTTCCCGGACCCATCCACAACCTCAAGGTTCGTGATGATTGAGGAGGCGCCGCGAAACCCTCAAAGCTCGACCGCAATCATCAACGAGCCCTCCATAGGCCAAGCCTATGAGGCATTCGAGCTCCGCTGCGAGGCCCGGCTTCTGTCCCCCCTGACCTGCGGGTGGTACAGGCAGATTCTGGGCATCTTCAGGCGGTTCCTGGAATCCCAGGGCGTCACGGATATCCGGCGGGTCGACGCCCCCCTCATCCGCGCCTACCTCGGCCGCATGCGCCGGCACGGCAACGCCTCGGGCACGATCGCGCGCACCTACGGAGGGCTCAGGTCTTCACCATGAGCGTTTTGCCGGTCCTATTGGTTTCGAGCAGAGCCGGCAACCGGTTGTCTTGCGAGGGCGGTGGAGGCGCACTGTATGCGCTCGGAAGGCGGCAAGGGCGTTCTGGTTGCGTGCTACACAGAGCTATTATTATCCTTGCTCCGCAATTACGAATATCGTAATCTATGAACATATATGCAGACCCTAACCGAGAAAGTTTTCAAGCTGGCACCGCCGGGCGGGGTATTCGATGAGACGGTCATCAGCAATCTGTTTCCGGAAAGCAGCCGCGGCGCATGCGCGCTGTTGGTGCATCGGGCCTGCAAGGCGGGCGAGATCCTGCGTCTGAACCCCGGGCTTTTCGTGCTCAGCCCGCCTTATCGGAAATCCGAGCCGCATCCCTTCGTGCTGGCCGGCATACTGCATGCCCCCTCCCATATCAGTCTGGAGTCCGCGCTGGCGCATCACGGCCTGATCCCCGAGGCGGTCTACCAGGTGAGCAGCGTCACGCTCGGACGCAGCCGGGAATTCTCCACGCCGCTGGGGGTCTTCACTTTCCGCCGCGTGCCGGCGCGCGCGCCTCGCGCCGGGGTCGAGGCCGCGGAGGTCGCGCGCAACGCCTGGGCGTTCATCGCCTCGCCCCTGCGCGCCATCGCCGACGCGGTCTACCTCAGCAAGGACATCACGTGGAGCCGCGACGGAATCGGGTATCTGACCGAGTCGCTCCGCATCGAGGAGGATGATTTACGGTCGCTCTCCTTTGAAGCGATGGACGAGATTTCAGACAGCATCCGAAGCCGGCGCGTGCGCGCGTACCTCGCAGGGTTGAGAGGAGCCATGAACCATGCTGGATAGGGTTTTGAGCGCGAGGATCCGCGACTATGCGCCGGCGAACCCGGTGGAGCAGGAGAACGTGCTGCAGGAACTCATGCAGCACTACGTGCTCTCCAGCCTCTCCCGCGCGGGCATGTTCGCTAAGGCCATGTTCCATGGCGGAACCTGCCTGCGCATCGTAGCCGGGATGAACCGGTTTTCGGAGGATCTGGATTTTCTGCTCAAGCGGCCCGATCCGGACTTCCGCTGGCAGAGCTACCTGGAGTCCGTGAGGAAGGACTGCGCGCAGGAAGGCATTCCTTTCGAGGTGCAGGACAAGTCCCAGGCCGGGATGGCGGTCCAGAAAGCGTTCCTGAAGACCGACTCCATCGGCAAGATCCTGGAGCTGGACCTGCCGTTCGAGCGGTATAAAGCCCGCAAGATCCGCATCAAGCTGGAGATAGACACCAATCCCCCCGCCGGCTCGACGTTCACGACCAGCTACATCACGTTCCCCGTGACGGCGCCACTGACGACGCAGTCCTTGGAATCGGGTTTTGCCTTGAAGCTGCACGCGCTGCTCTGCCGCCCCTACGTTAAGGGCCGCGACTGGTATGATTTCGTGTGGTATGCCGCGCGCAAGACCAAACCCGATCTGGATTTGCTGCGCCATGCTTTGGGCCAGCAGGGGCCGTGGGCCGGACAACGGTTCAAAATGACCCTTCGCTGGGTTCAGGAATGCATGGCGGCGGCCATCCGGCGCATCGATTGGACCGCGGCTCGCAATGACGTCCAACGGTTCCTGCCCTTGCGCGAACAGGAAGGCATCCGCGCGTGGAGCGCGGACTTCTTTCTTCACCAGCTCGCGCGCATGATCGATGATGCTCGGGCGGGAAGGCCGGCGGCCTGAGCACACCGGACTCAGGATCGGCGAGGTCCTCAACCTGACCCTGGGCCAAGTGGGCCTTCAGCGCGGGCTGCTGCGCATGATGGAAAAGGGAGGCAAAGAGCGGGAGGTCCCCATGGACGTTTCCTCCGAAGTGTTTCCATAGTATCGTGGGATTCCGCCGGGTCTGGAAGGGCCGTTCTGGGTGTTCTTAGGGCCGCAAGGGCCTATAAGGATCTGGGAACCCCGCAGGCCGGCTGGCGGAAAACGACGTCAATAGAGGTTTCGGTGGCAGACAAATTGACGATTTAAGCGTATAATATACACGATGACACCGTATGGGAGGACGGCGCAGGAGAGCGTTCAAAGGGCCCTGAAGGCTTTCCGAGTCGTGCTGATCACGGGCCCGCGCCAGGCGGGGAAGACCACGCTGGCGCGCCTCCTCGGGGAGGGCCGTCCGCGACGGGCGTTCGTGTCGCTCGATGACTTGACCGCGCTTTCCTCGGCGAAATCAGACCCGCAGGGGTTCATCCGGAATCTCCCCCTTCCCGTCACCATCGACGAGATCCAACGCGCGCCGGACCTCCTCCTGCCCATAAAACGGCAGGTGGACGAGCGGCGAAGGCCCGGGGACTTCCTCCTGACCGGCTCGGCGGATCCCATGGCCGTGCAAAGCGTCACGGAGAGTCTGGCGGGGCGCATGGCCATGATCCCCCTGCGTCCTCTCACCTGGGCGGAACGCCTCAAGCGCCCCGGATGGAACCCGCTCGCCCGGGTTCTCAAGTGCCGCACGGCCAAGGCCGTCGCCGCCGCCTTCCCGGCCTCTCCCTACGGGCAGACCCGGCTGGACCGGGAAGTCCTCATGGGGGGATTTCCCGAGCCCGCTCTTCAC
>JBDREN010000078.1:0-10010 GCA_043819795.1 Elusimicrobiota bacterium
CCGCCAGGACCCCAAGCTGCTGCGTCCCGCGGACGTGACCCTGCAGATCCCCTGCCTGGACAAGTTCACCGAGGCCACCGGCTGGAGGCCGAAGCACTCCTTCGAGGAGAGCGTCGGGAACCTGCTCGAGTTCTGGCGCAAGAGGGTCCGGACAGAAAGCCGCTAGGACGGCCCTACCTCGCGATCCGGACCTTGAAGTCGAGCCCCTCCCGAGGCTCCGGCAAAGTCATGGCGGGAGGCCTCCCCCCGCGCTCGAACAAAGGCGCCCCCGGATGCCGCATGAGCACCAGATGCTCCCCCTCCTTCACCTTCCTGTACCCGTCCTCCTTAAGCAGGGCCACCACGCCTCTCCGGAACGGGGGATAGCCGCCCAGGACCCAACGCTTCGAGAACAGGATATAGTCCGGCTTGAAGAGCCCGTCCGTGAAGTTCCTGTGCTCTTTGTAGGGCAGCACCTTGAGGAAGCTCCTGCAGCTCACCCGTGGGGCCAGGTACTCGCTCGCCCATAAAGACGCTCCCGGCGGAATCAGCGCGGCGAAAGCGGGGCCCTCCGAGAAGAATCCCGGGGACCAATTGGCCATGAGCGTGCGGGGGGCCCTCCGCAGATTGAGCCCCCCTATCAGAAGCGCCCACGCCAGAAGCCACGGCGCCAGGCCCCGCTTCGAGAGCCGTTGGTATGCCCACGCGAGGCCCGCGGCGCCGGCCCACCACAACGGGCCGATGCTGAACGCGGAGTAGTGCAGGATGAGCGTGTGGTAGAAGTCGTTCGGAGCCGCCATGAAGTGCGGAAGGTAGGACACGGCCCAGACCAGGAGATGCGCCGGAGCCAGAAGGGGAAGCAAGCCCGTACTGAGGAGGAACTCCCCCGTCGGCGCCAGGTTCCCGAGGGGCAGCATCACGCGCCCCATGAACCCGAAGGGATCGGTGACGGCGAGCATCAGGACGGCTCCCGGAGTATCCCCGAGGTGGCTGAACATGCTCCAGTCCCTGTAGTTCGCCGCCCCCGGGACGGAGAACCGCACCTTCATCTCCCAAACGAAGAGCAGCGCGGCGCCGAGGCTCACGGCCCCGCCCAGAAGCCAGGCGCGCCGGTCGCGCCAGCCCATCTTGACGACGAGGTACGCGCCGAGCCCGAAAAGGGTCAGCGGCGCCTGCTCGCTGGTGGAAAGCGTCAGCACGAGGAGTATCGCCGCCGCCGCCCACCTTCGAGCTTCGGCGAAGACGAGAGTCCATAGGAACAACGGCCCCAGGAAATTGATGGGCTGGACGCTGGCGCTGTTGTTCTCGAGCAGGAAGCGGCTCGTCAGCACCAGCCAAAAGCCGGCCGCGCCGGCAAGCGAGGACCTGGTGCCCCGGTAGGCCAGGATATAGACCGCCACGGGCATGGACGCGACCAGGGCCGTCTGCAGCAGCAGAAACGGCGTGAACGCGTCCCAAACGAGCAGCAGCGGGGCCAGGACCGCGAAGATCGGCGTAAAGTGGATCGCGAGATAGTTCTCCGCCCCCGAGACGGTGTTCTCGAGCGTCAGTCGATGGAGGAAGTTGTAGGCGACGTTGCAGGTGACCGACGAATCCAGCGGGAGCTGGAACCCGCGGTACTGGCAGTACTTGACGAAGCCGAATACGCCGAAGAGCCCGAGATAGGCCGCGGCCACCCAGCCCGCCTGCCGCCGCGCGCCCAAGGACCCGAGCCGCTCGAGGTACTCCGCCGTCTTCGCGCGGAGGCGGGGGTGGAGCATGAGCCCGCAGAGCGAGACGTTCAGCCAAAGGAACCCGGTCAGGAGATGGTCGTAGACGAAGAGGCAGCGGTTCGTGAACCACTCCGCGCGTAGGGAAGCGGCGATGAGGAAGACGGCGGCCCCGCAGAGCAACGCGGCGGGGGGCCAGACGTAGAACGTGCGGGGACGGCCGGGCAAAGAGGCAGGCTTCCCCGCCGTTTTTTCAGCCGTCATGGACGAACGGCGCTAAGAGCGAACGGCACCAATAATAACGACCTCTAAGGAAGGCTCCTGCGAGTCACACATTCGAATATCCGTTCTTGCGGATGACCGTGTAGCACTTGATCAGCTCCCGGACGCCCATCTCCAGCGTCCAGTCCGGCTCGTAGCCCGTGGCCAGGATGCGGGCGTTGGAGACGATGTAGTCCCGCTTGTCCGGGTCCTCCCCGATAGGCGCTTCCATATAGACGAGCTTCGGAACCTGCTTTTGTATGACCTGGCAAAGCTCCGCCTTCGAAAGGTTGGCGTCCTCCAGGCCGACGTTGTACGGCCGGTCTTTCATCTTCTCGAAGTTCTCGATCCCGTGGACGAAGACCTTGGCCACGTCCCGGATGTGGATGTAGTTCCGCTTGAAATGCGCCTCGAAGAGGACGATGGCTCTGTCGTTGAGGGCGCGGTATACGAAATCGTTGACGAGCAGGTCGATGCGCATCTTCGGCGAGACGCCGAAGACGGTGGCCAGCCGGAAGGTGATCGCGTTGCCGCGCTCCAGAACGGCCCGTTCGGCCTTGACCTTGGTGTCCCCGTAGAACGAGAGGGGGCGAAGCGGCGACTCCTCGGTGCAGAACTTATCTTTCTCGCCGATGCCGTAGCCGCTGTTGGTGACCGGGAACAGGATCCTCTGCGAGCGCGAGGCCAGGCGGCAGATCATGCGGACCGCTCCGAGGTTCAGCGAGGTCGCGCCGACCCGGTCCTGGTCGCAGAGCGGGGCTCCGACCAGGGCCGCCAAGGGGATCACCACGTCCTGGTCCTTCAGGACCCGGCGCATGAGCCCTTCGTCGCGGGCGTCGCCCCGGACCACCGAGAACCCGTCGTAGCGGCAGCAGTCCAGGAGGCCGCTCTGCCTGTAGTAAAAGTTGTCGAGGGCGGTGACCCGATAGCCCTTGTCCAGCATGACCTTGCAGAGGACCGACCCGATATAACCGGCTCCGCCCGTCACTAGAACGCGCATTAGAATGGCCCCTTGAACTTGTTTTCCCAGCTGTAGAAGGACTCGGCGCTCAGGTCCGCGGGCTCGAGGCCCAGCAGCGTCTCGCTGGTCCGGATGATCTCCACGGCCGAAGGATAGAAGCGGTTCTCCAACGGCCGCGTCGTGGGACAGGGGACGTGCGCGAAACCCAGCCGCTCCACGGGAGCGTCGAGCGAGCCGAAGCACTCGTGGTGGATGCGAGCCGCCAGCTCCGCCGAAAAACCGCAGAAGACCCAATCGTAGTCGGCGACGATGCAGTGCCGCGTCTTGCGGACCGAGGAGAGGATCGGGTCCGAGTCGAGCGGCATGAGGCTGCGCACGTCGATGACCTCCAGCTCCACCCCGCGCTTGGCCATCACCTCCGCGGCCTTCATGGCCTCGACGGTCATCCATGAGGTGGAGACCACCGTCAAGGCGTCACCCTCCCTGCGCCTCGACGCGCGCCCCAGCGGCGCCGAGAGCGTCTCGTCGACCTCCCCCTCGATGTCGTAGAGCCAGCGATGCTCGAGGAAGACCACCGGGTTGTCGTCCCGGACCGCGGAGCGGAGCAGGCTGTAGCCGTCCTGCGGGGTGCTGGGCATGACGACCTTGAGGCCCGGGACATGGGCGAAGAAGCTCTGCAGGGACTTGCTGTGCTGCGCGGACTGCCCCCAGCCGCGGCCGATCACCGCGCGGATGACGAGCGGGATCTTGAGCTTCCCCCCGCTCATGTAGCGCAGGTTCGAGACCATGTTCACGATCTGATTCATCGCCAGCATCATGAAGTCCACCCGGATGTGCACGTGGACGGGCCTCAACCCCGCGGCCGCGGCCCCGAGGGCCACTCCGGTCATGGCGTCCTCGGAGAGCGGCGTGCCGAAGACGCGGTCCTTGCCGAACCGATCGAGGAGCCCTTTGACGCTGCCGAAGATGGCCTTATGGTCCGGCACGTCGAGCCCGAAGACGAAGACGGCCGGGTCGGCCTCCATCTCCCTGCGCAGAGCCAAACTCAACGCGTCCCGGAACTGCATCACGGCGCTCATGCGTGCACGTCCGTGAAGAGCTCCTCGGGGCCGGGGAAGCGGGACTTCCGCGCGGACTCGACGCTCCGGTCGATCTCATTCTGCACCGCGTGGCGGACCTCGTCGAGCTCGGCCCGCTTGCGCCCCCGCTTGAGAAGATACGCCTCGAAGCGCTGCACGGGGTCGAGCGCCTTGAGCTCCCGCGAAGGCGGCTTGCTCCGGTATCCCGCGTCGAAATCCTCCCGGACGCCCACATGCTCCAAGGACCGGAGGTACGTGAGGCGCAGGAAGCCGGGCTTGGGGTCCTCGTCCATCCGGCCGACGATCCCCCGCGTCTTGGCGAAGACCTCCGCCAGGTCGCAGCCGTCTCCCTCGTCGGCATGGCAGCGGAAGGCGCGGACCGCCCGCAGCATGGAATCGTAACCCTGGCGGTCCTTGGCGTGCGCGTGGATGGCCAGGCCGTTGTCCTCACACACGAACAGGACGCGCAGCTTCCTCAAGGCGGCGAAATTGAGGCTCTCCCAGAACGCCCCCTCGTCCACAGCCCCCTCGCCGAAGAACACGGCGACCACGGAGTCCGACTTCCGGTAGGATTCGGCCAGGGCCGCGCCCACCGCGACCGGGATGGTCGTGCCCACGATGGCCGAGGAGGCGATAAAGCCCTTGTCCGGCGCCGCCAGGTGCATGGACCCGGCTTTGCCCTTGCCCGGCCCGCCCATCCTCCCGTAGATCTCCTCGAAGAAGCCGACCGTATCGTCGGTAACGGCCAGATAGAGGGCATGGTTCCTGTAGGTCCCAAAAGTCTTGAAGCCGGGCGGCAGGGCGGCGCAAACGCCGACGGGGATGGCCTCCTGACCCACCGAGAGGTGGACCGGGGTCTTCATCTCGTCGTTGAAGTACTCCTCGCGGATCTTCTCCTCCGCGAGCCGCGCCAGGATCAGCTTGCGGTACGCGGTCGCGGCCTGCGTCTTGGTCAGGGCGCCGTCGCCGGTCCTCATGAAAGCCGCCGAGGCCGATCCCTCACAGAGCGCCCAACACGACTTCGGAGATCCGGTCCACGTCCTCCAGAGACAAGGACGGGTTGTTCGGCAGGAAGAATCCGCAGTGATGGATCCGGTCGGCCATGGGGAAGCTCGCCTTCCCGTAACGGTCGTACCAGAAGGGATGCAGCCCAAGGTTGCCGGCGGAGAAGATGCGCGTCTCGATGCCGTTGTCCACCAGGGCCCGGACGATGGAGCGGCGCTGCGCCGCGTCCTTAGCCAAGGCCCCGAACGATATGCTGCAGACGACGGCCTCCGGATGCGCGCGCTGGACCTGCAGTTCGCCGTCGAGACGCTCCGCGTAGCGGGCGTGGTTCTCTTGGCGCCGCCGGATGATCCAGTCCAGCTTGTCGACCTGCCCGAGCCCGATGTAGGCGTTGAGGTCCGTGGAGCGCAGGTTGAACCCCGGCTCGTAGAACACGAAGGGGGAGTGAAAATCGTCTATCCCGTGCTCCCTCACGTAGGCGGCGTGAGCCTCCCGGTCGAGGTCCTTGCTCCAGCCGTGGCTGCGGAGCATGCGCAGCAGGTCGATGAAGCCCTTGTCCTCCGTGGAGACGAGCCCGCCCTCGATGGTCGAGAACTGGTGCCCGAAATAGGCCGAGAAGCTGGCCATGTCCCCGAAGGTGCCGACCTTGCGCCCCTTGTAGGAGGCGCCGATGGCCGCGCAGGCGTCCTCCAGGAGGAAGAACCCGTACTTCTCCTTGAGGGCCATCAGCTCGTCCATCTTGTGCGGCACGCCCAGGACCTGCACCATCAGGACCGTGGCCGGCGCGTGCTCTTTGATGATGGCCTCCAGATGCCCGAGGTCCAGGCCGAAGGTCTCCTCGTCCGCCTCGCACATGACGGGCTCGAACCCGAACTGCATCGCGGGCGCGATGGAGGTGACCCACCCGACCGAGGGGACGACGACCTTCTTGTTCATCAGCCTGCCGGAACGCAGCAGCGCGTAGTACATCAGCAGGTTCGCCGAGGAGCCCGAGTTGCAGAACAGGGAATAGCGGCTGCCCAGCCAGCGGCTCCATTTCTCCTCGAACTCGACGGTGACCTTGCCCTTGGTCAGGCGCGGATGGGTCTTGAGCCACGCGATGAGCCGGTCGACGTCCTTGGCGTCGATCGTATCCTCGGCCAGGTGATGGCGTATCGGCTTCATGGTCGTCTGCCGGCCGACGTTCCCGCGGACCCTTGCCCGCGGGGGTTACTGACGGCCGCGCTATGTTACAAAAGTCCGCCTATACCGACAATATATTGGCTTGGTACCACTCCAGAGTATTCCGGATGCCCTCGTCCAACGAGACCTTCGGGGCCCAACCCAGGGCGGCCTTCGCCTTGCTCGTGTCCACGCAGAGGCTCGTCTTGATAGTCGGCTTGCTCAGATCGTGGTCGACCTCGATCCGCTTGCCCGAGACGGCGATGATCTTCGCCACCAGCTCCCGGATCGAGACGGCCTCGCCGCGGCCCACGTTGAAGAGCTCGAACGCGGATTCCTGCTTTTCCATGGCCAGCTGAACGAAATCCGCGAGATCCGACACGTAGAGCAGGTCCCGCCCCTCCTCGCCCGTCCCCCACACCGTGATCCTGCCGCCCGCGGCCGTCATGACCTTGGCCGTCGTGGCGCCGAACACATGGGAGCGCTCGAGATCGAACTTGTCGTAGGGCCCGTAGATGTTGGAGTGCCGGATGACCGTGTACCGGACGTCCCCGATCCGGGAGTAGAACTCGCACATCTTCTCGATGTAGACCTTGGTCCAGCCCACCCCGAAGTAGTTCCGGTGCAGCTCCCGGTTAGCGTCGAAATCCGTCTCCTTGAGGGGCGTGTCGCTGGAATGGTACATCACCGTGCAGCTGAAGAAGATCACCCGCTTGATCTTGCGGTCGTGCGCCGCACGGAAAATGAGGGAATTCATGACCGCGTTGTCCGTCACGTGGATGTAGGGCCGGTTGACGATGTCCTTGGACCCGGAGGTGGTCGCTGCCGCCTGGATGACCACGTCCATCCCCCGCAGGGCCTCTTCCACGTGGTCGGGACGCGTGAGGTCCGCCTTCCTCATGCGGATCCGCGGATGCTCCAGCGGAGGGGACTTCCAGCACGTTCCGAATACCTCGAGGTCGTCGCGCAGGGCCAGCGCCTCCGCGATGTTGCGGCCGATGAAACCCGTCGCCCCGCAGACAAGAACCTTTTGCCTAGTCATCCGAGAACCTCCTTCCGATATAGCCATACCTCATCACTCGCCGGGAGCGGTCCGCGACCGCTTCAACACCCAGGCGGCCGCGGCCGCCAAGTCCCGGCAGACGGCGTCCGGCTTGGCCTTGTACTGCCCGTCCCGCCCGCCCAGCCCGGTCCGCACGAGGATCGCCCGGCATCCCGCGTTGCGGGCCGTGCGCACGTCCCGCGTCGAGTCGCCGATGAGGTAGCAGCGCTCCACGTCGAGCCGGAACCTCCGGACGGCGGAGTCGATGAGACCGGTCGCCGGCTTGCGGCACCGACAGCGCTCCCGGGTCCCGGCCCGGGGGTGGTGGGGGCAGAAATAGATGGCGTCCAGGACGGCGCCGCGGCTGCGGAGCTCGGCCCGCAGCCTCCGGTGGATCGCGCCGAGCTCGGCGAGCGTGGCGTAGCCGCGCGCCACCACCGACTGGTTGGTCACCACCACCACCCGGAAGCCCGCCCGCCGCAGGCGGGAGACGGCGCCCGCGGCCCCCCGAAGCAGCGCCACTTGGTCCCGCTTATGCAGATGCGGAACGTACCTCATGAGCACGCCGTCCCGGTCCAAGAAGACCGCTCGCCTCCCCTTCGTTCGCCTCCGTGCGCCAGGCATGATCGATCCCATCGAGATGATACACAATCCGTCGACCCAGAGTCCCAGGCTTGCCCCGTGGCGCTGTCCGCGGCAAAGCGGACTCTTGAAGGAATCCTGGAGGGATTTCATCAAGGATCCAAGATTTCGTCTTTACGTAGTGGTAAAAAATTGAAATACTCAGACTCGAAGCGCCAATGAAAATACAGAAGCTGACGATCCTGATACCCGTATACAACGAGAAAGCGACGGTCGAGACGCTCGTCGGTCGCGTCCAGGCCGTCAAGCTGCCGATCCAGCGCGAGATCATCGCGATCGACGACGGCTCCACCGACGGCACTCTGGACATCCTCGGACGCCTCGAGGAGGAGGGCCTCGTGGTCCTGCGGCACGAGCGCAACCGGGGCAAGGGCGCCGCGATCCGCACGGGGATCTCCCGCGCGACCGGCGACGTCGTCTTGATCCAGGACGCGGACCTGGAGTACGATCCGGAGGACTACCCCGTCCTGCTCCGGCCCCTGCTCGACGGGCGCGCCGAAGTCGTCTACGGCTCGCGCTTTCTCGGAGGGCCGCACCGGGTCCTGCTCTTCTGGCACTACGCGGGCACCAAGCTCTTCACGCTGCTGACGAACATCCTCTATAACGTCAACCTCACGGACATGGGCGTCTGCTACAAGGTATTCCTCACCGACGCCCTCCGGACGCTCAAGCTGAGGAGCGACCGTTTCGGGTTCGAGCCCGAGGTCACCGCCAAGGTCTGCAAAAGGCACCTGCGCCTCTACGAGGTCCCCATCTCCTACAGCGGGCGGACCTACGCCGAAGGCAAGAAGATCACCTGGAGGGACGGGTTCGCCTATCTCTGGTGCCTGCTCCGCTACCGGATCGCCGATTGACGACGCGCGTCATGCAGGTCTTGGAATGCGGCGGCCCGGGCGGCACGGGCCACCAGGTCGCCGCGCTCTGCAACGGCCTGGACCGCGAGCGGTTCCACGTCACGCTCGTCTACGCGGTGCGCCCCGGCTGCGCGCCGGAGCGATACGAGGCCATGGCCCGCGGCGCCGCCCGCCGCATCCACGTCCCCGAGATGGTCCGCGAGATCTCGCCCGCCGCGGACCTCGCGGCCTGGTGGCGGCTCTACCGCCTGTTCCGCGCCGAGAGGCCCGACATCGTCCACGCGCATTCCTCGAAGGCGGGGTTCCTCGCCCGGTCGGCCGCGTGGGCCGCGGGGGTCCGCCGCGTCTACTATTCTCCGCGCGGCTACGCCTTCCTCCAGACCGACCGCTCGCCGCTGAGCCGCCGGCTCTACCGCCTGGCCGAGCGCTCGGTCGGCTGGATCGGCGAGGTGGTCGCGGTGTCCGAAAGCGAGGGGGACCTCGCGCGCTCGGCGGCCGGCGCCCGCCGCGTCCGGGTCCTGCCCGACGCCTACCTGGGCGAGGTCCCGGAGGCCGGGCCGCGCCTCGAGCGCGCGTCCGGCCGAGAGACCCTCGTCTGCGCCTCGGGGCGTCTGTGCCATCCCCGCCATCCCGAGGCATTCGTCCGGCTCGCCCGCCGCGCGGCGTCCGTGCGCGCAGACATACGCTTCGAATGGATCGGCGACGGGGAATTGCGGCCTCAGGTCGACAAGATGGCGCGGGACCAGGGCCTCGGCGAGCGCTTCTCGGTGACCGGCTGGCTCCCGCAGCCCGAGGCGGTGGAACGCCTCCGGGGCGCCGATCTTTTCGTGCATTACTCGCGCTGGGAGGGCCTGCCGAACGCGGTTCTGGAGGCCATGGCTCTGGGCCTGCCGGTCATCGTCTCCGACATCCCCGGCAACCGCGAGCTGGTCCGCCCCGGGGAGAACGGGTACCGCGTTGCGAGCGAAGAGAAGCTGTTCGAGCGCACCCTCGAGCTCGTCGAGGACCCGGAGCGGCGCGCCGGCATGGGCGCGGCCGGGCAGGACATCGTGCGGCGGAAGTACGGCCTCGAGCGCCTGCTCCGCGACATCTCCGACCTGTACGAGTCGACTGCGTTGTAGATAGACCGGCCCCCCCCGGCAACGCGCGGCCCTACCCGCGAGAACGTCCCCGTCCATACGGCGCCGCTCCCTCCCCCCGGCCCTCTCCCATCGGGAGAGGGAGAAAAGAGCCCCCTACTTGGGCGGCACCCCGTGGGGGTGCCGCCGGCTTACCCCCACCCGCGTCCGCCTCCCACCCCCCGGGAACGTTACCCAC
>JBDREN010000079.1:0-7055 GCA_043819795.1 Elusimicrobiota bacterium
GGGTCGGCGAACGCCGGGAGGTCGGTCGAGATGTCCACCCCCGCGAGCGTCACGGAGGCGATCCTCACCGGCGCCAGGCCGCGGGCGTTCGCGCTCAGGCTGTAGGAGACGGGCGCGGACGCGCTCCCCTTCAGCCCCTCCAGCCGGTAGGTGTCGGAGGAGGCGCCCGGCGGCAGGAACACGCCCGTGAAGCCCTCCTGGGCCTGCGCGGCCGTGGAAAGCGGAACGGCCGAGACGGACACGAAGATGCCGTTGGTGTTGTAGCCGGCCGGGAGCGTGACCGCGCCGGAGATCACCTTCCGGCGGGCGAACTCGGGCAAAGTCACCTGGAGCTCGCCCGAGGCCACGTAGACGCCCGAGGAGGTCACCTCCTCGAACCCGGGCAGAGAGGCCCGCACCGTGTAGGTGCCCGGCGGCACGTCGTAGCGGAACTGGGTCTTTTCGACGAAGCGCTGCAGCGAGGGATCCCACTGCCCGCCGTCGTCGAAGGTCGTGGTGCCCGGGCGCAGGCGCAGCGGCCCGTTGATCACGAAGGTCACGCTCTGCGGCTGAGCGAAGCTGCCGTTGTGGACCTGCAGGCCGCCCCAGAGCTCGAAGGCCTGGGTCGCGCCGGCCTCCAGGCGCGGGATGATCCGCAAAGACGGCGCGCGGTTCATGCGCACGATGAGGGCCCCCGCGCTCGTGCTCGACAGGCTGATCTGGCTGCCCGCCGCCTTGAAGCCCGTGACCTTGCCCGAGCTGTTGATCGTGACCGAAGCCCGCCCGATCTGGTAGCCGGGCTTGGAGAAGTTCATCTGGTAGGAGGCGGCCGCCAGGCCCGCCATCACGAAGCCGCCAGCGGAGTTCGTCTCGGTGAACCCGCCGCCGAACGGGCCGTACAAGTCGATTTTCACGCTCGGAAGCGGCTTGTTCGGCGTGACCCCGGCGTCCAGGACCTGCCCCGCGAGCTGCGGGGCCTCCACGTCGATGCGCAGGGTGTCGTTGCGGATGCCGCCGATGTCCACGCGCACGTAGTAGGACCCCGTGGGAACCCGCGCCCCGCCGTTGATCCAGGGACTGTAGCGCCCGTCCCAGGAAATCTGCCCGCGCCCCGGAGGCCCGAAGCCCCACGCCTGCCAGACCGGGTTCGGGACCGCTCCGGACTTGTAAGGCACCGATGAGACCATCGCCTGCCAGCCCAGGTTCGGGTCGTTCAGATCGAAGTTCACGAAAGCCTGGTCGCTGACGCCATCGCCGTTGGGCGTGATCGTGGCCGAGGTCCTGCCGAGCCGGAAGGGCACGGTGGACACCGAGACGTTGGTCAGGATGTCGGTCCCGACCACGTTCACCCCGGCGTAGAAGGTGGCCGGGCCGTCGAGCTCGGAGTAGATCTCGATGGCCAGGTCGCCGATCGCGGTGGACACGGCCACGAAGGTGCGCGAGCTGTTGTTCTGCGCGAAAGTCAAAGCCAGCTGGCTGGCGAACTGTCCGGTCGTCCTCGACGAGAACTTGAGCCCGCCCTCGTCCGCGAAGAGCCCGGTGCTGAAGCTGTAGCGCTTGGCGCGCAGGACCACGCTGGTGCTGGTCGCCACCGCTGCGATGTTGCCGCAGCGGTCGAAGCCCTCGAGGACCAGGGCCTCGGAGGTCGTGTTCTGCAGCAGGGAGAAGTACCCGCCGCGCACCTGCACGAGCTCCGCGGAGCCGGCCACGATCGCGACCCGGGGCGAGCCGTTGAACAGGGGCTCCGGCTTGGGAACCGTGCCGGTGGACTTGGTGGCCAGGAAGAACGTGCCCTCCTGGGCGAAGCACGGGAGATAGGCGTCGTGATAGTTGAACTGCACGGTGGCGCCCGTGTAGAGCGGCGTGCTGTTGACGACGCGGGCGATGGCGGCCGGGAAGCCGGCCGGGAACTCCAGCGACAGGCTCGCCGGCTGGCCCATGGTGTTCGACGAGGCCACCGTGACGTAGCCGGGCTGCCCGCCGGAGCCCTGCGGGAACGGGAACCCGGGCGGCACGCCCATCACGATCTCGCCTCCCGGCTGGATGCCGTTCTCGCCGACCAGGAGCTGCACGGTGACGCTGGCCAGGAGCTCCCCGGCGCTGGCGGTCGCGGGCGTGACGCTTCCCGTGCCCTCGCCGGCCGCGCCGCCGACGCCCGGATCGAAGCCGGGGTCGAATATGTCGAAATCGACGCCGTGGATGGCGCCCGCGAGCGGCGGGAACACCGGCTCCGCGCCCTGGTTGTTGGGCGCGTAGACCCCGCTCGGCTCGAAGGAATCGAGCGCGAAGTTGTTGTTCACGTCCAGGAAGGCGCGCACGAAGTACGGCTGGCCGCCGGGCACGCCCAGGTCGTAGGGGCCGAACCCGGTCGGGATGGCCCGTTCGGCCACCGGCTTGCCCGCGAAGCTCGGATCGGCGAAAAGCTGCACGCGCAGGATCCCCCGCTGGGGGCCGGCGTAGGCGATGAACCCGGTGATGCCGGAGGCGCCCGCCGCCGCCTCGGTCGAGGCGACGATGTCCAGGATGATGCCGTCCACGTTCTGGCCGGAGCGGAGATAGACCGGGTCCGGGCTCTCGAAGCCGCCGAACGCCCCCGAGTCCTCGCCCTCGTCGATCTCCAAGTTGCCGTTGACGTCGATGAACGCGCCGAGATAGTAGCTCGTACCGGAGGCCAGGTTGCCGAAGGAGAAGGGCCCGGGTCCCGGGAGATTCCTGCCGTCCACGGAGGCGGTCGGCTGGCCGAAGTTCGGGCTGTTGAAGAGCCCTATCCGGACCTGGCCGCCCTGGCTGCCGGAGTAGGTCACCTCGCCCGCGATGGAGCCCAGGCTCCCGGCCGAGCCCGCGAACGTGACCTTGAACTCGCCGGTGATGCCGCCGGCGAAGGCCGAGGCGCCGATCATGTACTGGCCCGACTCCGGCACGACGAACTCGGAGATGCGCGCGTTGCCCTTGCCCGCGCCGTCGTCGTCCTGGATCAGCAGGCCGCCTCGCGGGCCGTAGAGGGTCAAATACGTGTCGAAGAACCCGACCCCCTCCATGCTGATCGTGACGACCTGGCCGCGGCTCCCGGCGAACCTGAACATCTTCTGGTACGGGGCCTTGGCGAGCCCCGACGCCCCCAAGGGCGCGTCCAGCGAACGGCAGTCGGTGGTCGCGAGGAAGGCCGTGGTCGGAACGCCCGGCGTGGTGTTGATGGGGAAGCGCTCGCACACGTCGAAGTCCGCTCCCCCGACGCTCCCCTGCACGAAGACGCCTTCGTAGCGGAAGCCGCCGAAAGGCTCGCCGGCGTTGGGGCTGAAATCGCCGTTCACGTCGATGAAGGCGCGCGGGAAATATTGCCCGGGCTCCAGGTTCCCGAACGAGTAGGAGATCGGGCTCGTGGTGACCGCATAGGTCGAGCTTCGCACCGGACTGTCCGAGCCGGGCTTGAAGATGAGCACATGGACCTTCCCCGAGACCGGGGCGGTCGTTTTGTAGAGCACCGTACCCGAAAGGCTGTCGCTCCCGGCTCCCACGGGCTTGCCCGGGTCCTCGACCAAGCCGTAGAGGTCGTGCACCACCGGGAAGTCGTTCTTGAGCGTGATCGTGCTCCCCGCCGCCATGGGGCTCGTGAGCCGGCCGCTGGCCTCGAACGCCGGGGCGAGAAGCCCGTCGTTGTTCGCGTCCTTGAAGGCGCGCAGGAAATAGGTGTTGAAGGGCACGTTGCCGAAGTCGAAGCTGAAGTTGCTCGGCCCTCCGCCCGCGGTCCCGTGCAGCAGCGGCCGGCCCACGAAGGTGTTCGTCGTGAACGCCTGCACGACCATCGGGCCGGGCTGGCCGCCGAAGTAGTCCACCCAGCCCGAGAGCTTGCCGATGTTGCCGGTGGGCCCGCCCTGGCCCGCGTCGGCGATGAAGAGATTGATGCCGGCCACCGGGCTCGCGCCGGGACCCGAGGAGACCGCCACCGACTGCTGGCGCTCGAAGAACGGCTCGCCGAAGTCCGAGCGCTCGTTGAAGTTCCCGTCCACGAAGGCGTTCACCCGGAACGTGCTCGCGACCAAGCCCGGCAGCCTGTAGGAGTAGCTGGAGACTCCCACCCGCTGCGGGATGCGCACGTTCCTCCAGCCCCCCTCCTGATGCATCGGGGTCTCGGTATAGGCCTGGACCACGATGTCTCCCGACTTGCGCGCGGTGCTGCTCGAGTAGGTCACCGTGCCCGAGATGACGCCGCCCGGCGGCTCCGGGATGGCGAAGGACACGACCACCGAGCTCGACTGCGGCACGTAGACCGGCGTGGGCTCGCCGCCCGTGGCGCTGTACGGAGCGCCGGGCTCGATGACGTCGCCCTCGTCGTCCATGTTGCCGTTGCCGTTGACGTCTATGAAGGCGCCTATGTAGTAGCTGGTGTTCCCGAGCACGCCGCTCTTGATGTAGGACCCCGTGGAGGCCAGCGTGAGGGTATAGGGCAAGTACTCGAAGCCGCGATCCGTGGCGAAGCCCATGAAGACCGTGCCGGTCGAGCTTCCGCTGTAGGTGATCGTGCCCGAGATGACCGAGTTGCCGGCCGCGCCGATGCCGTTGTCTATCACCAGGAGGTTCACGGTCGTCGTCGAGTTGGACTGCACGGTGACCGGCGCCGAGGACTTGCTGGCCTCGGAGATCATGTCGAACATGTTGTTGCCGTTCGCGTCCACGTAGCCGCGCAGCACGTAGGTGGTCGCCGGCGGCACGAACTCCAGGATGTAGGGCCCCGCCGCAGGGATTGTCGCGAAGCGCACCACGTCGATATCCTCGCAATCCGAGCACTGGCGCTTGCCTATCTCCACGCGGATCGTGCCGGCCTGCGAGCCCTCGCGCAGGATCTGCCCCTTGACGGTCCCCACCGCCGGGTCCGTCAGCCGGATCTCGACGCTCGACGTGTCGGGCACGCCGCCGTACATGTTGACCGCGCTCAGCGACGAGGCGCTCAGGCCATACGCGCCCGAGGGCTCGCTCGCGTCCTTGATGCCGTTGCCGTTCACGTCCATGAAGGACCGGAAGTAGAACCTCCCGTCGGGCATGCCGCCGATGGAGAACGCTCCGGCGGACGGCTCGGTCTGCACCAAAAACGGGAAGGCGTTGGTCGTGTCCGGGTTGTCGAAGACCTGGATCTGGACCGGTCCCGTCTTGGAGCCCGAATAGCTGGTCACGCCCGAGATGGTCCCATTGTAGCCGCCCACCACGTTGAGGCTGATGTCGTAGAAGCCCGTCTGGCCCGGGTCCACCGTGGTCGGCTCCAGGATGTATAGCCCTTCCTGGTTCACCATGAATTCGATGAAGGCCCCGCCCGAGTAGTTGTCGTCGTCCACCACGTTGCCGTCGGGCCCGATCAGGAACAGCCACGGGGAGACCTCCGGCGAGAACATCGAGGCGTGGATCTGCGAGCCCGGGGCCACCGAGCCCTGCGCGCCGCCGCCCACGCGGAAGGTGTAGAGGTCGGTATAGTGCCCGGCCCCGCGGTCCCGCGCCGTGCAGTCCGTCGCCTGGAGGCTCGCCGACGCGCCCGAGTTCAGGTTGATGGTCGTCCGGTCGCAGATCGTCACGATCCGGCTCGAGACCGTGTTGCCTCCCACGATCTTGAGCGGGAAGGGCTGGGCGATGCCGCCGTGCGTGCCGGCCGGCTCGTTGTCGTCCTGCAGGCTGTCCCCGTCCAGGTCGCGGAAGGCGCGCAGGAAGTACGTCCCGTCCTCGAGGCCGGCGAAGCTGAACGAGGTCAGCGTGGTCTCGGCCTTGAAGGGGTCCTCGCGCCGAGGACTCGTGGACAGCCGCACCCGGTAGGCGCCGGAAGTCGTCGCCGTGAACGTGCTGATGGAGCCGGAGATCGTGCCTCCGACCGACGGCTTTACCGCGAGCGCGCCGGAGGGCCGGCTCTCGTTGCCGCCGTAGTCCACCGCGATGATCCGGTAGATGTTGTCCACGCCGCCCACGGGATTCCTGTCCGCGAAGGTCGTGCCGGAGACGGTCCCCGTCACCCCGCGGACCGTGTACGTCGAAAGCGTGGTGAAGCCCGCGGCCGGGACCGTGGTGCGCTGCACCCGGAAGCCCGCCAGGTCGTAGAGCGTCGTCCCGTTCTCGTTGGTGACCGGCGAGGTCCACTTCAGGTCCACGCGGCCGTAGGAGAGCTGCGCGTTCGTGCCCAACGGGCTCGCCGGCGGCGTCGTATCCACGAAGACCGCGAAGTTCTTCCCGCTCACGGGACCGCCGCCCACCGCGATCGCGAGGGCCGGCCCGGTCGAGATCTGGAAGTGGCCCCTAGCCTCGCCGTTGGTCGCGCCGCTGGAGGCGTCCACGTCCACGAAGGCCCGCACGAAATAAGACTGGCCGCCCGGCACCTCCAGGTAGTACGGCTGGTCCGCGCTCAGCGTCAGGCGCACGCTCGCGGCAAGGCCCGAGAACGGCACCGAGCTCGCGTGGCCCGAGTACGGACCCGAGCTGGCGTAGGCCTGGACCCATATGCTGCCCTGCTGGCGGCCGGCGTAGGCGACCCGCCCAATGATGGACGGGATGGTCGCCGGCAGGGTCACGACCGAGGCTGTCGCCGAATAGCCGGAGAAGAAGCCATTGAAATTCTTGGCTCGCACCCGGTAGTAGTAGGTCGCCGCCGGCGCCAGGCCGATGTCCGCGATCGTCGTGGCCACGGCCGAGTAGGCCAGGGCGAACGGCCCGCCCACGGCCGTCGCGCGGTAGACCTCATACGGGGTCCCGGCCGGGTTGCCGTTCGGCGCCCAGCTGACGGCCACGCTGCTCTGGGCCACGCTGCCGAAGGTGGGCGTCCCCGGCGCCGCGGCCAGCGCGGCGATGGGCGCCTCGGGCGCCTGGCTGACCGGGCCCGCTCCCACGTCGTTGAGCGCTCGGATGGCGACGATCTGCGAGGTCGCGTTCGGCGTCAACACGTCTATGTACTGCGTGGCGGACCCCGCCAGCGACGCCACGGCGCCCGCGCCCGCGTTCAGCAGATGATAGGCCGTCGCCCCGGGCGAGGCGTCCCACATCCACCGGACCTGGGTCGTGGACAGGGCGCTGCCCGCGAATCCGAGCACCTCGCCCGGAGCCTGCGG